>JACPPN010000044.1 GCA_016190995.1 Acidobacteriota bacterium | reverse complement strand
GACGTATTGGGGCGTCGAGGCGCCCCGCTGGCAAGGCGTGACGACCGAGAATAGCGGGACTATTTGAGGAAGGAGCAACGCAGCCAGCGGGGATGCATCGGCGGCCGAGACGTCACCGTCATTGTGAAACGCAGTACTTAGGAGCTGTCTTAGCCGCGGCCGCCGTGGCGGCCGCGCAGCTCGTAGCGAAGGTTCACCTGTCCCGGCCGTGTCTTGTCACTCGGCGGTTTGAGGCGAGGCTTCGCTACAGGCCAGTGAGCTCAACACGGCAGCAGAACCGGATCGGTCCTGACGGGAACTGCCTTCTTGAAGGGCAGCTCGTACGACAGATAGAGGAAGATCCCCGCGTTGGTTTCGTCCCCGGCGAACGCAATCGGGACCGCGGCGCCCGTAATCCACTGCGCGGTCCCGGCGTTCCATCCGCCGCGCAGGCCCGGCGACAGCGTGATGGTCGTGTCGCGCCTTGTCGTCGCGCCACCCGTCGCGACTTCATCGAACGACACGACGGTCTCGAGCATCAGGTTGAGCATCGGCCGCGTCTGCCAGATCGTGCTGACGGCGAGGTGGGGGCTCGCGAGCGACGAGCGGCCTGCAACCTCGCCGGTCGAACCCCGTCCATCAAGACGCGGCAGATACGTGATGCCGCCGTTCCAGTGCAGGTAGAAGTCACCGCGTCGCTTGCTGAACGGCAGGTTGACCTGCAGCCCGACGACCCCGTCGCCGAGGCCTTTGCGCTCGCTTCCGCTCGGCAGGATGATGCTGATGCGTGGGGCGACAGCCGGCCGGGCATCCGACTCGGTGAACACCTGGTACCGGTAGTTGAGCAGGGCGTCACTGAAGCCGGTTCCGGCACCGGTGGCGCCGAACGGCAGCGTGTAAGAGAACTGATGGGTCTGGCCGCCAAGCGGCCATTCCTGGGTGAAGGTCGCTTCCCAGTCGCCCCCGCCCAGATGGCGCACGCCAAGGATGTTCTGGAAGATTCCCGGCTCCTGATTGAACGCCTCTTCGAGGAGAAAGGAATTGTCGAGAATCTTGAACCCTTCCTCGCTGTCGCTCTGGGCCAGCACGGTCGAGCTCGATCGTGGAGCGAGGATCATCATCAACATCACGCCAATCATGACCGTCCGCGCAAGCGTCGCCTGTCGGCGCTCACAAGCATGCATGGAAGGGCATCTTAGCAGACGCCGCGCGCCCAGCCGGCGTCAGGTGGCGGCATGACGTCGCTCGGAGCGTTGCTCGATTCTCGGGAGGGCAAGCGTCGCCTGACGCGTCGTGTCTTTGCCACCATTGCCGATCGCTACGATCTCATCACGGTCCTCCTCTCGTATGGACGTGACCGGCACTGGAAAAACCACTTGGTGCAGCGGGCGGAGATTCGTGACAGCGAACGGGTGCTCGATCTCGCGTGTGGCACGGGCGATCTCACGCTCGCTGCGGCCACACGAGGCGCCAGGGTCGTCGGGCTCGACATCACGCCGCGCATGATCCAACTGGCCCGGCGAAAGCCCGACGCGGCGGGCGTGCCCTTTCTTGTCGGCGACATGACGGCGCTACCGTTCGGCGATGCGTCGTTCGACGTCGTGACCACCGGATATGGTCTCAGGAACGTGCCGGCGCTCGATTCGGCGCTCGGCGAGATCTACCGCGTGCTTCGTCCCGGCGGCCGGTTCCTGTCGCTCGACTTCGACCGGCCACGCAATCCCCTCGTCCGGTTCGCCTATCTTGCGTATCTCACGGTCGTAGGCTCGGCGCTTGGATGGGTGCTGCATGGCGATCCAGACATGTACCGCTACATCCCGGAGACGATCCGCCGTTATCCAGGCAGCGCCGCCGTCGTCGAACTGATGCGGCGGGTTGGCTTCGCCGAGGCCCGCCATACTCCCGTGCTCCTGGGCCTGATGGCCATCCATGTGGCCCGACGGGATGAGGCCTGAAAATCGGCCCCGAATAGGCTACTATGGCCATCGGTGGAGATTGATACCTCCAAGTGGTCGGGCGAAGGCGCGTTTACGCGGGCCCTCCTCGACTCTCTCGCCGGGCTCCCCGGGGTCGTCCTCATCAAGGTGGAAGACTCGCCCTCGACGCGCTCCGACGCCGACTACAATTTCATCGACAACGAGCTGTTTGTGGCGTTCGAGACCCGCGAGCGTCAGGAGAAGGTGCGCCGACTTGGCGTTCTGCCGGGCAGCCGAACCGTGCTGGAACGAACGATAGGGCTGGCGGATCTTGAATCGGCCTTGAGCGCCCTCCAACACATCGGGCCGCCGGATTACTCGGATGAAGGCATGTTGCAGTACCTGAGGACCGAGCGCATCGTTCCACCCTACCAGACCCGCGGGTACAAACTGGTGGAGCTGGTGAGAATCTATGAGGTCGGAACGCACCCGCGGCGGTCGGCAAAAAATGCGGAGGCGTAATGGCCTTGCGGGCTTGGGCCGAAACGCTTCACGAGGCCGTGCGAGCCGCCCAGGCAATCCGACGCCGTGACACTGCTCGATTCGCTTCTCGCTGCTATCGTCCGTGGGGACGGTGACGCGCTCGTGATGCACAGCGGCGAAAAGCCGTATGTGATCGCTCCAACCGCCCGCGTCGAGTTGTCGAACCGGCCCCTGAGCGCTGAAGCGATGTCGGGCATGCTCGCGGAGCTTCTGCCCCCCGACGAAGAACGCGCGCTCGCTGAAGACGGGGCCATCGAGCACGGCCTCGCATCGGATCCGGAAGGCGATCGCTTCACGCTCGTCGCAGCCCGCGGTGGCGACGATGTCTGGGTCGAGATCCGGCGATATCGTCAGCCGGGCGCCGAGACGTCCACTGAACCTCCACCGGAACCGAAGCTGGCGGCCGGCTCCCTGCCCGGCGCGCCAGGCCCAGAACTGGCGCCTGCCGGCGAGCCTCAGCCAGCCGTGGTCCTGTCCATGTCGCGGGCGCCTCTTCGCAGCGACCCGGCTGTCGCTGGCGTCACCGCGGCATGTTCCGGCGTGCTGGACCGTCTCCTTCGTCTCGCTGCCGCGCGCAATGCCACCACGCTCTACATCATCGCGGATTCGCGCCCGCTGTTGCGCGTGGACGGCGAGATTGCGGTGGTTGAAACGGAGCCAGCCCTCAGCCTGTCCGACGTCGAGACGATGGTGTTGGAAATGGCGCCGGAACCGACGCGCGATGCGCTGCGGAGTGGCGCCGGGACCGAGTGGGTGGTCGACGTTCCCGATGTGGGAAGCGTGCGATGCGTGAGCTTTGGCGATCACAAAGGCCCTGGGGCGATCTTCAGATTGATTCCGGGGCGCGCCTTGTCGGCCGACCAGCTCGGCCTCTCGCGCGAGATTCAGGCGCTCTGTACGCACCTCGACGGCCTCATCGTCGTGACCGGGCGGCGGGGGAGCGGAAAGTCAACGCTCCTTTCGGCCTTCGTCGACATCGTGAATCGCACGCGCAGCGATCACGTCATCACGCTGGAGAGCCGGATCCAGACGGTGCATGAGAGCCGTCGCGCCTTGATCAGTCAGCGTGAGGTCCGAGGCTACGCCCACGAGGTGGCGGAAGCCGCCCGGGCAGCGTTGCGCGAGGATCCGGATGTCCTCGTCATCGAAGAGCTGGGCGCCCCCGACGTCGTGTCGGTGGCGCTCAAAGCAGCCGAGGGTGGCCGCCTCGTGATGGCGGCCATCACGGCGCCGAGCGCCGCGGACGCGCTCGAGCGGGTCATCGATCGATTCGATTCCGGACGCCGGCCGGCGGTCCAGCGGGCGCTCGCCCGGCTGCTCCGCGGGGTCGTCGCGCAGGTGCTGCTCAGAAAAACCGGCGGCGGGCGCCTCGCGGCGCGCGAGTTGCTGCTCAACGTTCCACCGGTCACCAGTCTCATCGACGAAGGCAAGATGTTCCAGCTGCCGCTCGCGATCGAAAGTGGTCGCAGGCACGGAATGGTCCCGCTCAATGACGCGCTGGCGGCGTTCGTCCAGAGCGGCGCCACCGAGGCGCGCGAGGCGTACCGGAAAGCGGTCGACCGAGACGGGTTGCTCAACCTGCTCAAGCGGGCCGGCGTCGACACGTCCTTCGTTGAACGGCTCGCCTGACCGCGTCCCCTCAGCGCGACACGCAGCGATGATCGAAATCTCGGAGATCCGGAAGCAGCTCCTGCACACGATCGATCGTGTGCGGCGCGAGGCGGCCGAGCGCCGCAGGCGGGCGGACCGGGCGGAGGAACAGTACGCCCAGTTCCTGACCGACGTGGCGGTGCCGGTCTTCCGGATGTTCGCGAGTGCGCTCAAGCCGGAAGGGTATGCGTTCGAGGTGACGACCCCGCAAGGCAAGGTGCGGCTCGTCTCGACCCGAGCCGCCGATGATTTCATCGAGCTCGAACTCGACACGGTGCGGCCCGAGCCGGCGGTCGTCGGGCGCGCCGCGTACCGGCTTGGCAAGCGCCTCGTGACGCTGGATCAGGTCGTGGGAACAGGCGGCACGCCCGGAGCGATCACCGATCGTGACGTGGTGGCGTTCCTGCTTCTGGCTATCGAGCCGTTCGTCGAGAAATAGCGCCCTCAGATCACCCGCGCCTCGCGGAGCGCGCCGATTTCGTCTCCCGACAACCCCAGATCTCGCGACAGAATGTCGCAGGTGTGCTGGCCGAGCAGCGGCGGGGCGGTGCGGACGCCGCCGGGGGTCTCGGACAGCTTGATCGGGACCCCCAGCATGCCGATCGATCCCGCCGCGGGGTGCTCAATCCACGTCACCATCGATCGGGCAACGACCTGCGCGTCGGTCAGGACCTCGTCGATCGATCGGACGAGCCCGCACGGCACACCCACCTCGCTGAGCGCCGCAATCCAGTCCGCCCGCGGTCGCATGCGAAATCGCGCGACGAGCAGGGGTCGCAACTCATCGTAGTGCGCCACGCGGTCGCGATTGCGTGCGAACCGGACATCGGTCGCGAGATCCTGTAGGCCGGTCGCTTCGCAGAAGCGCTGCCACTGCTCGTCGTTGCCGACGGCCACGACCAGCTCGCCGTCCGCCCCTGAAAACGTCTCGTAGGGCACGATGGTCGGATGCCGATTGCCCATGCGGACGGGCACCGCTCCGGTGGCGAAATGAATTCCCGCCTGATACGTCAGAAGCGACACGACCGAATCGAGCATGCCGATGTCGACGTGCTGCCCTCGCCCGGTGCGCTCGCGGGCGAGGAGCGCAAGCGTGATGCCCTGGGCCGCGAACATTCCCGCCCCCAGATCCCCGATCGCGACGCCGAGGCGGCAGGGCTCGCCGTCCGGCGGCCCCGTGATGCTCATCAAGCCGCCCTCGGCTTGAACCACAGCGTCGTACCCGGGCAGATCTTTCTTCGGACCGGTCTGGCCAAAGCCTGAAATCGAACAGTAGACCAGCCGCGGCCAGCGTTCCGCGAGGTCCTGATAGCCAAGCGCGTGGCGCTCGAGCGTGCCCGGACGAAAATTCTCGACGAGCACGTCGGCCCGCGCAATCAGCCGGTCCAGCAGCTCACGTCCGCGGGGGTGCTTGAAGTCGAGCGTCAGGCTTTCCTTGTTGCGGTTGATGCTCAGGAAGTACGCGCTTTCGCCCTGGATGAACGGCGGCCCCCAGGCGCGCGTATCGTCGCCCCGGCCGGGCAGCTCGATCTTGATCACACGCGCGCCCATGTCGGCGAGCAGCATCGTGCAGTACGGACCGGACAGCACACGCGTCAGGTCGAGCACGACCGTCCCGGCCAGCGGAGTCGATCCTGAGGTCCGAGCGGCCGGCGAGCTCATGGCAGGACGAGGCGACGAAAGTTGACAGGACCCACGACGAAACCCATGCTAAGAAGGGTGCACATGACGGCAGCCATTATCGTGTACTCGGGCTCGGCGTGACTACCGTGCCAGCGGGTGAAGGAGTTTCTTTCACGCGAAGGTCACACGTTCGTCGACAGGAACGTCGAAGAAGAGCCCGATGCCTACGATGAGCTCGTCGCGCTTGGCTTTCGCGTCGTTCCCGTCACCCTCATCGGCGGCCGGAGCATCAAGGGATTCGACCCCGCCGCGCTCGGCGAGGCGCTAGACCAGTTGCGACGCCCAGCAGATCGCTGAGCAGTCCGTATGCGGTCTGCGTCAGGCCGCAATCGATTTCAATCACCGCCAGTCGGCCCAGCACATCCGTCTCGAGGACCACGGCATTCGACATTCCCGGCAGATTTGCCAGCACATCGTCAGAGGGGATGTCCACCGGCTCGACGCGCCCGATGACCGTCTCGTCACGGCGCGCCGCCGATGCCACAAGCTTGACCCGTCTTCCGCGGGCCCGCGCCTCGCGAACGTCTTCGGCCCGGACGCCACGAATGCCCGTACGGCGCACGTCGCCGGGCGTGATGCGCGCGTCCATCAAGACGTTGGCGAGCGCCGCGACTTTTGCCGCCGCGTCCCAGCCATCCAGGTCGAGCGACGCATCCGCTTCGGCGACGCCATCCGCCTGCATGTCCCGCAGGGCTTCGTCGAACGACCGCCCTTCTTCCATCGCGGTCAGGATGTAGTTCGTCGTGCTGTTGATCACGCCGCGAAAACCCCGCACGGTCGCCCCTGGCAGTGTCTCGCGCGCGAGGTTGAACACAGGAATGCCGTCCATGACCGCCGATTCGAAGCGAAACTCGACGCCGGCAGCGTCCGCCATTTGAGCCAGCTCCCGATACGCGAACGCCACCGGTCCCTTGTTTGCCGTCACGACGTGGGCGCCTGATGCGAAGGCGGCGCGGACGTGATCGATGGCCGGCTGGCCGGCGTTGATGTCCAGAACGGTCGTCTCGACCATCACGAGCTCTCGCGCGCTGTGTCGGTGCGCTGACGCCGCGCGGTTGATGAACGCGATCGTGCCGGCCGGCAGCCCGGCTCCTTCGTCGTGGAAACGCTGGAGGGCCCCGCCCCGCTCCACGGCGTCCGCCGCCGCAATCGCATCCAGGCCGTCCAGAGCCAGGGCGGCGCCGTGTCGCCTGGTTGAAATGCCGATGACGCGAACATCCACGCCGGGGTCGGAGCGGAGGCCGTCGGCGCGCTCCTGAAGGAGGCGCACGAATCTCCGCGCCACGTTGCCGAAACCGACGAGCGCGAGATCGAGGGCGACCCGGGAACCGGAGAGGTGCCGCAATTGCGGGAGCCCTATGGCGCGCGTGTGGCTGCCGCGCCAATCGAGACGAGGAGATCGTCGAAGCGCGTCAGGCCCTGGCGCAGATACTCGGTCGTCCCGGGCCCATAGCCGATGCGCAGGTACCCGTCCATCCCGAAGTGATCGCCCGGCACGATCAGGACGCTCTTGGTCTCCCGCAGCCGGTTGACGAGCTCGGTGGAGTTGATGGGATGGTTGTACCGCACGATTCGCATGGCCAGAGTGTATTCTTGTCTGATTGAAAAGGGGGCGGAATCGTGAAGGCATCACCGTCCAATCGGCGCTGGCTCGTGGCGGTCCTGCTCGCGGCGCTCGCGGGCGTCGCGGCTGCCGAGGAAATCACGCAACCGGTCATCGTCACGACCGGCGAGGCGATCGTGCACGTGCCGCCGGATCGCGCCCACGTGAACATCACGGCACAGTCGCGCGCCAGAAGTCCGAGGGAAGCCCAACAGCGGAACGCCGAGGCGATGGCCGCCGTGCAGCGAAAGCTCAAGGATGCGCGCATTCCGCCGGACGCGATTCGGACGCTCACGTACGATCTACAGCCGGAATTCGACTATCAGAACGGACGCCAGACGCTCCGCGACTACCTCGCGACCAACACCATCGAGGTCCGCGTGGACGAGATCGAGCGAGTGGGGGACGTGATCGATCTGTCGATCGGGTCGGGCGCCACCTCGGTCAGCGGCATCCGGTTCGATCTGAAGAACCGCGACGCGGTCGAGCGCGACGCGCTCAGGCAGGCGGTCGCCGACGCGCGGGCGCGCGCCGACGCCGCTGCCGCAGGAGCGGGGCAGACCGTGCAGCGCGTACTGCGAATCGAGGAGCAGCGTCTCGAGCACCGCCCGCCGCCACGGCCGATGATGATGGCCGCACGCGCCGACGTCGCCGCGGTCGAGACTCCCATTGCCGCGGGCGAGCTCGAAGTGCGCGCGCAGGTCACCTTGACCGCGGAGCTAGGCAAGCGCTGAACGGCGTCGGAATAAGCGCCCGCTGAGGTTGGAACGGCTGCAGGGCCGCGGGACGTGAACGAGGTCAGGGGTCTCTCAAGGCTCGTCGATCTCCGCCGGCAAGCCCGCCTGGGCGCCTTCGACGTCCTCGAAAGGCAGTGCTCGCATGGGCGCCGTGGCGATTCGGTCCGCCGCCAAATCGATCGGATGCAGCTCGACGATCTGGAGGTGCGGGTCGATGTTGCGCAGCAGATCGCGCGTGGTCGGATGACACGTGAAGAGCAGCACCTGCTGGCGGCGCGCGTGATCCGCGACGACCTGCGCGATGGCGGCGGCCCGCTCCGGATCGAAATTCACGAGCACATCGTCCATGATGAGCGGCAGCGGCTCGCTGCGCCGCGCAAATTCGGCGGCGAGGGCGAGCCGGATGCACAGATAGAGCTGCTCGGCCGTGCCGCGGCTCAGCGCCTCGGGCGCGCGGCGAACGCCGGTGTTGTCGACAACATGGATGCCGGCCGCTTCCTCGTCGAGGACGAGGCGCTCATAGCGCTCCCGCGTCACGAATGAAAACGTGTTGGTCGCGTGGGCCAGCACCGCGGGCTGTCGCGTCCGCTCGAATTCACCGAGCGTCTCTTCGATCAGGGTTCGTGCGAGCGTCGCGATGCGCCATTCGCGCACGGCCGCCTTCAGTTCCGAGAAGAGACCCGCGTGCTCGATCTCGAGCCGCGCCACGTCCGCCGACGCTTCGACCTCGCGCCGCGAACGTTCGGCATCACGGTGACGTCCGACCGCTTCGTCGCGCAGGCGCTGCAGGTCCAGGGCCTGCGCCTCGGTGGCCGCGACCCGCTGGCGCCATTCATCGACCCGGCCGCCCGCCAGCTCGTCCCGGATCGCATCAGCTTCCGGCCCGCGTCCGATCCGGCCCACGATCTGCCGTTCCAGCTCCTCGGCGCGCGCCCGCAGCGCGAGGCGACGCTGGAACGTCGTGAGCCTGTGATGGAAGCTCGTTTCGTCAATCGCCCCGGCCTCGGCGAAGAGCCGATCGCGAGTGCTGCGGCACCGCGCCACGGTGGCTTCGAGCGCTGCGAGCCGGGCGTCGCGTTCGCGAATCTCATTCTCCAGCGCCAGGCGCGACTGTCTCGCCTGACGATCGTCCAGACAGCGCTTGCGGAGCGCGGCGATCGCTTCGACGAGCCGTTCGCTGTCGAGCCCGTTCGACGCGCCGGCAACGCGAAGCACGGTGCGTGCGCGGTCCTCCCAGGTGCCAATCTGCTGCGTGATTTGAATCGCACTGGCTTTGGCGCTCTTGCGGGCCTGGATGAACTCCTGGCACGCGCGAATCGCTTCGAAGTAGTCGAGCACGCCCTGAGGCGACAGACCTTCGGGGAATCGCACGCCGCGCTTCCACTTGTCCCAGCGACGGCGTTCGCCTTCGGCAGACCACTCGGCGGACTGCAGCGCCGTCGTGGCGCGCTCGACCGCATGGGCCGCATCGGCGAGACCCGCTTCCGCATCCTCGAGACGAAGCTGTCGATCGTGCCACTCGAGCCGCTCGGTCTTCTGGCGCGCCAGCTCCGCGTCGAGCTCTTCGATCGCCTGGGCGGTCGGACGCGGGTCGAGCCCGAGCAACCCAGCATCATCCGAGACCCGGCGGGAGAAATCCGCAACCTTGTGGCGGTCCTCTTCGCAGACGCGCTGAAGCTCGACGCGTTCATCGTGCAGCGCCTTGAGATCCCCTTTGCGTTGCAGTCGCTCTCGAGCCTGCAGCGCCGCACGCTGCCAGTATGAGTAGGTGAGAAGGCCGACGAGCAGGGCGGCGCCCGCGAAGATCAACCAGGACCCATCCCCGCGGCCGATCAGCCCGAACGCGGCGAGCACGCAGGCGGCGGTCGCGAGGCCGCCGAGGGTCACGACCCACTGGCGCGCGCTGGGCTTGAGCTCCGATTCGAGAAGCCGGGCGGCGCGATCCTGTTCGTTCACGATCGCTTCACGCGCCCCGAGCGCGGCTTCCCCTGCGCGCAGGTCGGCGACGTTGGCGCGCAGGCGGCGCAGTGCCCGAAGGCGCTCTTCGAGACGGTCGTCGTCGCGGATGGCCGGCCCGATGGCGGCGCGCAGGCGGTCACGATGCTGCTGGAGCTCGTCGCGCTTGCGCGTCGCCATCTCCAGCTCTCGCGCGTATCGCTCGACCTCCGCCGAGACCTTGGCGAGCCGCGCATCCCAGGCGCGCACCTCATCCTGTCGCGCGATGGATCGATCGAAGGCCTCCACGGCTGCTTCGTGCCAGTCGGGGCCGAGCGCGCGCAGCTTCTCGTCGACCAGTTCCTTCGCCTGCCCGAGCGTCTGCCGCGCCGCGGCGTCCTGCTGCAGCAGCGCGCGATGAAGCGAGAGGGACTCGTGGAGGGCGTCGACCTCCGACGCCACCGCATCGGCGGCTTCGTCGACCAGCAGGGCGCCGCGGCGCTCGATGGCGTCGTGCTGCGCCGTCAGGAGCTCGGCACGCGACTGTTCGGCCGATTTGATTTCCTGCAGGATCGCCGCGAGACGCGCCTCTGCGCCCACGGGGAAGGCATCGACCGGCTCGAGCGCCTGCAGCTCCGCTTCGACGGCCTGCCGTTCGTTCCAGACGGGCCAGAGCTCGATCAAGCCCGTGGCGCGCGCCTTCTGCCAGCGCATCCCCTCCGCCTGCTCCCCGAGACGGGCGATCTCCCTGCCGGCGTCTTCCTCCTCGCCGAGGCACGTCTCGTACGCCGCCGCCGTCGCACGGGCCCGCTCGACCTCTGTCGTCAAAGCCTGGAGCTCCTTCTGCAACGTCGTGATGTGACTCTGGCCGCGGGGCTTGAACAGCGCGCCGGCTCGCGCGTCGAGCTCCCGCGCGGCGTCGCGCGCCGATCGGCCCGCCCCGACGATCCCCGCGGCGAAAATGCGTTCCCGAACGCCGTCGGCGCTCAGCGACTCGAACGATTGAAGCTCCGTCAGGCTGAAGGCGAACACGGACCGGAACAGCTGGTCGTCGGCGCCCCCGAGCGCGCGATGGAGCTCGGCTTCAGTGCCTTCCAGCCCGTCGGGCCGGATGATGCGCAACGGCGGGCGTCTGCCGGACTGTCGATCGAGGATGAACTCGCCGTCGGTCGTGTGCAGGAACAGGCGGCCGCCGTGCCGGCCGCCGCGCAGCGCGGGATATCGCGGGTTCCTGGCGTTGCCGAATCCGAACAGCACACCGCGAATGAAAGCGAGCAGCGTGCTCTTGCCCGCCTCGTTCGGGCCGAAGAAGACCGTGAGGCCGCCGCCAAGGTTCTTGACCTGGTAGTCCCTGAAGATCCCGAATCCGTCGATGTGCCAGCCGTTCAGCCTCATGCAGCGTTCCTTGACACCGGAGGTGACGTCGGTGAGCCGTCCGCCGACTCACAACACCACAGCTCGGTCATTTCCCGCCGCCGCGCGCATCGTCGAGCACGCCAATCGCACGCAGGACCGCGTCATGGAGCAGCGCCGCGTCATCGGTGTCCATCGCATCCGCAAGGATGGTCCGAGATATGCCAGCTTTCCGCAGCGACTCGATCTGTTCGCTCGACATGTCGGCGATCCGCGCGGGACGCGTCTTCAGATCCTCGCTGAAGCCGACGAGTTCCGCCGAAAAATCACCGCGTTGTCGAATGGTCTCGAGATCGATGAAGGGCGCCGTGTGGTCAACCACCCGATCCCACCATGCAAACGGCCTCGCGTCCGCAGACTCCTGCCGCAACACCTTCAACAGATCGTCGGTTGCCCCGGACCTCGAGAGATCGCGATGCAGCTCGCTGCGGCCGACGAGGATCGCACGCAGCACCAGCCCGGACGAGGCGTTGGCCGCACGAATGTCGGCGAGCCGATCGGTCAGGACGCGGTGCAACGCAGGCAGGTCGGCGAGCTCCATGACATCGATTTCGAAGCTGACGAAGCGAACGCGGTCCAGAGGGACGAAATCGAGCGACTGGACGCCGGCATCGTCGAAGTCGATGATGACCGCGCCCTTGGGGCCCTGCTCGCACGCGCCCCACGATCGGCCCTGCAGGCAGCCCGAATACACGATGAGCGGCTTGGCGTCGCTGACGAGCTGCAGCCGGTGAACGTGTCCGAGCGCCCAGTAGTCGACGCCGGTGCGGCGGAGGTCGTCGACGGAACAGGGGCTGTAGAGCGCGTGTTCGGGATTGCCGCCGACGTTGCAGTGCAGCAAGGCGACCTGCAGGCCGGGTTCCAGACTGCGGCTGAACCTGACCGCGAGGTTCTCGACCACGTCCCGGCGAGGATAACTGATCCCGTGGATTGTCGCGATGCGCGCCCCGCCGCGCTCTACCGCGACGCTTTCCACCTCGCGCGACCCGAACACGGTCACGGCCGCAGGCCATGCCCGGATGGCCGACCAGCCGTCCACCGGATCGTGGTTACCGTGCACGATGAACGTCTGGATGCCGCGATCGGCCAGTTGCTGGACGCCGCGGAAGAATCGCAGCTGGGCGCGAACACCCCGTTCCGCACCGTCGTACACGTCGCCGGCCAGGAGTAGAAATGCCGCGTCGCGCTCGATCGTCACGCGCACGAGCGCGTCCCAGGCCTCGAGCGACGCGTCGCGCAGGACGTCGGCAACCTCGACCGGCGCAACCCGACCGATGCCCTCAAAAGGCGTATCGAGGTGCAGGTCGGCGGCGTGAACGAAACAGAATCGGCCGGATTGACGCATCGGCGGGGTAGGCGACCACGACTGGACCGATTCTCAGCTCTCCTGAAACAGAGCGATCCGGCGCGTTGAACGTGCGGGAACGGCGACGAAAAGGAGGTACGCCCGTGCTGGCGCGGCGAATGCGCGAAGTATAACAGAGGAAACAAATTCCGTGCGGCGGCCTGGATCCCGCGCCGGCGTCTTTCCTAAGCTCTGCCTTATGGTTCTACGGGCGTCGCCACTTTGTTATAATTCCGACAATTCCGGTCGGAGATGGCCTCAAAGTCGTTGGAGCTATCGGGCAGCGTCGTCGCGGCGATTCGCCAGCATGCGTGTGAGGCATATCCCGACGAGTGCTGCGGCGCATTGTTGGGCATGGATGGACGCGTTTCCTCAATCCTGACGCTGCCCAACACCACTGAGGAGGGGGCTCGCAGCCGGTTTCTGATTCGAGCGGACGACTATGCGAGCGCAGAGCGTCGCGCGCGTGACACCGCGACCGAGCTCGTCGGGTTCTACCATTCGCATCCCGATGCGGCGGCTCGGCCGTCACAGTATGATCTCGAGCACGCGTGGCCGTTCTTCGCCTATCTCATCGTCTCGGTACGGCACGGCGCGGCTGACGAACTGCGATCGTGGCGGCTCGGAGACGATCGTTCCGCCTTTCACGAAGAGACGGTGCTGATCGATTGATGGCGAGCATGAATCATGACCACGAAGATCCTCATCCCTACACCGCTTAGGCCGTATGCGGGCAAACAGGAAGTCGTCGAGGTCGACGGCCGTACGGTCGGTGAGGCGCTGAACAACCTCACCTCGCATTACTTGGAGCTCCGCAAGCATCTCTATACCGATGACGGCCGGCTCCGGCGCTTCGTCAACGTCTACGTGAATGACGATGACATCCGGTATCTGCAGAAGGAAGACACGCCGCTGAAGCTCGGGGACACGGTGAGCATCATTCCATCGGTCGCGGGTGGAACCGGGGCAGGGGTGGCGGAGGACGCGCTTCCCGCCCTCACGCATGACGAAGTGCGTCGCTACAGCCGGCACCTGATCATGCCGGAGGTCGGCATGGCGGGGCAGCGCAAGCTGAAGGCGGCGCGCGTGCTCTGCATCGGGGCTGGGGGACTCGGATCGCCTGCGGCGCTGTATCTTGCAGCGGCGGGTGTGGGAACGCTCGGTCTCATCGATTTCGATGTGGTGGATTTCAGCAATCTGCAACGGCAGATCATTCACGGCACGCCCGATGTCGGGCGCGCGAAGCTCGAATCGGCCACAGCCAGGCTGAGCGCCCTCAACCCCGAGGTGCGGGTCGAGACGCACGAGGTCATGCTCACGTCGGCCAACGCGCTCGATCTGCTCGCCGCCTACGACATCATCGTCGACGGCACGGACAACTTCGCGACGCGATACCTCGTGAACGATGCGTGCGTGCTCCTTCGAAAGCCGAACGCTTACGGCAGCATCTTCCGCTTCGAAGGACAGGCGTCGGTGTTCGCGGTTGCGGGTGGGCCATGCTACCGCTGCCTGCATCCCGAGCCTCCGCCTCCGGGACTTGTTCCGAGCTGCGCGGAAGGTGGTGTGCTCGGCGTGCTGCCGGGCATCATCGGGACGATTCAGGCGACCGAAGCGATCAAGCTGATCATCGGCGCCGGCCAGCCGCTGGTTGGCCGGTTCCTGATTTTCGACGCGCTCAAGATGCGCTTCCGCGAGCTGAGGCTGCATCGCGATCCGGAGTGTCCGGTCTGCGGCGATCATCCGACGGTCCGGGAGCTCGTCGACTACGACCAGTTCTGCGGCACGCCGCGAGCCGCGGATCAGGCTCATCCGGCTGCGACCGAGTCCGATATCGAGCCGGAAGAGCTGGGCTCGCTGCTGCGGCGGGGCGAGGACGTGTTCGTGCTCGACGTGCGAGAGCCGCAGGAATTCCAGATCTGCCGGATACCGGGCGCGACGCTGATCCCGCTGGGCGAGCTTCCTTCGCGGCTGCAGGAGCTCGGCGAACACCGCCAGATCGTCGCGCACTGCAAGTCAGGGGTCCGCAGCGCGAAAGCGGCCGCGATCCTGCGGGGCGCAGGTTTCCGCGGGGTCCGGAACCTGAGGGGCGGGATTCTGGCCTGGATCGATCGGGTCGATCCCTCGCAACCCAAGTACTGAAATAGATGAGCGTCAGGGCGGATGAGCTCGGCTCAACATGTTAGAATTAAAACAGTTGGGCCAATGTTGAGACTCTCAAAGAAAGCCGACTACGCCCTCATGGCGGTGAAGCACCTCGCCCAGCGTTCCGATCGCGGGTCGGCGAGCGCGCGCGAAATCGCCGAACACTACGACATCCCGCTCGAGCTGATGGCGAAGGTGCTTCAGCGGCTGGCGCGCAAGGGACTGCTCGCGTCGCATCAAGGGACGCACGGCGGCTACCACCTTGCCCGATCGGCCGGCGCCATCTCCGTGGCGGACGTCATTCAGGCGATCGACGGCCCCATTACCGTCACGGCATGCTCGACCGAGGACGAGCGGTGCGGTCAGTTCTCGAAGTGCAACGTCCGCGATCCCCTGTGGCGGATCAAGGATCGCATCCAGGGTGCGCTCGATACGTTTACGATATCCGAGCTCGCGACCGAGGCCGAGCCGCTGGCGCCCGTGTTCGTCACCAGGCACGCTGCCCTCGCCCACCGCGACGCGAATCGATAGCCGGCCCGGCGGACCTCCTGAAGCCTCCCTGTCCATGACGCGGAACACGCGGAGTGGTAGTCAAATGACTTCTCTGCGCACTCAGCCTTGCTGGCTCGTCCTGTCGCAGTCGTGCGGCCGATGCTGAAACTTCCCATCTACATGGATTGTCATGCGTCCACGCCGGTCGATCCGCGCGTGCTCGAGGCGATGCTGCCGTACTTCACCGAACGGTTCGGCAACGCCGCCAGCCGGACACATCGATTCGGATGGGAGGCGGAGGAAGCCGCCGAGGGAGCACGAAAAAAGGTTGCGTCGCTCCTCGGGGCGAGCTCGCGCGAGATCGTGTTTACGAGCGGGGCGACCGAGTCGGACAACCTGGCCATCAAGGGCATCGCGGAGGCGTATCGGGATCGCGGCAGACATATCATCACCGTCTGCACCGAGCACGCCGCGGTGCTCGATCCGTGCCGCCGGCTCGAGGCCCAAGGCTGGCGCGTGACCTTCTTGTCGGTTCACCCCGACGGCCTCGTCGATCTCGATCGGCTCCGGAGCGCGATGGGACACGACACGGTGCTCGTCAGCGTGATGGCGGCGAACAACGAGGTCGGCGTTCTACAGCCGCTGGCGCAGATTGGCACCATCACGCGGGAACGCGGCGCGCTCTTCCACACCGACGCGGCGCAGGCGATTGGCAGGATTCCCTTCGATGTCAATGCCCTGAACATCGACCTGGCGTCGCTCAGCGCGCACAAGCTCTACGGACCGAAAGGTGTCGGGGCGCTTTACGTGCGGCGCAAGAATCCCAAGGTGTCGCTTGCCGCGATCATCGACGGCGGTGGCCACGAACGTGGCTTGCGCTCGGGGACCCCCAACGTGCCCGGCATTGTCGGCTTGGGTTGCGCGGCGGAGATTTGCGGCGCCGAGATGGCGGACGAGTCCCGTCGCCTGCAGGCGCTGCGCGACCGTCTCCTTCATGGCCTGACACGGAATCTCGCGGGCATCGATGTGAATGGCTCGATGACCGATCGGCTGCCGAACAACTTGAACGTCAGCTTCGCGGGTGTGGAAGGCGAATCGCTGCTCATGGGGATCGGGGACGTGGCGCTGTCGTCCGGGTCCGCCTGTGCGTCGGCGACCGCGAAGCCCTCACATGTCCTCAAGGCGATCGGCCGGGAGGACGACCTCGCGCACGCTTCGATTCGCTTCGGACTCGGTCGTTTCAACACCGAGGAAGAAGTCGACTACGTCGTCGAAAAGGTCACAGCCGTCGTGCGCCGGCTGCGAGACATGTCGCCCGTCTAGGACTTATAATTGCAACAGGGAAGAACGATGGACACAGCCGAGGATATCCAGATCACGGAGACTGCTGCAAGGCGGATCCGCGCGCTCATGGCCAGAGAGGGGCGTGAGGTCGCGGGTCTGCGGGTTGGAGTGAAGGCCGGCGGTTGCTCGGGCCTGAGCTATGTCTATGCGTTCGAGACCGGCCCTCGGACCAGCGATCACGTGTTCGAAGGGCCGGATGGGGTGAAAATCTTCGTAGACCCGAAGAGCTACAAGTACCTGAAAGGCACTCTGCTGGACACCGACAGCACGATGCTCGGCCAGAGCCTGGTCTTCAAGAACCCGAATGCCAAGAGCAGCTGCGGATGCGGAACGTCTTTTGGCGTCTGACACGCGTCTTAACGAACGTCCTCACGCCCAGGGATCGCCTGCCTCGGCCGGCGTGGCCCATCGGAGCCCGACCATGAGGCCGATTGCGGTCGCCTTGATCGTCTCGTTGCTCTGGTCGCCTTGCCTGGCGGCCGGTCAGGCGCGTGCTTCCTCAGCAAGCTTGGATGGAATCAGAACGGAGGCGCTCGGCATCTCTGTCGATCGAATCAGGCGGAAGCTGGCTCAGACGCCGCCGAGGGAAATCTCCACCGTCAACGGTTTGCGCATCGAGTACTACATCGACGTGTACGGCAAGCCCTACACCCTCGATGTGTTGAAAGGATTCGATTTGCAGACTGGAGCCGTACAGTACGGCCCGCCCACCCACACGGAATTCCTCAATCTCGTCACGCCCCAGGAGTTTCGTGCGCCGGCAGCGGACATGCTGACGCCGGCGATGCTGCTTCTCCAGTGGCTCGCCAAGAAGGCGCAGAAGAAAGCCGCGCAGGACGCGCGCTGATTCGGCTCAATCCGTCATTCCGTCATCGCGCCAGGTCGGCCGGTATGTAGTGGACGTACGCGTTCAGCAGGTTGATCGCCTCATCCTTCTCGGTGAGTTCGACCGCCATCAGGTCACGAAGCGAGACGATGCCGACCAGCTTTCCTTCGTCGAGCACGAGCACGTGGCGCACGCGCGCCTGCTGCATCAGGCGCAGGCACGTCTCATGCGTGTCGCCTGACTTGACGACGACCAGCTCACTTGACATGACGTCGACGACCAGCGTGCGCGCCGGGTCGCGGCCGGCGGCCACGACGCGCGCCATGATGTCGCGCTCGGAGAAGATTCCGACGACGCGCTCGCCGTCGAGGACGGGTACAGCGCCGATGTTGCGCTCGGACATGACCCGCGCTGCGTGCATCACGGATGCGTTCTTGTCGACCACGACGGTGTCGCGTCCACCGATGATTGCGCTGATTGGCTTCATGGGTGCCCCCCGGCGTCATTTTACTCCTGTGCTAGACTCCGGTCTATGAGTCCTGGCGGCGGTTTGAGCGCGCTGACTCAGCACCGGATGCGCGCCTACTTCGTCCCCGCCGCTGCCGGCATTACGCTGGCCATCTCGAGCTTGATGCCGTGGGTGTTCGTCGGTGACATGGGGCTCGGCGGCGTGCCCGAGCTCGCCGGGCTATGGATTCTCGCCCTCGGGATGCTCGCCACGCTCTTCGCCACACTCAGCATCATCACGCGCAAGAATTCTCGCCATCCGCTGCTCGTCGTCGGGCTGGCGGCGCTGGGGATTCTGCTTCTGTCATGCCGGTTGCTGATTCGGACCGCCGGGGAGCGCGCGTGGGCCGCGTCGCAGGCCATGGCCATCGTCCACGACATGCCGGCGCCGGCGGAGCACCAGCCTCAGATCGGTGTCGCGGTCTACGTCGGCCTCGTCGCGTCAGCAGTCCTGGTGCTCTTCGGCCTGACGATGGTCCTCAGGCGCGTGCAGCGGCCATACGCCGAGCCGGACGACGACGTCGAGTGATGGGGGACATGAACATCACCGTTGCGCATAGCCCTGATTCCGACGATGCGTTCATGTTCTATGGGCTCGCCAGCGGCGCCCTCCAGACCGGCGGGCTGCAAATCGAGCAGGTCTTTGCGGATATCCAGGCGCTCAACCACGCGGCGCTCGAGGGCAAGTACGACGTGACGGCCGTGTCGTTTCATGCCTACGCGCACCTGGTTGACCGGTACGCCTTGCTGCCGCACGGGGCGAGCATGGGCGATCGCTACGGCCCGGTCCTGGTGGCCCGCGAGGAGGGCCGGGCGCCGCTCGAGCGCTCCCGGATTGCCGTTCCGGGAACGCTGACGACCGCGTACCTCGTCCTCCGCCTCTACATGCCGCGCTTCGACTATGTGGTGATGCCCTTCGATCGAATTCAGCCCGCCGTTCGCGACGGCGAGGTCGAGGCGGGGCTCCTGATCCATGAAGGGCAGCTCACGTATCAGGAAGAGGGGTTGCGAAAGGTCGTCGATCTCGGGGAGTGGTGGGCGGAGCTGACCGATGGGCTGCCGTTGCCGCTCGGCGGAAACGTCATCCGGCGCGACCTCGGCCCCTCGATCATCTCGGAGGTGTCGCGGTTGCTCCGCGAGAGCATTCGCTACGCCCTCTCACATCGCACCGAGGCCGTGACCTACGCGCAACAGTTCGGCCGCGGCCTCGATCGGGAGCGGACCGATCGCTTCGTCCGCATGTATGTGAACGAGCTGACGCTCGATTACGGCGAGCGTGGATGCGCAGCGGTCGCGCGGTTGTTCGAAGAGGCCTTCGGGCGCGGCCTGATTCCGCGCCGCGTTCCCGTCGAGTTCGTCAGTTGAACGGCGGCGCGTTCCGATTGGAGCGACCGCCGGCCGCCTTCGGATGAAGCGTGCGCGCGAGGCGCAAGGTGGCGTCCGCGATGCGCGGTCCGGGCACGACGAACTCGTTCCCCACGAGCAGATGGACCCGCCGCTGCCGGACGGCGGGGAGAGACGCGAGCGCATCCCACGTGGCGCGCTCCGCCGCGATCTGCTGCGCCGTGAGCGGCGCGGCGTACCGCAGCTCGATGATCACCTCCGGCGCCCGCGCGAGGATCGTCTCGGTCGTCGCCTGCACGGATTCTCGTTTCACATCGGCGAAGATGTTGGTGGCACCGGCCAGCTCGAGCATGTCGTGCAGAAAGCCGACGCCGCCTGACGCGTAGATGTTCCGCAGCGACAGCGGCTCGCGCCCGAACACCAGCAGCGTTTTGGGTCGCCGACGCCCGCCCACGCCTCGTTTGATCTCCTCCAGCCGCCGCTCGAGATCGCCGGCGAGACGTTCGGCCTCCGCCCTGCTGCCGACGCTCGTCCCGAGCGCGCGCATCGTTCGGAAGACCTCCTTCAGACCGCCGTGCCGGTACTCGAACATCGGGACGCGCGCGCTCGAGAGCTGTTGCCGCAGGTCGTTCTGCGTCGCATAGACCACGACCAGATCCGGACGGAGCGAGAGGATGCGCTCGAGGTCCGGGTCGAACAGCGCACCAACCTTCGGCAGTGCTCTCACCGCGGGCGACGCTTCGTCGAAGCTGCTGACCGCGATGACGCGCGGCCCGGCGCCCATCGCAAAGAGCATTTCGGTGGCGGCCGGCACGAGCGACACGATGCGCCGCGGCGGGCGATCGCCCGTCGCAACCACACCGAGCGCCACGAGCGTGGCGGTGATGACGCCAAGCCGCCGGATCATCGCTTCGTGACCAGCAGCCAGAGAAAGAACGGGCCGCCGAGGACGGCCGTGATGATCCCGACGGGAAGTTCCTGCGGCGCCAGCAGGGTGCGAGCGCCGAGATCGCAGATAATGAGAAACGCTCCGCCAACCAACGCCGACGCTGGCAACACCACGCGGTGATCCGTCCCGGCGAGGAGCCGGACGAAGTGGGGAACGATGATGCCAACGAACCCGACGGGTCCGCCCAGCGCGACCGATGCGCCGGTCGCCAGCGAAGCGCTGAAGAAGGCCAGCCGTTCAATCCGCAAGACGTCGATGCCGCGCGTCGCGGCGCTTTCCGCCCCGAACGTCAGGAGATTGAGCGCGCGCGGAAGCCATGCGAACGCGAAGAACGCGAGACCGACCAGTGGTGCCGCCACCACGATCGGCGTGTAGCTCGCGACGTCGAGGTTGCCCATCAACCACCGCACGGTACGAAAGGTTTCGGCGAAATCGGACAGGTACTGCACGAAGAGAATCAGCGCGGAGAAGAAGGCGTTCAACGTCACGCCGGCCAGCAGGAGCACGTTCGAGGAGAGGCCGCGGCGTCGTACGGTCGCAAGGCTGTAGACAATGGCCACCGCTCCCGCCGATCCGGCGAAGCTCGCCATCGAGACGGCCGGCACCCCCGCGAGGCCGAGCGACAGGCCGAAGGTCAGGGTCAGGATGACACCCAAGGCGGCTCCCGAGGAGATCCCGAGCGTGAAGGGATCGGCGAGCGGGTTGCGAAGGAGCGCCTGAAACACGACGCCGGAGGCGGCCAGCGCGGCGCCGACGAGCGAGGCAGACAGCACGCGCGGCAGACGCGCGATGAAGAAAATCTGCGCGTCGAGGTTGTCGGCGAATGGAACCGTCGAGTCGAACACCCGGCCGAGGCTGATCGAGGTCGAGCCCACGAGCGGCGCGAGCAGAACCGCTGTTGCGAGCGCGCTCCCGCCCAGCCCAAGGGCGACGATCTGTCTTCGTCGCACGCTCACGAGAGCGCTGAGCCGCGCCTCGCTGCCCGCAGGTGCACCGGCCATCACTGCACCCGCGCAAGCGGGATGACGTTCAGGTGGCCCGCGCGATCGTGAAAGCGGACGTCCGCGCGAACGCCGAAAACCGTCTCGACGGCATCGGCGGTCAAAACATCGAGCATCGGCCCCGATGCATGCACGCGCCCGTCCCGCAGCAGGACGATCGAATCGGCGACGCTCGCCGCGAAATTCAGGTCGTGCGTCGTGATGACGATGGCGAGCGGCCCGGAGTCGTGCAGGCGCCGCAGGATGGATGCGATCTCCAGCTGGTAGGCGAGATCGAGCGAGGTCGTCGGTTCGTCGAGCAGGAGCACCCGGAACTCATCAAATGCGACGTTCGGCGACGTCCGAAGCTGTGCCAGGGCGCTGGCGATGATCACCCGCTGCTTCTCGCCGCCGCTCAACGACGCAAAGGAGCGGCCTTCGAGCGCCGCTGTTCCCGTCGCAGCCAGCGCGTCACGCGCAATCGTGACGTCTGCGGGGCCTTCGACCTGGAACGCAGAAAGATGCGGATACCGTCCCATCAGGACGACCTCGAGCACCGTGAAGTCGAACGCCAGATGGGTTTCCTGGGGAACCACGGCGATCCGGCGCGCAAGCTCGCGCCGCGGAATGTGCCGGACCTCCGCGCCGGCAAGCCGCACGCTTCCGGCTCCGGGAGCCAGGGTGCCCGCGAGGAGCCGGAGGAGCGTCGTCTTTCCTGATCCATTCGGACCCAGAATGCCGACGATGGCCTGCGAGGGGACGTGCACGCTGACGTCCCGCAGCACCGCCAGGCCGTTGTAGGCGAATGAGACGTCAGCGGCTTCCAGCAAGGCGAACTCCCACGGACGCGCTGCGGCCCAGGGCTGGAAACCCGAGGAATTCCTCGTGCTTGCGGTCGAAGAGATTCTCGATGCGGCCGAAGGCTTCGACGAATCGATGGAGCTTCACGCTTCCGCCCGCGCGGACGACGGCGTACCCGGGTGCGATGAAGAGTCCGCCGCCGAACGAGGGATCGGCGCCCCGACTGGGATCCACGTCGAGCGCGCGTCCTCTTGCGCCGAGCGAGACGTACGCCGTCGCGCGATCACGTTGCGCCTGCACGTCGGCGAATCCGTGATGCCGCGGACGTCGCAGCAGCGAATCCCCGACGGCGAACGGCGCAGGCGCCCGGCCGCTGCCGCCGTCCACCCCGAGAATCGCGGAATCGAGGTAGGTGTAACCCGCCGTCACCTTGAGGCCAGGCGCGACCGTCGCCGACATCGATACCTCGAGGCCGCGCGCGCGGGCGTTGGCGATGTTGTCCGTGCGATAGCGGCTGGCGTCCTTCAGCGATCGGCCCACCGCGACGATGAGATCGTCGAATCGGTTGACGAACGTCGTGGCCTCGACCGCCACGGCGCCGTTTGCGAACACGTGCTGAACCCCGGCATCGAAGCTGCGGCTGCGCTCGGGCTTCAGTCCGGGATTGTCCGTGAAGGCGATCTCGAGCGCATCCGGCGAGCGGATGCCAGTTCCCGCATTTGCCCGAAGGCGCGTCCAGCCGGCGTCGCCCGTCCTGCGCAGCAGATACGACGCCGAGAGTTTCGGATTGATCGACACGATCCCATCGGCGCCCAGAGCGGGCCGCAGGCCGAACGCGTCCGGTGCCATCGCCTTGCGGCGGATGTGTTCCGCCCGGACGCCCGCCGTCACAAACAGGCGCTCGCCGGGCGCGGCCCGAAGCTCGCTGAAATAGCCGGCGATCGTCCGCCGCACCGGGATTGGATCGAAAGTACTGTTCGTGATGAACGTGCTGCCGCCCCGTTCCATGAGGATCTCGGCGCCGGCCGTCGCGCCGAGCCCTGCTGTCAAGGTCGCGTCGAGCTGTGCGCGCGCCGTCAGCCGGCGCGTCCAGGCTTCCGACAGGCCGAACGGGCTGGTGAACTCGCTCGTCAGGTCGCCGTAGGTCGCCTCCACGCGCTGCTGCAGCCAGTGGCTCCACTCGTGCGCCACCGATCCGGCGTAGAGCCCGACGTCGTTGGTGCCGCGCGAGACGCGATCGACGCCGAAGAACGTGTGACCCGGATCCGAACCGAACGCTCCGGGGAATCCTCGCTCGCTACGGGCGAGCCGTCCGCTGAATCGAGCCAGCGACCGCCGTTGCTGCCAGCTTCCGCTGAACGATCCGTTGAGGGCGCGATAATCGTCGTTGCTCACGCGCTCGCCGCCAAGGGGTGCCACGCCGCGGAACCCATCGGTCGCGAGGCGCTCGACCGACGCGCCCCATCCCCATGCGCTCCACGATCCGGCGGCGCCGAAGGTGACGCGCGTCGTGCCGAACCCGCCGTACTCGGCGCTGCCTGCCGCCCGCGACGGCCCGCCGTGTCGCGTGACGATCTGGACGACGGCGCCGATGGAGTCGGCGCCATAGAGCGCGCTTTGCGGGCCGCGCACGACCTCGACGTGCTCGATGTCGGCGCTCGAGAGGTGCGCGAAGTCGAATCCGCCCCCGAAGGCGTTCGCGCGCACACCATCCACGAGCACGAGCGTGTAGTCCGACTCGCCGCCGCGCGGAAAGATCGTCGTCAGCGCACCGCGTCCGCCGCCACGCTGGATCGTGACACCGGGGACCAGCCGCAGGGCGTCGGCAACGGTCTCGTGCTGGTGCGTATGCAGTTCGGTATCGGTGATCACCGTCGTGCTGGCGGGTACCCACGAGAGCGGCACGTCGACCGGCGCGGCGGTCACGACGACCGACTCCCCAAAAGCCATCAGGCGCAGCGTCAGGGTGATTTCACGATCGTCCGCGTCGGCAAGTGTCAGATGCTCGCGGTCGGCGGCGAGCGCCTCCGCCGAGGCGAGCAGCTCATATGTTCCGGCCGCGATGTGCGAGAAGCGGAAACGGCCGTCGCCATCGGTGCGCGCCGATGCGACGACGTCGACCGTGCGTGTGAGCAGCACGCGCGCATTGGCGGTCGGCCGGCCGTCGGGATCGACGACGCGTCCGCGCAACGTGGCCGCGCCGGCCGTCACCGGTTGCACGAGCGCGAGAAACGGGAGACACAGGATGCAGGAGAGCAGGCGGGAGGACATGGGTTCCTTTCGGCGTGATCGCGCGCCGAGCGTCGCCTCCGTCCGGTGCCGAGGCTTGGCAGCCTGCAGCCCGACGCGGGACGACGCGGAAAGGACGGCCCGGTGACCAGGTATCCTGGCTCGCGGAGTCAACGCGAACGCGCCCGCCTTCCCGTGTTCGGGAACACAGTGGCAATCCCTCGGCCTGCGGGGGACTGGAACGAGCGAGCTGTGATTCGCTCGCGGCGGTTCGCTCTCCGCTTACAGTGGCGGCACCGCGTGGGCTTCGCACCCACTTCGCGTGGTCGCCGGGTGAGCGTCGGTTGTCACCCGCGAGTATAGCATGGCAGAATGAGGAGGCCGCCATCGCCCTGTTGCCTCGCCGGAGTTCTTTCGCATAAGATGTGCGGTTTGTGGGCGCGCCGGATCACCACGGAGCGCGCTGTTGCCAGAACAAGAGGGGAGTTCATGAGCAAGAGTTCGACCGTCACAGTCCGCGAGACGCCCGTTTCCGAGTCGGCGTTCGCGACCGCTGCCGGTATCACGATCTACGGGGAGACGTTTGTCGTTCAGACGGATCAGCGGATCGAGTTGGTCGATCTGACCGATCGCGTCATGGCTCTCGTGCGCCGGCTCCGGATCCGCGAGGGACTCGTCAGCCTGTGGTCGTTGCACACGACCTGCGCCATTCTCATCAATGAGTTCCAGGTGGCCCTCCTCTCGGACATCAAGCGGTTCCTCGAAATGATGGTGGCGCGCGACGAGCCGTGGCTCCACAACGATCCGCAACACTCGGACTGCGATCGGATGAACGCCGATTCGCACCTGCGTGCCCTCCTGCTCGGCCACAGCCTCACGCTGCAGATCAGTGGCGGCGAGGTCGTGCTCGGACAGTGGCAGCGCATCCTGATGGCCGAGCTCGACGGCCCGCGCGCCCGCTCCTTGCGCGTGCAGGTCTGGGGCATCGCCTGACGGACGACGCAGCCGTCGTTCCCGGTTCTTCCATCCCACACCTTTGACGCATGCGTTCCCGCCTCGCCGCAGCGGGTCTCGCCGACATCGCCGACAAGCTCGATGCCGGCGTGAGGCTCGGTCTCGCAGACGGCGTTCGGCTCTTTGAAGCCCCGGATCTGCTCGCTGTCGCCTGGCTCGCGAACCGCGAGCGGGAGAAGCGCCACGGCGAGCGCACCTTCTTCAACTACAACATCCGCCTCGAGGCGACCAACGTCTGCGTCGCCAGCTGCCTGTTCTGCTCGTTCGCGCGGTTGAAGCCGGGCGACACGGGCGCCTATACGATGTCGCTCGAGCAGGCCTGGGAGAAGCTGCGCGCGCGCCGGCATCAGCCTCTCACCGAGATCCACATTGTCAACGGCCTCCATCCGGACCTGCCGTTCGACTACTACGTCGAGCTGCTGCGCGGGTTCAAGCGGATCCGGCCGGACATCCATCTGAAGGCGTTCACCGCGGTCGAGATCGCGTTCTTCGCCGACCTGTTCGGCAAGACCGACGCGGAGGTGCTTCGCGAGCTCATGGACGCCGGGCTTGATTCGCTGCCCGGCGGCGGGGCCGAGGTGTTTGCCGAACGTGTCCGGCAGAAGGTCTGCCACGACAAGTGCGGCGCGGATCGGTGGCTCGCGATCCATCGCACCGCGCACCGCCTGGGCCTGCGCTCGAACGTGACGATGCTGTACGGGCACATCGAGACCTGCGAAGAGCGCGTCGATCACATGCTGCGCGCCCGCGCCCTGCAGGACGAGACGGGGGGCTTCCAGGCCTTCATTCCGCTCGCGTTCCATCCCGACAACAATCAGATGCGCAAGCTGCCGGCGCCGACGGCGTCGGACAGTCTGCGCGTTCATGCGGTGGCGCGGCTGATGCTCGACAACATTGCCCACGTCAAGGCGTTCTGGATTGCGACCGGCGTCGAGGTGGCGCAGGCCGCGCTCTGGTTCGGCGTCGACGATCTCGACGGCACGGTGCAGGAGGAGCGCATCTACCACATGGCCGGTGCGCGAACGCCGGAGTCGATGACGCCGGATCAAATCTGCCGGCTGATTCGGGCCGCGGGCCGCTCCCCGATCGAACGCGACACCCTGTACAACGTCGTTTCCGTTCCAGCTTGAGCTTGCCCGAGCCTGGGGCTGTAGTAGAATCGAGAGGTCAAGTCTCCTCGACGATAGTCGGGCGCGCGCGCCGGGAGGGTTGGCCTTTTTCATGTCCCGGGCTTGAGAAATTTTTCACAAGCTGGTCGCGGTCACGGGACAACCGACGGACTGACCGGCGCTGACCTTGCCCGCACGACCATGAACCTCCAGTTGCTGAGGGAGTACGAGAAGGAACACATCGCCGAGCGCCAGGCGCTGCCGGAGCACTATCTCGGGCTCTCCGACGACGAGATGGATCGGCGCATCATCGCGGCGCGCGCCGGGCTGGGCGATCGTGTCGTCGTCCTCGGACACCACTACCAGCGCGATGAGGTGATCAAGTTCGCCGACTATACCGGCGATTCGCTGAAGCTCTCCCGCCAGGCCGCCAGCCGCCACCAGTCGGAGTTCATCGTGTTCTGCGGCGTCCATTTCATGGCGGAAAGCGCTGACATCCTCAGTCGGCCGCATCAGCAGGTCATTCTTCCGGATCTCGCTGCCGGCTGCTCGATGGCCGACATGGCTGCTGCCGATCAGCTGGAGATGTGCTGGCGCGAGCTGGACCAGATGGGCGTGGCGGGCATCATCCCCGTGACGTACATCAACTCGGCAGCCGCCCTGAAAGCGTTCGTTGGAGAGCATGGCGGGCTGGTCTGCACGTCGAGCAATGCGGCAGCGACGCTGGGATGGGCGTGGGAACGCGGCGAACGGATTCTCTTCCTTCCCGACCAGCACCTGGGACGCAACACCGCGTATAAGATGGGCGTACCGCTCGACCGCATGGCCGTCTGGGATCCCGACGAGATGGGTGGGGGGCTCGAGCCCGAGGAGGCGAGGAGTGCGCGCCTCATCCTCTGGAAGGGGCACTGTTCGGTCCACACACGCTTCACGGTCAGGCAGACCGAAAGCTTCCGGAAGAGGTTTTCCTCAGGCCGCGTCATCGTTCACCCCGAGTGCACCTTCGACGTCGTGCAGGCGGCTGATGACAGCGGGTCGACCGACTACATCATCAAGACCGTGAAGGCGAGCCCCGCGGGTTCCGTGTGGGGCGTCGGAACCGAGATTCACCTCGTGAACCGGCTCGCGACCGAGGTGGCCCCCGAGAAAACGGTCATGACGCTCGACCCGATCGGATGCCTCTGCTCGACGATGTTCCGGATCTCGCCGAACCATCTGCTCTGGGTGCTCGAAGGGCTGCTGGCGGACGAAGTTCACAACCGCATCGCCGTCCCGGACGAGCAGAAGCGTTGGGCAAAGGTGGCGCTCGACCGGATGCTTTCCATCAACTGACCCGCCTGGCGATTGCAACACGAATTCAGATTGAAGGATGATTGACGCTCGGATCGATCGTCGGCGACCGGCCGGGCTACCTCAAGCTGCGGCGCGCCGCCGATCGTTGAAAGGAGTGAGAGGTTCATGGCCCACGAACTGCCGTCTCTACCCTACGCCTTCAACGCTCTGGAGCCCCACATCGACGAGCAGACGATGCGGATTCATCACGGGAAGCACCACGCCACCTACGTGAGCAATCTGATTGCCGCGCTCGACAAGAGTCCGGATCTGCAATCGAAGAGTCTCGAGGATCTCCTTGGCGCCATCGGCACCGTGCCGGAGGAGATCCGCACGGCCGTCCGCAACAACGGCGGCGGCCACGCGAACCACACGTTGTTCTGGACGATCATGGGACCGACCGGCGGCGGGCAGCCGACCGGGGCGGTCGCCGACGCGATCGCTTCATCCTTCGGCAGCTTCGCGGCGTTCAAAGATCAATTCACCAAGGCGGCCATGGGACGCTTTGGATCCGGATGGGCGTGGTTGATCGACGGCGGCAGCAAGCTGTCGATTGAGAGTACGGCGAACCAGGACAGCCCGTTGATGGAGGGCAAGCGCCCGGTCCTGGGCCTCGACGTGTGGGAGCACGCGTACTATCTGAAGTACCAGAACCGCCGCGCCGACTACGTGAACGCCTGGTGGAACGTGGTGAACTGGGCGGAAGTGAACAAGCGCCTGGGCAGGTAGCGAGACCCATTCGGTCGTGCGGGCGGGAAGCTGGGAGCTGGTCACCACAGAGCACACCGAGCAGACAGAGTCCGAGATCTTCCTGGGTTTCTCTCTGTAGAACAAACGCCTGAGAACGT
>JACPPN010000336.1 GCA_016190995.1 Acidobacteriota bacterium | reverse complement strand
GTACGAGCGGGTCGGCGTGCAGGAGTACTGGCTCGTAGACCCCGACCACGCCATCATGACGGTGTTACGGCGCAGCACTCAGGGGTTCGATCCGCCCTCGCGGCTGTCGGCGGCCGCCAACGACGTCCTGATCACGCCGCTCTTGCCCGGCTTGGAGATTCCGCTTCAGCGCGTCCTCGGCTGACCGACTCGGGATCGGGGATTCAGGCTGCAACGCTCGTCGACGAAGAAGATCGACCTGAGTCCCAGGTTTACGACGCGCCAATCTGGAACCCCAGGATGACCGTTCGTCTCTATTACGCCGACCCGTACTTGAGGGAATTCGACGCGATCGTCACGCGCGCGCAGCCGCACGAAGGCGGTACGCTCGTCGTGCTCGATCGGACGGCGTTCTATCCCTCGTCCGGCGGCCAGCCCCACGACATCGGATCGATCGGCGAGGTCGCGGTTCGCGACGTCCTCGATCTCGATGACGGCTCAATCGGCCATGTCGTCGACGGGAATCTCGAACCGGGCCAGAGCGTGCGCGGGCGCATCGACTGGGCGCGCCGTTTCGATCACATGCAGCAGCACACCGGCCAGCACGTGCTCTCCGCCGCGTTCGACCGTCTCTTCCGGGCGAGGACTGAGAGCTTCCACCTGGGCGCTACCTCTTCGACCATCGATCTCGCGCGCGCCCTCGCGCCCGGACAGATCGCATCGGCGGAAGCGGAGGCGAATCGGATCGTTTGGGAGGATCGTCCGGTCACGCTCCGATTCGCGTCCGCGGATGAAGCGGCCGAGCTCGGGCTGAGGAAGGAGTCGATGCGGACCGGTACGCTGCGGATCGTCGATGTCGAAGCCTTCGATCGATCGGCGTGCGGCGGGACACACGTGTCCCGCACCGGCGCGATCGGCATCATCGCGGTGGCCTCGTGGGAGCGGTTCCGCGGCGGTGTTCGGGTGGAGTTCCTCTGCGGAGGTCGCGCCCTGCGCGCGTATCGCGCCCTGCGCGACGCTGTTTCGCGCAGCGTTCAGCTCCTGTCGGTCCTGCCGGCCGAGCTTCCGGCCGGCATCGAGCGCCTGCAGAACGAAGCCAAGGACCAGAAGCGGGTCGTCAAGGCGCTGCAGGAGCGGCTCGCGGCGCATGAGGCGGAGATCATGGCCGCTCGTGCGAAGCGCATCGGGGAAGCCTTTCTCGTTGTCGAAGTCGCGGAGGGTTATGACGCGAACGGCTTGAAGGGGCTCGCCTCGACGATCGCCGCTCGGCCGGGTCGCGTTGCGGTGCTCTGTTCGGGCGCCGGACCGATCCTCGCCGTGGTCGCGCGATCCAGTGACGTGACACTGGATGCGTCGGTGATCCTGCGGGCGCTCATCGCGGAATTCGGCGGACGGGGCGGAGGTCGTCCCGAGCTGGCCCAGGGTGGCGGATTGAACGGCTCGCCGCAGGCGCTGCTCGATTTCGCGCGAGCGCAGGCGGAGGCCGCCCTTCGGCCGTAGAACGCATCGGTTCATTGGAATCAATGAATCAATGCGGCGCTCTGCGAAACTCCACCATCGTCTGTACCGCGCGATCCGTGGCTTCATCGATAGCCGACTGGGGCACGCGGAAGTGATTGGCGATGATCGAGAACACCAGCCGCTCGCCCCCGATCGTCGTCAGATAACCTGACAGCGATCGGACGTTCGCGATCGATCCGGTTTTCGCTTGGACGCGACCGGCCGTTATGGTCTCTTTCAATCGGTTGCGCAGCGATCCATCGACACCCGCCACCGGCAGCGTCAGGAGAAACGGCTCGGCATGTCGCGGATCCGCGCTCATGCGCGCGAGAATCCGCACGAGCATCTCGGCCGTGACGTAGTTGTAGCGCGACAACCCGGAGCCGTCGTACATGATGTAGCTTTCCGGCGGGATGCCCCATTCCTGCAGGACGTCGCCTACCACGCTCCGGCCCTCCTCGACGGTGGCGACATGCCGTTGGGCACCGAGCGCCTTGAGCAACGTGTCGGCGTAGAGGTTCTGGCTCACTTTCATCAAGACGCTCGCCACGTCCGAGAGCGGCGGCGACAGGTGCCGCAGGAGGACTCGCGGCGTCGGGATGATCTCGCCACCCCCCGTCGGAGTCGCCTCCGTTAACGAGTCGATGTCGATGGCCTCTCCACGCACCTCGATCCCGTTCGCGATGAGCGCTCGCTTGAGCGAACGAACGAAGAACTCGGTGGGATTCGCCACAGCGGCGCGTCGCCTGACCTCGCCCGAATCGGCGGGAAGCGTTCCCGCGATCTCGAGGACGTGGGCTCCCGCCGGGCGACGCAGCGAGATCGTGCCCTCGACGCCAGGCGCCGTCGTGACCAGGCGGTTCTCCAACACGAGGCCGCTTTCGGGCGGCGTCAATTCAACCCGTGCAAAGGCCCCGACCGACGGCGATGGCCGTACGACGACTTCGACCGTGTCTTCGTTGTATTCAATCGCGCCAGACGGGGCGGCGTACCCTTCAGCCAGGTAGTCCCAGGCCCATCCCGCGCCGAGCCCCTCGTCTTCAAATCGATTGTCGTCGCCGATGATCCGTCCATCGATCACGCGAATGCCGGCATCGAGGAGCTCGGCGGCCCATCCGACGAACACCGCATCGGGCTCGCCCCAGCGCCACCCGATCGTCGGATCGCCAGATCCGACGACGATGAGGTCGCCGCGCAGGATGCCGTTGTCGATTGAGGCCGACGAGGTGAGCAGCGTCTCGAATTGATAGCCCCAGCCAAGTCGCTCGGCCGCCGCCGCCAGCGTGACGATCTTCATGTTCGAGGCAGGCATCACGAGCTTCGTCGGGTTCAGCTCGTAGAGCCGCTCCCCCGTCGCGAGCGACTCCACGACGACCGCCCAGACCGCGTGCTCGAAACGGGCATCCCTGAAGACGCGGTCGAGCGCATCACCGAGGACGTTGACCGATGTCGGCCGTTCCGCGATGCCCGGCCGCGTCGAGGGAGCAGGCCCGGGCGGTGGCTGCCGGGACGGCGGAGGCGCATGCGGTGCGCCGGGCTGGCGGTGCGACGCGCAGGCGCACAGGCAGACTGCTGTCAGGATCGCGATGACGTGGGTCGTCCGGTTCACGATCGGCATTGTGCACGGGCGCAGGTGGAAGGTGCAACGGGCGAACAATGGATTGCTGCGTGCTAGGTTTCTCTGTGCCCTCCGCGTCCTCTGTGGTCAAGGCTTTGGGCGAGCTGGCGGGGCCCGTGCTGGGTGGGAGGCGAAGCTTCGCTACCGGCCTCCACAGGTGTAGAGGTCGAGCTCGAGCGGCGCGGACCTGGGGGCGGGAAGGCTATTTTTTCTCTGGCGGTTTTGCCGGGGTGGTCGCGGGCGGCGCCTGCAGCTCGCTGAGATCCCGCATGGCCTGGTCGTAGTCGGTCGCTTCGATCTTCGCCGCGCCTGGCTCGTCACCGCGAGAGGCGTACATGTCGCTTTCTACCTTGCCGAACTTCACGGTCTCCTGTTTCCTGCCTCCCTCGTACTTCGTCGTCACGCCGGCGACGGGTGTCTCGAGGCCGGTCTTCGCGTCGGCCGCAGGGAACGACAGCGCCCGCAGGTTCGACATCTTCGACAGGAATCCTTCGAACTTGCTGGCGTCGATGTCGCGCTTTTCCGGGGCGGTCTGCTGCCATTTCTCCTGCGCATCCTTGCCGGTGCCCTTCACCTTCTCGTACACGAACGACTGGCCATCGCGGGTGATCTCGAATCGGGTGGCGTTGAAGGGCCGGAATTCGAAGATGTCCTTCCGCCGATACTCCGCTGCCGCTTTCTTCAGCTCGTCGGCCAGGGAGCTTTCGACCGTGAAGACCATGGGCCGCGAGACGTCTCGAACGTACACGGCGCCGTCCGGCGACGCTTTCCCGACGGCCAGCGCCGCACGCGAGCTTCCGGCCCCGATGCTTACCGTGACCGCCGGCGTGTCCAGGCCGTACTCCTTGAGGTCCGTTGGATCCTCGGCCGCGATGGATTTCATCTGCGCCGTGTTGATCCGGCCGATGAGCCCCTCGACGGTCCCGTAGTCGGCCCGTACCGGCCAGGGCTCGGTCAAACGCCACTCGGACTCGTTCTTCACGAGCCGGATGTTGCCATCGGGGCCGGTGATGGACACCGAGTCCGCTTTGTCGCGATCGAAGCTGAGCATGATCTTGTCGCGCAGATCGAACGTCGTCCGGTTGAAGGTGCTCTCGAGGTACCCCGAGATGAGAAAGACCCTTTTTTCGGTCGAGCGCTTGGCGTACAGATCGCCGCCGGTCGCAGTCTTGTCGCCGACGAGCAGCCGGCGGAACTCCTTTTCCTGATCGCCCTTGAACGCGACCTCGATGCGCGGGGCGGCGAGGCCGTACTGCTTGAGGTCGGCCGGATTCTCCTCGACCACCCGCTGCACTTCGAGCGTCGAGAGGTTGGACGTAATCCCCGACACCTCCGTGGCGTCGGCCTTGAGCTGGGACGGCTCGGCGATCTGCCAGGCCGTGCCGGATTTCTTGAGCGTTGTCGACTCGCCGCCGGCCGCTTTCACCTTCAGTTCCTGAATCTTGTCGGCCTCGACGGTGAAGACCTTGTCCTTCTTCTGCTCCGCTTCGGAGCTCGTCGGCCGCTTCGACTCGACGAAATAGATGTACGCGCCGAGCCCGGCGAGCACCGCAAGGAAAAAAAGCGTCGATTTCGCGCCTCTGATCATCGGCGTCGCCACCATGCGTAGATGCCGGTTCCCAGCACGAGACCCGGAATGATGAACACGCTCAGCCAGAAGATGCGCCGCTGCTGATCCGCCGTCAAGGTGATGCGGCGATCCTCGGGCTCGCGCGGCCGGATCGCGATCAGGTTTTCCTGCTGCGCGAGCCAGCTCACGGTATTGAGAAAAATGTCGCGGTTCCCCCGGATGCCGAGCATCGAGTTGGCCGCGAAGTCCGAGTCGCCGATGACGGCGAGGCGGGTTTCCGGCTTCTTGGCGTCGGATCCCGCCGGCATGGCCGGCGGTTGCTCCGCGGCGACCGACACAGCGGCCGCGATCGACACCGGCCCCTTCTTGTCTCCGGCATTCTCGTCGAGCTTCACCTGTCCGGTCGTGAGCAGCTTCTGGATGTCGCTCTCGGCCCAGCTCCGCGAGCTCGTCTCGATGAAGGTCTGCGGAGATCGTCCGCTGGTGCCGCCGCTCTTTATCGTCACGGAACGGGCAAGCGGATACGCGCTCAGCAGATTGAACCGATCCGTGATGGCGTGGGCCGGGTAGTTGGCCGCCACCGGCACCGACGCGTCGGTGCCAATCAACTGGCCCAGCCCGCTCACGTCGACCACCACGTTGTTGCCCAGCTCGATGTCCCAGTCCTTGAGCAGCGCGACGAGGTTCGTGAGCGGCGCGCTGTCGCCGCGCTCGGGCGGATCAAGGAGCATCAAGACCTTGCCCCCCGTTCGCATGTAGGCCCGCAGCGAGTCGACCTCGGACGGAAAAAAGTCGGTCTTCGGGCCCGCGATGACCACGACCGATGCATCGGAGGGAGTCTCGTGCTGCTGCGCGAGGACCAGCTTTTCCACGCCGAAGTTGTCGCCGCCGAGCGCCGAGCCGATGCCGTTGTAGCCCTCACGTTGATCGGCGCTCGTCGGATCCTTCTCGCCGTGCCCCTGCGTGAAGTAGACCTTCTTCTGCTGCCCCTGCACGACTTTGATGAGCGCGTTGGTCAAATCCTGCTCGGAGGTGGACGTCACGCGCTCCGTGCGAGTCTGATATTCGAAGACGGCGGTGCCGTACGTCTGAATCTGGTATTGGCGGGCAACTGCGGGCTTCTTGTCCGGATCGAGATACTCCACGGAGAGGTTCTTCGCGTAGTACTGATAGCTGTCGAGCACATCGCGAAATCGGGCAGTCGTGTTCTCGCCCGGTCCGCCCGCCTCGCGTGCGAACACGGTGACCTTGAGCGGCGCCTTCAGGTTCTGGAGCACCTTCGTCGTCTGCTCCGAGAGGCTGAACTGCTTCGACGCCGTCACGTCCCATCGCTTGTTCTGCCGCGCGGCCACGTAATTGAGTGCCACGAGGATCCCGATGACGATGAGGACGCTCGCGCTCGTGAGCGCGCCGAATCGCGCCTGACGTCCGCCGAAGACGCGTAGAATGTCGCGCCATTGCCCGAGGATGTACAGCAGGACGCACGCGAGCCCGGCGAGGGCGAGCGCGTTCCACACTTGCTGGAGCTCCGGCTTGAGAAACCGTACGGCCACCGCCGCGAAGACCAGCGCCGTGCCGAGCCATCCGAGAATCCCGACTAGTCGCTTCACCATGTTCAATCTGCGCTCTGGAATCTGAAGACGCCCTCTAACAGGACGCTGAAGGACGCCTGATTCACCACAGGGGACACAGAGAGCACAGAGAAAAACTCTGGTACTACGTGAGCTCTGTGTGCTCTGTGGTGAGCCTTTTTCAGCATCCTTCAGCCTCGCCAGCGCTCGCTATCCACCGACTTCGACGTCAGGAACAGGCCGAGCGTGACGAAGCTCAGGTAGTACATGACGTGCTTCGTGTCGATGATGCCCTTCGAGAAATCGTCGAAGTGCTCCGTGATCGACAGATACGACATGACCTTCTGGGTCGTGGGGCCGCCCATCTCGCCCGTCCAGCTGATCACCCACAGGATGAGCAGAAACGCAAACGTGATCATCGCCGCGACGATCTGGTTCTTCGTGAAGCTGGAGATGAGCAGCCCGAAGGAGATGAAACTCGCCCCGAGCAGCAGCAGGCCGAGATAGCCGACGACGACCGGCCGCCATTCCGGATTGCCGTAGACAAACAGGATCCCCATGTAGAGGATCGTGACGAGCAGCATGAGCAGATACAGCGCGATCGCGCCGAAGAATTTCCCGAGGATGATCTGCCAGTCGCTGACCGGCGACGTCAGCAGCAGCTCGATCGTCCCGGAACGCTTCTCCTCCGAGTACGAGCGCATGGTCACCATCGGCAGCACGAACAGGACGATGACGCTCGCGTTGCCGAAGATCGGCCGGATCATCTGCATGTTGACGTTCGCCGACTGCGGTCCGCCCATGCCCATCTGCATGCTCTCGCGGACGAAAAACGCGAGATACAGGTAGAAAAACACACCGAACAGCGCGGCGAAGAGGCCGATGAGCACGTACGCGATCGGCGACGCGAAGTAGGAGCGCAGCTCCTTGTTGGCAATCGCGAGGATGTTGGTCATGGCGCAGCCTCCGTCGGAGCCTCCTCGGTGGTAAGGTGCAGGAAGATCTCTTCGAGGCTCATCCTGAGCGGCCGCAGCTCGAGGAGGCCCCACCCGTTCGAGACCACCGCCCGCGCGAGCTCGCGGCGCACGTCGTGCTCGCGCGCGCTTTCGACTTCGTAGCCCGCAACGCCGTCGCGCTGCTCCGCCAGCGTGACACGCGTGACACCCGCAACGTGTTCGAGCGCCGCCGGCACGTCGGTTCCACCACCGTCGACCTGCACGTACATCGTTTCGACGCCGCGCAGCCGTGAGGTCAGGTTCGCGGGCGTGTCCACCGCGACGACGCGTCCCTTGTTGATGATGACGACGCGCTGGCAGGTCTGCGAGACCTCGGGCAGGATGTGCGTGCTCAGGACGATCGTGTGATCGCCGGCGAGGCTCTTGATCAGCTGTCGCGTCTCGATGATCTGCTTCGGATCGAGCCCCGCGGTCGGCTCGTCGAGGAACAGCACTTCGGGATTGTGCAGAATCGCCTGCGCAAGCCCCACTCGCTGACGGTAGCCTTTTGACAGCTTCGAACAATGACGGTCCGCCATGTCGCTCAGCCGCGTGCGATCGATGACGGATTCGACGGCGACCTTGCGCTGGCCCGATCCCACGCCCTTGATGCGCGCCACGAAGTTGAGATACTGCAGCACCGTCATCTCCGGATAGAGCGGCGGGGTCTCCGGCAGGTACCCGATTCGCCGCTTCGCCTCGATCGGCTGGTCGAAGATGTCGAATCCCGCCACGATCGCCTTGCCGGCGGTCGGCGGCATGTATCCGGTCAGCACCCGCATCGTCGTCGTCTTGCCGGCGCCGTTGGGTCCGAGAAACCCCAGAATCTCGCCGCGTTCGACCCGAAAGCTGATGTCGTCGACCGCCGTCACGCGGCCATAGCGCTTGGTGAGGTTTTGAACCTCGATCATGGGCAATGTCCTGGTTTGAGTCGTTTTGCAGTTCGGAAACTCACCGGAAGGTGACCTCTCGATGGCCCGGGCGCCGGCCGCAACCGGAAGGCACCGGCACCCACGCTTGGCACGACGCCAACTCTCGATACTACTCATCCCGACAAAAGGCCGTCAACCGGGGAGCGAAGCTTCCCTGCCACCGAACGCCGCGCTTGCGGCCTCCCGCGGGCAGAACTACAATGACGGGAACGTATGAGCGATTGTTCACATGTTCAGATGTTGAGGCGGCGACTTGGCTGAAATCCCGTCAGTGGTCGGGGAATCCGGCACGGAGACGTGCGAAGTCTTCCATGTGGATCGGCGACGAGTCCTCAAGCTGCGGCGTACCCTGATGACACCGGACGCCATTGCTGCGCTGTCTGAAACCTTCAAGCTGCTGGGCGACGGCACGCGTGTGCGCATCCTGGACGCTCTCTCCAAGGAGGAGTTGTGCGTCTGCGATCTGGCGACGCTGTTAGGGCTGAGCGAATCCGCCGTGTCTCATCAGCTCCGCCTGCTCCGGGGCATGCGGCTCGTCCGCGCGCGTCGTGCTGGCCGGATGATCTTCTACGCGATGGACGACACGCACATCACGGGCCTGTTCCGGCAGGCGCTCGAGCACGTGCAGGAACCGCGGGGACGGAGGGCGATCGTTTCTTCATCGGATTGAGAGATGGCGAGGTCGAACCGGAGGGACGGTGTCTGCCCGGTGTGCGAGGTGCACGCCGAGTCGATCTTCAAGATCGAGGGGATGGACTGTCATGAAGAGGTCGCCATCCTCGAACGTCGGCTTAAGAACCTCGCCGGGCTCGAAGATCTTAGCGCGGACGTCGTCGGGCAACGTCTTCGGGTCCGCTACGACGCCGCCTCCATATCAGCGACCGACATTGTCGAAGCCGTGTCGGACACCGGCATGCGGGCCTGGCTGGAGCACGAGGAACCGGTGACATTGACGAGCGCGGCCGTCACGAGACGCATCGTGCTCGTCACGATCTCCGGCGCGATGGTGGCGCTGGGGCTGCTGGTGGAGTTTGCGGCGTGGCCGGAGGCCGTTGCCCGGATCGCGTATGGGGTCGCGGTCGCCAGCGGTGGCGTCGTGACGGCGCGCCGGGCATTCGCCGCCGCGCGGGCGCGCATTCTCGACATCAACGTGCTCATGCTGGTGGCGGTCGCGGGCGCACTCGGCATCGGGGAATGGTCGGAGGCGGCAACCGTGCTGTTCCTGTTCGCCTTTGCGCAGCTCCTCGAAGCGCGCAGCATGGAGCGAGCGCGCGGGGCGATTCGAGCGCTGATGGATCTGACGCCGACCGAAGCCCTCGTGCGGCGGGACGCGACCGAGCTCAGGCTGAAGGCGGATGACATTCGGGTGGGCGACCTCATCATCGTGCGCCCCGGCGAGAAAGTCCCGCTCGACGGGGAAGTGGTCGCGGGCGAAAGCGATGTCAATCAAGCGCCGGTGACCGGTGAATCGTTGCCCATCGCGAAGAGCACCGGTGACGAGGTTTTGGCCGGGAGCATCAACGGGCACGGCGCGCTCGAGGTTCGGGTCACCCGTCCGCGCCGCGACACGACGATGGCCCGCATCATCCATCTCGTGGAGCGGGCGCAGGCGCAGCGCGCCCCGAGCCAGACGTTCGTCGAGCGGTTCGCGCGCATCTACACCCCAGCCGTCCTGGTGCTGGCCGCGTTGATGGCAATCTTTCCACCCTTGTTGTTCGGCGCACCATTCGGGGTGTGGTTCTACCGCGCGCTCGTGCTCCTCGTGATTGCGTGTCCGTGCGCGCTCGTGATTTCCACGCCGGTCTCCATCGTATCCGCCCTGGCCGCCGCCGCGCGCAAGGGCGTGCTCATCAAGGGCGGCGCCCATCTGGAGCGCACGGCAGGGGTCCGATGCGTGGCGTTCGACAAGACCGGAACGCTCACCAAGGGACGGCTGGAAGTCGTCGGCGTCATTCCCGTCGATGGCGCCGCGCCACCCCACATCCTCGGAATCGCCTCCGCTGTCGAGTCGCATTCGGAGCATCCCATCGCGAGCGCGATCCTGCGACGTGCCGCCGAGGAGCAGGTCGTGGTCCACGCGCCTCGCTCGTTTCAGTCGCTGCCAGGCCTCGGTGCCCAGGCGCTCGTCGACGGCCGCAAGGTTCTGGTCGGCAACCATCGTCTTTTCGAGGAACAGCGTCTGTCCTCGCCGGAGATCGACGCGCAGCTCGACGAGCTTGCGGATCGCGGATGCACTGCCGTCCTTGTGGCTGAAGATCGGCGGACGGTGGGGATCATCGGCGTCGCCGATGAGCTGCGCGAGGCGGGGCAGGACGCGCTCCAGCTGCTGCGCGAGAGCGGAGTTGAACGGCTGGTCCTCCTGACCGGTGACAACGCCATCACGGCGCGCGCCATCGGGAAGCAGCTCGGGTTCGACGAAGTGAAAGCGGAACTGCTGCCGGCCGACAAGGTGTCGGCAATCGACGAGCTGCGGCGGCGCTACGGGACGGTGGCGATGATCGGCGACGGCGTGAACGACGCGCCCGCGCTTGCGGCCGCCGATGTCGGCATTGCCATGGGCGTGGCCGGGACGGACGCAGCGCTCGAGACCGCCGATGTCGCTCTGATGGCGGACGAGCTCCTGAAGATTCCGTACGCGTTTCGCCTCAGCCGCGCGACGCTGCGCAACATCAAGGTCAATATCGGTTTTTCGCTGGTGCTGAAGGGGGCGTTTCTTGCGATGGCGGTAGGCGGCGTCGCCACGCTGTGGATGGCCGTTCTGGCCGACACGGGTGCGTCGCTCATCGTCATTGCCAACGGACTGAGGCTGTTGAGAGCGGATTGAGCCATCTCATTGACTCATTGACCCTGAATCCGTCGCCAGCAACTGTCACCACAGAGGACACAGCGCGGCTGCCCCGCAACCAAACCACTGGGCGCCCGCGCTAGCGGCGGGCCCGTCGGGCCCGCCGATCTGGTAGAAGAAACGCTTTCTTGTCGGGAAAACACGTTCTCAAAGCGCCAATGGATCGAAGGTCACCGCGACGTCCCGCTCGTCGGTGGCGCGCCGCGCTCCCGCGAGAGAAACACTCTTGCGACCCGCAGCCCGTCCAGCGCCTCGACGCGCATGATGCGGCCGTCCACCTCCACCTGATCTCCAATCCGCGGCCTCCGGCCGAGCGTGCCGAGCACGAAGCCGCCGATCGTGTTGTAGGCGGTCTCATCGATCTTGAGCCCGAAGCGCTCGTTCGCATCGGGCACCAGCATCAGGCCGTCGAGCAGCATCGATCCGTCCGCCAGCGTGATGATGCCGATCGCGGCGGCTCCCGTTTCGAGCCCGAGCTCGCCGACGATGCGCTCCATCAGACGCTCGAAGGTGGCGAGGCCGGCGGTCCCGCCGTACTCGTCGATGACGATTGCGTGCGGCGCGTGCCTCTGCTGCATCTCCGACAGCAGATCGTCCGCCTTCATCGTTTCAGGAACAGCCAAAACGTCGCGCGTCAGCGAGGTGAGCGAGAACTGATCTGGTGGCGTCTTCAGGGCCTTCAACAGATCCTTGACGTGCAGGATGCCAACGATATCGTCGAGGTCGCGGCGGTACACCGGAAAGCGCGTATGGGGGACACGCGCAATCTCCTCGAGCACGGCATCGAGCGGCGTGTCCGCGGCAATCGCGGCGAGCTCCGTGCGTGGCACCATCACCTGCGCGGCGGTCAGGTCGCCGAACCCGAAGACGCGGTGCAGCATCTGCTCTTCCTGCTCTTCGAGGACGCCGGCCTCCTGACTGGCGGTGACGAGCATCTTCAGCTCCTGCTCGGAATGAACCAGCGAATGGCCGCTTGGCGGCTGGAATCCGAGCATCGTGACCACCGCGCGGCCCATCGTGTTGAGCAACGCGATGAACGGCCAGAAGACTCTCATGAACAGTTCCGTCGGCTTGACGACCCACAGCGCGGTCCGCTCCGGATCCTGCAGGGCGATGGTTTTCGGTGCGAGCTCCCCGAGCACGATATGTAACGCCGTGATGACGGCAAAGGCGATGGCGACGGCGATCGAATGAGATGTCGTGACCGCGATGGGACCGGGCAGGAAGTCGAAGACCGGCTCGATCAGCGAGGCGAGCGCCGGCTCGCCGATCCATCCGAGCCCGATGCTGGCCATCGTGATGCCGAGCTGAGTCGCCGCGATGTAGCTGTCTGGGTCGTTGACCGCGCGGCGCACTGCGCGCGCCATGCGATTGCCTTCGGCGATGAGCTGATCGACCCGCGTCTTGCGCACCGTGACCACCGAGAACTCCGCAGCCACGAAAAATCCATTCGCCAGCACGAGCGCGAGAACCGCCGCGAGCGAAACGACAATCGGGAGCACCCGGTCCATAATCCCTCCGATCGCGACTGTACGGACCGAACGCTGTGGGTGTCAACGTTGTGGGATTCGGGATCGGGATTCGGGGTCGGGGTTCGGACTGAGCTCCGGGCGGGGGTTGCGTCTGATGGACCGCGAAACGCGCAAAGGGCGCAACGGGGCTGGTAACGAAACTTCGCCTCAAACCGCCGAGTGAAGGCCCCGGAGGCGGAGGGACGAAGCTTCGTGACTAGGCGGCCGCTCCGCGGCCGCACCTAAGACAGCTTCTCAAGCCGC
>JACPPN010000328.1 GCA_016190995.1 Acidobacteriota bacterium | reverse complement strand
GTACCCGACGTACCCGTCGAGTCGCAGGCGGGAGGACGGCGCCCCCGTCAGCTTCACGAGAAACCGCGGTTGCCGCGTCAAGGTGCGCGGCTCATCCGGCGTCCGGGGCATCCCAGCGAACGAGACCGGCCGCTGAGCGTTCTTGTAATAGGTCAAACCTGAGAAAAACCACAGGCGGTTCTGGACGATCGGCCCGCCGACTTGTTGGCTGATCTCCCACCGCTTGAGCACTTCGATCGGTCTAAAGCGCTGGGCCAGATCCGGCGGCAGCGATCCGCGATTGTTCCCCGTCCAGTTCGGTCTCGTGGTCACGTACTCGGCGAGGCCCGAGAAGCGATTCGAGCCAGACCGGGTGATCGCGTTGACACGCGCCCCGGTGTACTCGCCGTACTCCGCATTGGCGCCGAGCGAGACGACCTGGAGCTCGTCTATCCAGTTGACGCTCACCACGGCACTCACTTGGCCGGAAATGGGATCGGTGCCGTGGGTACCATCCAGCGAGAACGGATTCGCGCCACCCGTGCCGCCGAACGCGACGCCGCGGGTCACGCCGGGTGCCAGGTTCGCGAGAAGGAACACGCTCCGGCGGTCGATCGGCAGGTTCTCGAGGAGCTGCCGATCGAGCAACGCCGGCGATGTCGCAGTGTGCGTATCGATGGCCGACGCGCCGGCGCGGACGTCGACGACCTCGGCCACCGCGGCGAGCTCCAGCCGCAGGTCGAGCCTGAGCGTGAAGCCAGGTGGAACTTCGATTTCAGAGTGTCGCAGGGTCTTGAAACCCTGGAGCGCGGCCGTGACCTCGTAGGTACCCGGCAGGAGCGACGCAAATCGATACCGTCCCCAGGCGTCGCTTTCTGTCTGGTGCGGCCCTCCGATCGACTGCGGGCTGCTCGCCGTAAGCTTCACGCCCGGCAACGCGGCGCCGGACGTGTCCCTGACGATGCCGACGAGGCTCCCAGTCTGGCCGCGCTGCGCACCGGCGTCGACCGGCGCGAGGAGGCACCCTAGCACCGCCGCGACGGCGATCGGGAGCCGTGACGCCACGCCCGGAGCCATTCCCTCCGGTCTCGCACACGCCATCGCTTCTCGCCGGTACGCTGTTGGCGTCATGCGATCAGCGGCGACCCGCCACTGTCCGGGGGAGGAAGTTCCGCATCAGCCAGAAATCCCCACTCGGCTGGCCCGTGCGGAAGGCGATACGCGCACCGTCGGGACTTACCCGGACGGCGGCGAGCTGGTCTCCCTTCAGATTCAGGCTGCGCGGCGCGCCCCCCGTGGCCGGTACGCTCCACAATTCGATCGGACCCCGGACGCCACGACCGAGCATGGCGTCGGTTCGAAACCGGGTGAACAAGATGTTCGCGCCGTCTGGCGTCCATTGCTGAATGCTGAACAGATCGGGCAGGGTGAACCGCATCACCTCGTGTGCCGGTCCTCCCGACGTCGGCACGACCTCGAGCCTGCTGCCATTCGGTTCGTTGATGGTCAGCGCCAACGATCGGCCATCGGGCGAGACGGCGTAGAACGCCCGGATGGAATGGCCGGCCGGCACGCGATACACCTCCTGCGTTCGGCCGGACGCTATCTCGGTCCCCAGTACGCGCGTGAAGTCTCGGAGAGAGAAGAAGTAGAACGCGCCCCCATCCGGCGCCCACTGTAGGTGCCTGATCGATCCGTAGCTGTCGAGAGTCGAGCCAGTGCGGGCATCGACCAGCCAGGCTCCGCCGGCGCCCAAACGATCCGCGTACCACACCAGGAATGAGCGTCCGTCCGGGGACCACCGCGGCTGGACGATCCCCGGCGCGTCGGGCCACAGCTCGCGCTCTTCACCCGTGTCGAGGGAATGGATGACGATGGCCCGGGCGCGCGGGCCGGTCGAGCGCCGCTGCGAGACGTAGGCCAGCGACCGCCCATCGGGCGACCATTCCGGGTCCGAATTCGATCCAAGGAAGCCGCCAGCCGCCTGCGTCACCGAGTCGGTCAGGATCGATCCATCAGGGCCAAAGCGGGCGGTGTAGACGTCGGCTATGCCGCTCTGAAGGCTGTAGAAGAGTGTTGCGTCACCCGCGAGGGATCTCGGAGCGAGAGCCCCTGCGTCCTTTGTGACGAGCTGGGGTTCCCCGTGTGGTTCGCCGGCGAGGACTGGCACGAGCCACAAGCCGGTCGTCCCCGATCGGTCGCTGACAAACAGCACGCCGCGACCGTCCGGCGTCCAGACCGGGTAGGCGTCCTGGAAGCGGCCACGGACGAGCGGAACGTCCCGGCTCCGATCGATGCTCAGCAAGAAGACGTCGCGCGCGTCGTTATCTTCTGCAACCGGATAATCGTACGCCACGTGGAGGCCATCGGGCGACAGGTGCAGCGCCGTCAGAGACTCCAGCCCCGCCTTCAGGATGCGTACGGATCCATTCTGGGCGGAGACGAGCGCGATCTCGTGCGTCTGGTTCTTCTTCGACAGGAGGGCCAGAATCTCGGTCCGATCCCAAGACCAGTCGGCGAGCGTCATCGCCAGGAGCGATTCATCACGCACGAGGAGGCGGGGCGGATTGCCGGCGCCTCGGGCGTCGACGATACGGAGCTCCACGCAACGGCAGGCGTCGGACTGCCACGAATAGGCGACTTCGCTGCTGTCGGGTGAAACAACGGCTTCCGCGATGATTCCCTGGGCGCGCTGCCCCGCGTCGCTTGCCAGGGTTCGTGTCTTTCCGGTGGCCAGGTCCAGCAGCAGCAGCCGGTCATATGACTCCGCCGAATACGGCAGGTACCTGCCGTCTTGCGACAACTGACCCGCGAAGAGCAGGCGGGGAAGGTCAAGGCGGCGAATGTTGATCGCGCTCTGATCCGAAAAGGCCCCTGGACGCGGCGCCGTACCCCGCAAGCTGCCTCCCGACTGTTGCAGGGTTGGACTCACCAGCGTCCAGCTGGCGATCGCGACTGCGAGCAGCGTCGCCGCCGTGGCGAGGAGGCGCCAGGGACGCGCGGCGGGCGCCCGCGCGTCCACTATCGCAAGCGCCATGGCCATGTCGCCGGCGCTCCCGTACCGAGCGCTCGCCTCGACATGGAGCGCGCGATCGATCGCACGCACGAGCACGTCCGGGAGATTGGGTCGCGCATCGCCGAGCGATACGCGTGCGCCGTGGCGATGGCAGTCACGCACCTCGCGCAGCGTCCGGCCCGTCACCGGATAGCGCCCGGTCAGCAAGTGATAGAGGAGGACCCCGACACTGTAGAGGTCGCTCTGCACGGTCGCCGGCTGTCCGTCGAAGATCTCCGGCGCCAGGTACAAAGGCGTGCCCGCCATGTCGGTGGATGTGCCGCTCTCCTCCCCGGGCTGCTCACGGCCCGCCCCGAAGTCCATCAGCACCAGACGCCCATCGTCCTGTCGCATGACGTTCTGGGCTTTGATGTCGCGGTGGAGCAGGCCGGCCTGATGAACAGCAGCCAGCGCCCGGCAGATTTCGACCCCAACCGCCACGGTTTCGTCGGCGGAGAACGGCCCACGCTCCTGGAGCGCCCGCTCCAGCGTGCGTCCGTGCACGAACTCCATCCACAGTCCGACGCCGCCCTCGATCCGGTCGGCGCCGTGCACGGTGACGACGTTCGGATGCCGGACGCGCGCGAGGAGGCGACCTTCTTCGATGGCTGTCGAGCCGACCGCGTCGTCCGGCAAGTCGTGACGTCGCAGCAGCTTCAGGGCCACCTCGCGATCGAGGCGGCGGTCCCAGGCCCGATAGACTTCGCCGAAGGATCCACGGCCGACTCGTTCAAGGAGCGTGAACGGACCCCACGAGCCCAGCGCCAGCGGCGACTCGAGGACTCCCGCGGCGATATCGGCCTGTGAGGTCAGGACTGGCGTGCCACTCGGCGGCGCCGGCAAAGAAGATGGCGGGAGCGCGCCAGGCAGGCTGTGGTGCAGCTCGGCGATCTCGGCGATGACCCTGAGCTCGCGAATCACCTCGCGCAGCGACTCGTCGCCGGCGCTCGACTCGACCGTCGCCCAGTCGACCGGGAGTCCTGCGGCGATAGCGCGCGCCACCGAGATCAGGTCTTCGCGTTCCGGCATGGTTGCAGGCTCAGGGGCTTCGGGCTTACGGGCACGACATGCGCGTCGCCGGCCACAGAACGCCTTGGATTGCAGGCCCGCCGCATCTCATCTGCCAGCCGCACGAGCGCCCGCTCGACAGCCATGCGCGCCGCATTGGCAGAGGGCTTGCCCAGGGCGACGGCGATCTCTTCGTTCGTGCAGTCCAGCTCGATGCGCGCGACGATGGCCTCGCGATCTTCGGGGCGCAAGCGGGCCAGGGCCCGCTCGTAGCGCTCGAGCGCCTCTTGGCCGATCGCTTCCTCGAGCGGAGAAGCGCCCAACTCGGGCGTCCGGGTGTCGAGCTCGGTCGTCGCCGGCCGCCGGCCCGCGCGGCGGAACTCATCGCGGATCCGGTTGGCGATTCCCTGTCGCAGGTAGGCCTGCAGCGCGCCTTCGTGGCGAGCCTCGAACCCATCAATCCGCTTGAACGTTTGGAGCATGACGTCCTGTACCAGATCCTGGGTGTCGGCCAGATCGCGGGCCCACCGGGGCAGCCGGCCGCTCGCCCACCGCCGCAGCCGCGGCAGGTACCGCGCCATCAAGGCATCGAGGGCCTCGCGGTCGCCGACCCGCGCGCGCTCGAGGAGCCGCAGCGATGATTCAGCATCCACGAGGGACGCCGGTTCACCGACTCGAACCGATGCGTCAGCCATCCAATCCTGCCTGTTGTCCGAGGAGGTCTCGATCATCCGGTTCGCTGTACGGGCACTCTCTCGGCCCTCGAAGGACCCCCAGGCCCTGGTGCCGCCAACCTTCGATTGCCTGAAGCCGGTGCAGAAAAGGCTCGATTGACGTTTCTATTCGGGTGATGGAACCCGCCAAACGACTCCACATCCGCCTGACACCACGCGAGCGAGAGCTGCTTGCCGAAATCCTGGCCGGCCGCAGCAACAGGGCCATCGCGCTGAACCTGGGCGCCAAAGAGCAGACCGTCAGGAACCAGTTGACAGTCCTCTTCCGCAAGC
>JACPPN010000317.1 GCA_016190995.1 Acidobacteriota bacterium | reverse complement strand
GCCTTGCCGACCGCCACCAGGTCCGGACGGAGTCCCAGCACCGAGAAATAGAACGGATACCCGGTGCGCCCCAGGCCGCACTGCACCTCGTCGGCAATCAGGAGGGCACCGGTCCTGCCACAGAGTTCGGTCACGGCCGCGGCAAACGCTCGCGACAGTGGACGGACCCCCCCCTCGCCTTGAATCGGTTCAAGGATTAGGGCGGCGGTGGTTTCGGAGACGGCAGCCTCGAGGGCTTTCGCGTCGTTCGCCGGCACGAACGCGACGTCGGCGAGCAGCGGCGCAAATGGCGTTCGATACTGCTCTTCCCATGTGACGGAGAGCGAGCCGAACGTCCGCCCGTGAAACGAGTGCTCCAGCGCGACGATCCCCCGGCGCGCGGCCTCGCCCCGCGTATACCAGTACCGCCGCGCCAGCTTCAGCGCGGCTTCGACCGCTTCGGTGCCGCTGTTGCAGAAGAACGTGCGTGAGAGGCCCGAGAGTGCCGCCAGCTGTTCGGCCAGCTGCGCCTGCAGGGGGTGATGAAACAGGTTCGAGCAGTGGAGCAGCGTTTCGGCCTGCGACGCGACCGCCTGCGCCAGGCCGGGATGCGCGTGGCCGAGCGACGCCACCCCGATACCGGAGATGAGGTCGAGGTACTCATGTCCGTCGGCGTCGTAAAGATACGAGCCCTTGCCCCGGACGAAGACAACGGGAGCGCGCCGGTAGACCTGCAAGACGTGGCGTTGGTCGAGGAGTTGAATGTCCTGGGCAAGCACGCGATCTACTCCGTCCATCTAGAATGGCGCCTCGAGAGTGTCGGGGCGCGGCCCCGTGAAGCTCGATCGGCCGCCGCCCCTCAGCCGCGTCCCCCGAAGGTCGAGGATGTTCCGGGCCTCGTGCCCGTCGACAATCGCGACTTCCGAGACACCGGCCTGCATGGCCTTTCGACAGGCGATGAGCTTGGCCACCATCCCCGCTTGCGCGCCGCCCCCGGCGATCAAGCGCTCGATGGCGGCGGCGTCGAGGCTGCCGATGGTTCGGCCCGCCTCGTCGAGCACGCCGTTTGTTCCACCCGCGATCACGAGCCGCTCGGCCCCGAGGCGCACCGCGAAGTCCGCGGCAAGCGTGTCGGCGTTCACGTTCAACACCTGCGCATCTGGACCGAGTCCGAGGCACGCAATCACCGGCACGTAGCCGGCCGTGCACAGGTCCACCAGCAATTCCGGCGTCGAGTCATCGTCGGGCTCGCCCACCAGACCGAGATCGACGAGCCGACCGTCGCGGGCGCGGTACGCGGGTGCCCGCGCCATTCGCGCGATCCCGGCGTCGGCGCCTGTGAGCCCGACCGCGCGCACGTTCTGCTCGACCAGGGCCGCCACGAGCCTGCTATTGATGACGCCGCCGACGACAGCCATCACGATCTCGAGGGTCGCGGCGTCGGTGATTCGCAGGCCATCGATGCTCTGTTTGGTCAGGCCCACGCGCGCGGCGGCGCTGTCGATTTCGCGACCGCCGCCGTGCACGATGACGAGCGCGCCGTCCTTCCGCAGCGACGCACTGGCAGCGACCAGCGCCTGGATGTCATCCCGGCTCTCGAGGAGCTCGCCGCCGAGCTTGAGCACCGTGCAGGGAAGCGCGCCAGGACGACGCCCGCGCGCCGAATCCGCTCGCCGTGAATGGCTGCGCTGCTTCACGCGTCACCTACGCCAGGCCGGCGCATTCGTCGAAGCCGAAGGCGATGTTGAAGCTCTGGATCGCCTGGCCCGCGGCGCCTTTCACGAGATTGTCGATGCACGCGACAATCACGATCCGGCCGGTGGTCGCGTCGACGCGCCAGCCGATGTCGCAGAAATTCGTGTGGGCCACATGTTTGATCTCGGGCAGGGCAGCGCCCGTGAGACGAACGAAGGGCGCATGGGCGTACGCGTCCTCGTACGCCGCGGCCACGTCGTCTTCGGTGGCGCCCGGCCGGAGCCTGCTGTAAATCGTCTCGAGAATGCCGCGATCGATCGGCACGAGATGCGGCACGAACGTGACGGGCACGCCCAGTTCCTGCTCGATTTCGACGGCATGCCGGTGGGCGAAGATGGCGTAGGCGGCCAGGTTGCCGTGGCATTCGGAGAAATGGGTCCGCTCGGTCGGCTTCTTCCCGGCCCCCGACACCCCCGACTTGGCGTCGATGACGATGTCGCCGGCCAGCAGGTCCGCGGACACGAGCGGGTGGAGGGCAAGGACGGCGGCCGTGGGGTAGCAGCCGGGGCACGCGATGAGACGCGCGGAGGGCAGGCGCGTCCTGTCCCGCTCGGGCGCGCCGTACACCGCCTCGATCGCCTCCGCCTCGGGCGTGTGGGGGTACCAGCGGCGGCGCAAGTCGGCGTCCCGCAGGCGAAAGGCGCCCGACAAGTCGAAGACGCGCACGCCGGTCGCGAGGAGCTCGGGCGCGAGCTCGGCGGAGTCGGCATCGGGGAGCGCGAGGAACGCGGCGTCCGCCTCGCGCGCGAGCGTCTCGACGGAAAGCGGCGTGACGGCGCCGCTCCACTGGCGCGCCAGCCGCGGCAGCACGCGCGGGGCCGACTGGGCGGCCGACCCCATCGCGGCGGTCACGCGCGCGCAGGGATGCCGCGCGGCGAGGCGGAGGAGCTCCTGCCCCGCGTATCCCGTCGCGCCCGCAATGCCGATTCGAACCGCTTCCATCGTGGCCATGAATAATTATACAGTGTAGAGGTAGACTATACACGTGCCATCCCGCCAGGTCAATGTGGACGCGGAGGCGGGCGGCGCGCGACGCGCGAGCGCGGATGGTATACTGGCGCCGCAGCGCCCGGCGCCATGAAGCACCTTCGACAGGCTGCGATCCTCGACCTCATCGGTCGCGAGCAGATCACGAGTCAGGAACAGCTCCGGCGGCGGCTGCGTGCCCGCGGGTTCGACGTCACGCAGGCGACGCTCTCGCGCGACATCAAGGAGCTGGCGCTCGTGAAGCGGGCCGCCGACAGCGCGTATGGCCGGCCGGTCGCCGAACTCGTCGCGCACGACCACGCCGAGGGCGCCGCGCGGCGCGCCGTCGGCGAGTACCTGCGGAAGATTGCGCAGGTCCGGCAGCTCATCGTGCTCAAGACGAACCCCGGGCAGGCGCAGTCGCTGGCCATCGCGATCGACCGGGCCGATCTGCCGGAGGTGGTGGGCACGATTGCCGGCGACGACACGATCCTCGTCATCGCGCCCGACGGACAGAAGGCGCGCACCCTCGCCCGCCGGTTCGAGCGCTGGGCGCGCGCGTAGCCGGGAACCAGGAATCCGGAGCCGACGTGTTCACCGGCGCTCACGTCAATCGCGTCACGCAGTAGGGAGACACTCAATGGAACGTATCGTCCTGGCATATTCGGGCGGACTCGATACTTCGGTGGCGATTCCCTGGCTGGCCGAACGGTTCGGCGCGGAGGTCATCACCGTCACGATGGATCTCGGACAGGGCCGCGAGCTCGACGACGTCCGCGAGCGCGCCTTGCGAGTGGGCGCGGTCCGGGCGCACGTCGTCGACGTGCGTGACGAGTTCGCGCGCGAGTACATCCTGCCGGCGCTGCAGGCCGGCGCCATCTACGAGGGACGCTATCCCATGGCGACGTCGCTCGGCCGTCCGCTCATCACGAAGAAGCTGGTCGAGATCGCCGAGATCGAAGGGGCGAGCGCGATCGCGCACGGGTGCACGGGCAAGGGCAACGATCAGGTTCGCATGGACGTTTCCGCCCGTGCGCTCAACCCGGACATCCGCGTCATCGCGCCGGCGCGCCTCTGGGGGATGACGCGTCCCGACGAAATCGAGTACGCGCGCGCCCGCAACATCCCGGTGCCCGCGACCGTGGAGAGCCCCTACAGCACCGACGCGAATCTGTGGGGTCGATCGATCGAATGCGGCGTGCTCGAGGATCCCTGGATCGAGCCGCCGGAAGAAATCTACACGCTGACGCGCGCCATCCCTCAGTGCCCGGACGATCCGTCCTATCTGGAGATCGAATTCGAATCGGGCGTCCCGACGACAGTGGATGGGATCAGCCTGCCGCTCACCGAGCTCATCGCGAGCCTCGAGACGGTTGCCGGCGCGCATGGGGTTGGCCGGATCGACATGGTCGAGAACCGCCTGGTCGGCATCAAGTCTCGCGAGATCTACGAAGCGCCCGCGGCCGTCGTCCTGCATGCCGCGCACAAGGAGCTCGAAGGGCTGGTCGTTCCGCGCGACCTCGAGCGGCTGAAATCGGAGCTGGCGATCACGTATGCCGACCTCGTTTACAACGGCCTCTGGTTCACGCCGATGCGGACGGCCATCGACGCATTCGTCGCGACCGTGCAGCCGCGTGTCACCGGCACGGTGCGCGTCAAGCTGTTCAAGGGAGACTGCCGCGTGGTCGGGCGCCGGTCGCCTTACGCGCTCTACGATCACGGCTTGGCAACCTACGACGCCGGCGATCTGTTCGATCACACGGCGGCCGAGGGCTTCATCAAGATTTTCGGCTTGCCCCTCGAGACCGCCGCGCGCAAGGCGGCGGCGCGCGCGAAGCAGGCGCAGGCCGCGCCGAGCGGCGTCGGCGTCACCGGAGCATAGCCGCCGCGCGATCGCACGACCCGCCGATGCCCAAACCTTCCCACCTCTGGTCCGGACGCTTCGAGAGCGATCCGGACCAGACGCTGGTCGACTTCGGCGCATCCTTCCGCTTCGATCGGCGTCTCCTCGAGGATGACGTCGCCGGCAGCATCGCGTGGGCGGAAGCGCTCGCCGCCGCCGGGGCTCTCTCGGAGCCGGACCTGCTGACGATCGTCCGCGGGCTCGACGAGATCCGCGATGAGGGCCGTCGGGACCCGGCGTTCGTCGACGGCCCCGATGAAGACGTACACAGCTTCGTCGAACGCCAGCTCGTCGAGCGGGTGGGCGAGGTCGGCAAACGGCTGCACACGGGGCGATCGCGCAACGAACAGGTGTCGGTCGACATCCGTCTCTATCTGAAACGTCGGATTCCTGCGCTGCAGATCCGGGTGGCCCGCCTCGTGGCCGCCCTCGCACTCCAGGCGGGAAGGAGCGGTGAGGCGCTCATGCCCTCCTACACGCACCTGCGCCGTGCGCAGCCGGTGCTCGTCGCGCATTTCTTCCTCGCGCACGCGGTCGCATTCAAACGTGATCACGGGCTCTTCGGACAGGCGCGCGAGCAAGCCGATGTGCTCCCGCTGGGGTCGGGCGCCATCGCCGGCACCAATTACGCGATCGACACCGCGGCGCTTGCCAGGCGACTCGGCTTCGGGGCCACCGTCTCGAACAGCATCGACGCGGCTTCGGATCGCGATTTCCTGACCCAGTTTCTTTTCGCCTGCGCGCAGGCGATGGTGCATGTGAGCCGGATGGCTGAGGATCTGATCCTCTTTACCAGCGAGGAATTCGGGTTCTTCGAGCTCGCTGACGCCGCCGCGACCGGCAGCAGCCTGATGCCGCAGAAAAAGAACCCCGATCCGCTCGAGCTCGCGCGCGGCAAGGCCGGACGGACCATTGGCCACCTCGCTGGCTGGCTCGCGACCGTCAAGGGCCTGGCGAGCGGGTACAACAAAGATCTGCAGGAAGACAAAGAAGCCGTGTTCGATGCGGAAGACACGGTTGCCGCCTCGGTAGCGGCGGTGGCCCAGGTCGTGACGACCCTGACCCTGAACGTCACGCGCACGGAACAAGCGGCCGCGGGCCTGTCGTTGGCGACCGACGTGGCGGACCATCTCGTCGCCCGCGGCATGCCGTTTCGGCAGGCCCATGAGGTGGTCGGGGGCATCGTCAGAAGCCTGATTGCCGAAGGTCGCGACTTCCGGTCGCTGTCGATGGACGAGTGGCGCCGCTTCAGCGAGCTGTTCGACGAGCAGGTTCGGGAACGGGTCAGTGCGGCGGCCTCCGTCGCCGCCAAGCGGACGCCTCAGTCGACGAACCCTGCTGCCGTTCGGCACGCGCTCGGAGATTTGGAACTGTGGCTCAGTAGCCTCAGTCCGGGCCAGTAGCATCGGAGGCCGCGGCGCCGTCATTGTCTTCGTCCTACGGAGGGGACGGTCGTACCCAGGTCAGAGTCTGCCGGACAGCTCGGCTCGAAAGACCGCTGGACAAAAACGTCGATGCAGGCGATCATGAAAGGAAATAGCCTTCGCGACGGCCCCGATTCTGTTGCTTCCACTGAATCCACTCTGCTAGACTTTGTGGGCCCTACGCGAGATTCTTCCCATTCAAAGGATTGGTGTCGGGGGATTTTTGATGGAGCAGCGCCAGCTTCGGCTCGGTGACGTTTTGGACGACTATTGTCCGCGCGAGCGGCGGCTCACCAATCACGTGATCGTCGCGATGGTGCAGGACGAAATCAAGCACACTCGCTGCAAGACGTGCGACGCCGAGCATCCGTACAAAAGCGGCAAAGCGCCTGCGCGTCGACGCAAGAGCGAGGCGCCCGGCGCGCTGTATCAGGCCGTTCTCTCGACAAAGCCGGAGACGGCGGACGAGCACGAGGCCGGCAACGGGGTTCGGGGGGAACTCCCCGCGGCGCCTGCGCCTGTCGAGACGCCGATCGACGAACCCGCGCCTCCTCACGACGAGGGGCCGGTGCACCGGCCCCTCATTCGCGCGACGTTACCTCGCCCTGAAGGGCTGCCCGCCGGCCGCCCCGTTCCCGAGTTCACGATCAGGAATCCTGCCGGTCGCAACGGCAACTTCCGGGATGCGCGCGGCGCGCGCGGACTCCGCGTCGGCCACACCGGCGGGGCCGGACACCGTCCGCGCCAGAAGCCGTTCGCCGCGGCCCCGCGGCAGCATGGTTTCTCGCGCCCGGAGCATCGAGGCGGCAGCAGTCGTCCGCAGATGTCGGCGCGGCCTTCGCGACGAGGGCCGGCGCATCACGGGAAGAAGCGGTCCAAGTAGCACGGCTCCCTCGCCTGACTCCCTGTCGGACGCCCCCGTCCCTCCCGGACCTGACCCAGTTCGAGAACGCTCTATGAGTGATCTTCAGGGAAAGCACGGCCTGATTGTGGGTGTGGCGAACAAGCGATCGATCGCATGGTCGATTGCGCAGGCCGCATCACGGGCAGGGGCGATGCTTGCCCTCACGTATCAGGGCGAGCGCCTGGAAGAGAATGTTCGCGAGCTGGGGACGACGCTCTCGCCCTCTCCGCTGATTCTGCCGTGTGACGTCACGAGCGACGAGCAGATCGCGGAGCTGGGCGCCGCCGTCGAGCGCGAGTTCGGTGGGCTCGATTTTCTGCTTCACGCCGTGGCGTTCGCGTCGCGCGAGGCGCTCCAGGCGCCCTACGTCCAGACCTCGCGCGCCGCCTTTCGCGAGGCGCTCGACATCAGCGCCTATTCGCTCGTCGCCCTGTCGCGTGAAGTCGCGCCGCTGATGAGCGCGCGCGGCGGCGGCAGCATCCTCACGCTCACCTATCTCGGCAGCCAGCGGGTGTTTCCGAACTACAACGTCATGGGTGTCGCCAAGGCGGCGCTCGAAGCCTCCGTCCGTTATCTGGCCAGCGATCTGGGACCGCAGAACATCCGTGTGAACGCGATTTCGGCGGGCCCAATCAAGACACTGGCGGCCTCGGGCATCTCGGGCTTCTCCAACATTCTCCAGCTCTATCGCGAACGTGCACCGCTTCGCCGCAATATCGAAGCGGCCGAAGTGGCCGACGCCGCGATCTTTCTGCTCGGCCCCCGAGGATGCGCGATCACGGCAGAGGTTCTAACCGTCGACGCCGGTTTCCAGGCGATGGGAATGTAGTTTGCAGCTCTCGCCCGGGAGGATGTGTATGTATCGCAAGAACCGATTGACGGCGATCGTGCTGGCGTGTGTCCTCGCCGCGCCGCTGGTGTTCGCGGCGTGCGGCAAGACCGTCGGCGAGACCATTGACGATGCGACGATCACGGCCCGCGTGAAAACGGCGTTGTTGAACGATCCACAGGTGGGCGGCATGCGGATCGACGTCGATACCTTCAAGGGTGTCGTGACCTTGTCGGGCCGCGCCAAGTCGAAGGCCGAGGAGGAGCGGGCGATTCAAATCGCGCGAGGTGTCGACGGCGTGAAGGACGTGCGGTCCACGCTGCAGATCGAACCGTAGACCCTGAATCCGGCGTCAAGAGCGTTCGCCGCAGAGCACGGAGACTGGACGCTGATGGCTTCTCCGCGCCCTGCGCGGTCAAGGCTTTAGTGCCCACGTGCCAGGTCTCAACCCACCGCCTTTCAGGCGGTCAGCTTTCAGCTGGTCCGATCTGATCGGTGGCTTCGGACAGGCGAGCACGTGGGCATAGCGGTAGTTCGTTCAAATCGATGAGACGTGTTGACTCATGGATTGGAACGGCGCTCTCGCGGGAGCCGCCCTTCACCGTTCCTCCATCCTGATTCGAGTCTCCGAGATCCCGAGCCGTCGTAATAGCGGTGGCATGTCCTGAAGCAGCGCCGGGGGTCCGCACACGAAACAGAGCGTCTCGGGGGCGGCTATCAACGGTCGGAGCCGCTGCAGGTCGATACGGCCACGGTCGCCCGTCCATGAGGGGCCTGCGTCACCGGTGATGGTAGGGCGAAAATCGATCTTGCGATCGCGCGCGAGCAGCTCGAGCTCGTCGCCGTACGCGAGGTCGTCAGGCGAGCGCACGCTGTAGATGATCCCGATACGGGCTTCGCGGCTGGTGAGGAGCGCATGCCAGAGCATCGCCCGAAGCGGCGCGACGCCGGTGCCGCCCGCGATGAACAGGAAATTCCGCTCGACCGGCTGCTCGGGAAAGCGGAACGAGCCGAATGGTCCCTCGACCTCCACCTGGTCGAGCGCCTCGAGAGTCCCCAGGTGCGGTCCCGCCGCTCCCGACGCATCCACCTTCAGGAGAAACTCAAGGTATCGTTCGGCGCGGGCGACCTCCGGCGCGCACGCAATCGAATACGGTCGGCGCGTGCCGCCGGGCAGGCCCATGAGGACCGCCTGTCCCGCGTGGAAGCCGAATGATCGGTCGAGGGTCAGCCGGAGTATCCGGGTATTCGGCGTGGCGGCGATGAGCTGGCGAACGGAAAGCTTGAGAACAGCGGCCACCGCCAGGAATCTTAGCAGGACTCGCGCACGTCCACCGACCTCCTCTCGTCGGTCGAAGCCCGACACTCGTCGGCGAAACATCTCCGGACCGCTCGATGGATCCGGAAACCGGAATGAGCCGCCCGCGACGAAGTCGTGAGCAAGGGCTGGGACCACCGGAGTGACTTGCAGATGTTCTCCATCGGACGTCTGCGCGGCGCCATCCTCCGCATGGCTTTCCGCCGCCGCGTCGCGGCCATCGCCGGTGTCGTGATGCTCATCCCGTCACTATTCCTGATTCTGGGTGACTACCGGTGGGAGACCGCCACGACCGACGGCCTCGGGCTCATTGCGGGAGCCACGGGGGTGGCGCTGCTGCTCGCCGCGATGACCGGGCGTCGGCCGGACTGGGTGGATCCGGATCAGAACTGAGGATTAGCCGATGCCGGGCGTGGCGCCGTGTAGATCGACGGTGTCGTATTCGGCGATGCTCAGCGCGCCGTCCTCTCGCCGCGGCCGTCCGATGTGCTTCCGCTTGCTCTTGTCCTGATACATGCGGCTGTCGGCGGCCGCGAGCAGCGCTTCGTACACTTCACCGTCATCGGGGAACACGGCCGCCCCGATGCTCACGCCAAGCTGCAGGCGTCGTTCCGGCCGCGCCTCGAAGAAGACTTCTTCCACGGCGGCCTGCAACTCGACGCGCTTGTGTTCGGCCTCCTCGCGGCCGCAGCCGGAGAGCACGACGATGAACTCGTCACCTGCGTAGCGGACGCAGATGTCGTACGGGCGGATGGCGGTCCGGAGCACCCGCGCGACTTCGCAGAGCGCGCGATCGCCCACGTGATGGCCGTGCGTATCGTTGACCTCCTTGAAATCGTCGAGGTCCATGACGAGCAGCGACATCGGCGTCTTGAGCCGGTCGGCTCGCGCGAGTTCGCGCGTCAGGTGCATGAACAGGAACCGGGTGTTCGGCAGGCCGGTCAGCGGATCGGTGAGGGAATCCTCCTGCGTCTGCTCGAAGACGATGGAGTTGTTGATGACGGCCGCCGCCTGCTCCGAAACGCGATCGAGCAGACGCTGGTGATCCTCCTCGTAGAAGTTCGCCTGGGTGTGGTAGACGGCGAGTGTGCCGATCAGCTTCTCGTTGAACACCAGCGGCCCCATCAGCGCCGACTGCAGCACCGTGGTGAGCGACAAGAGGCCGGCGGCTTCCAGGTCCGCGCTCGGGCGGGCGTTGACGAGCGGCGCGCGGTTCCGCGCGACCCATCCGGTCAGACCATCGCCGCTGTGGACCACGATCTGATGGATGGTGTCGGCGTCCGTGCCGGTCGCGAAGCGGCAACGCAGCGTGTCGCTCTCCTCGTCGTGCAGGAATAGCGCGCAGCACGAGAACGGCACGAGGTTGCTCAACTTCGACGAGATGAGCGCCATGGTGTCGGACACGCCGAGGCTGCTGCCCATCGCCTGCGCGATTTCGTAGAGGGCGTAAATCTCGCGGTGAGCGAGGGCGATGTCCTCGAAGATGCTCGTCTTGTCCGCATCGACCGGCGCGCGCGCAGCGAACTGCCCCGGCCCGACCGGGATTTCGGCGCAAGCGAGCTTCAAGCCGTTCTGTTCGCTCGCGGCCGCTTCATCGCGGAGCGCGGGCCAGAGCTCCAGGAATTTCGCGACGAGGCTGGGGTCCAGCGCCCTGCCGGCTTCTCCCTTCAAGAAGGAGAGCGCCGCTTCCGCGCTGATGGCCTTGTGGTACGGCCGTTCGGCCATGAGGGCATCGAAGTAGTCCACCACCCCCAGAATGCGCGCGCCCAGGGGGATGTTGTCGCCCCGCAGGCCGTACGGATACCCCTTCCCGTCCCACCGCTCGTGATGACTGAGGATGAGCGGCGCGACGGGGTACGGGAACGGAACCGCCGCAATGATCTCGGCCCCGACCTTCGGATGGGCGCGAATCTTCTGGAACTCTTCAGGCGTCAGCGGCCCGGGCTTCGAGAGGATGTGCTCGGGAACCGCCAGTTTTCCAATGTCGTGCAGCAGCGCCGCGGTCTTGACCCCCTGCACTTCGTTGGCGGGCATCCCGGCGGCGCGCGCGAGCCCCGCGGCGTACACCTGTACCCGGCGGATGTGCCCCTGTGACAACTGATCCTTGGCGTCGATGGCGCGCGCGAGCGCCTCGATGGTGGCCAGATGCAGGTCGGACATTTCGTGCACATGCCGCTGCTCGTCCTCGATCCGCCCCATGAACACTTTGTACGTCCGGTACGTGAGGTAGAGCGGCGCGGCCGTCAAGGGCACGAGCCAGTAGCCGGAACGTTCGACGATGGCCGCGGCCAGGCCCGCGGCGCCGGCACCGACGAAATAGCTGGGCGCGCTCCAGAGGAAGTTGTCGTTCCAGACCTGCCCGATGCGCTGTCCCGTCGACAAGGCAATGGCCGCCGCAATTGCCACGGTGTTCACCATGAAGTACGTCGTGGCGGCGCCGACCAGGGGGCCGGCCAGCTCGTAGAGGCCGTGAGGCACACCGGCACCCGCGAGCAGGTAGTAGATCTGACCGGCCGCCTGAACCGTGATCGCCAGGCACGCCATGCTGAAGAGCGTGCGATACAGCGGATTGCGCGCCTTCATCCTGAACGTGCACTGCGTCCAGGCGCTCGCCATCGCCACGAGCATCGTCTCGTGCGGCCCGAGCATCAGGAGTGACGCGAAGTCCACGGCGTACGAGACCGACATCGTCGATCCGCTCCGTGCCAGCGGCAGCGTCACCTTGAAGAGCGACGTCAGCGACGACAAGACGAGGAGCACGACGAAGAGGGTCGGATTGTTGAATTCCGCGAGCGGCAGGTAGGCCAGAAGAAAATACGCACCACACGCGATGATGGCCGAGACGTAGAGTCTCGCGCCCAGTGGAAGACTTTTCATCTACGTTGGTCTGTGCAGGTTCGTGAAAAAGCGTCGCACGTCGCGACGCGGTTGCCGTAGACAGGCCTGTAACTACAGTCCGAACCGGCCGTCTCGGGTGCAAGACATCTGCCCGGGCGTGGGTGGGAGGCTGCGACCGAGCTAAAGGGCGATGCGCGCGGAGCTTACCGCGGCTGAGGACATGGGAACCGATGGCGCCGGGTATCTGCGTCGCTCGGCGGAGGTGTCGAAAGGTGGAACAGAACTCACGAAGTCGTAAGAGAAGTGACGATTTTCTACACTTTGATCGGGGATCGGGGCTCAGGGATCGGGGATCAGGGGCTGACGAGCGCGCAACCAACCCCCGATCCCCGACCCCCGCGGACTACACATTTCGTCGCGCTCTGGGGGGAGGAGCATGCTCGAGACCGTACTCGAGAATCTTGCGATAGAGCGTGCCGCGACTGATGTCGAGCACCGAGGCTGCCTGCTTCTTGTTCCAGCCGACAGCTTCGAGCACGCGTGCGATATGCGCGCGCTCCGCATTGCGCAGTGACGGCAACTGGTCGCGCGACGCTTCGACCGGCGCTTCGCTGGCGTGCAGGAACTCGATGTCCGACGCGCGGATGACCGAGTCAGGGGTCGAGAGCGCGGCGCGCGCGACGGTGCTTTCGAGCTCGCGAATGTTGCCCGGCCAGTGGTAGGTCACCAGGACCTCGAGCGCGTCCTTCGAGAACGACTTGGAATCGACGGGGAGCCCGTTGCCGGCGCAGTAGCGTGCCAGCAGGCGTTCCGCGAGCAGCGGAATATCCGTTGCGCGCTCGCGCAGCGACGGCAGCCGGATGGAGAAGGCGTTGACGCGGTAGTAGAGG
>JACPPN010000039.1 GCA_016190995.1 Acidobacteriota bacterium | reverse complement strand
TGCGCGGCGAACGCCCCTTCGATCAATTCGACGGCCAGCTCCATCGAAATGTGTTTGCGCACGAGGCGGTCGGACAGCACGAGGACGCAGCTCATAAGGCAGTCGACACCTCTTCAAGAGCTCGATTACGTTGGCGAGATCGCGGCCCGGCCGCCCCGCAGCACGAACTTCTGGATCTTGCCGTGGCCCGTTCCTGCGGCGACAGCGTCCGGTGCTCGGGACGGGGCTCGCAGATCGTGATGAACGGCGCCGTCTCGGTCAAGCCGTACACCTGCGTCAACTCCCACCCCAGTTCACCCTCGATCCGCTGAATGGTCGCGGTCGCCGGCGGCGCGCCGGCCGTCAGCACGCGGACGCCGCGCGGCGCCTGCCGCCGAACCGGTCACCCCTTTTTGCGGCAGACGAGTAGCGAAGCTTCGCCTCAAACCGCCGAGTCAGAAGGCGGGAGAGGCGAACCTTCGCTACTAGCTGCGCGGCCGCCACGGCGGCCGCGCCTAAGACAGCTCCTAAGGCTCATAGACGAAAACTTGCTTCATCTGTCACTGTTCCGGCCTTAGGAGATGTCTAGGCATGTTGCTGTTGACGAATGCCGGCAGTTCACGCTATCGGGAGCTCGAGCTGACCGGCCGGTATCACGCGGGCGGCAACCAGTTCGTCGCGTCCTACGTCCGATCGGCGTCAACCGGTGCCCTCAACGACCTCAACGCGTTCTTCGCCAACGTCGAGAATCCCGTCATCCGCCCGAACGAGTCTTCGCGACTGCCGTCCGACGCGCCGAACCGGTTTCTCGCCTGGGGCGAGTTCGACCTGCCGCGCGGGTTCGGCATCGCCCCGCTCGTCGAGGTGCGTGACGGCTTCCCGCTGTCAATCTTCGACGAGAACCACGATTTCGTCGGCGAGAGAAACCGGGCCGGCCGCTTCCCGAGGTTCTTCTCGCTCGACGTCCAGGCGTGGAAACAGGTGACGCTGCCCTGGCCCAAGGGGCTCAAGGCGCGGATTGGTCTGAAGGTGTTCAACATCACCAACCATTTCAACCCCCGAGACTTCGACGGCAACCTGGCGAGCGCTCGGTTCGGCGGCTTCTCGAACGGCGTCAGCCGGACGTTCCGTGGCAAGTTCGTGATCGATTTCTGAGGTCGCCAGGAGTGTTCGTAGGCGGAGGAGGCGCTTATCGAACGGCTAGGTGGTGACGATTTGCGCCATCGCCGAGCTCGCGGGACAGGCTCCCCGTGGAAGGCTCTGGTCCCCTCCTCCGCGTTCTTGCCGATCAACCGGCGGATGCCGTGTGAAGTGACCTACGCCACAGTGCGTCGCGCAGTAGTGAGCGATGATTGCTGATCGGTCAGGAACCTCGGCAAAAACTAGCGACGGGCCTTCATGACGGCGCAGGAGGGCGAGTGACGGACACGCGCGCGTTAGACCGACTGTCCATCAATACGATTCGAACGCTCTCGATGGACGCGGTGCAGGCGGCCAACTCGGGTCACCCCGGGACGCCGATGGCGATGGCGCCAACGGTGTACACGGTCTGGCAACGGTTTCTCCGGTTTGATCCGGACGATCCGATTTGGCCGAACCGCGATCGGTTCGTGCTGTCGATCGGCCATGCCTCGATGCTCTTGTATTCCGTGCTCCATCTGTGCGGCGTGAAGGCGGTTGATGCTGAGTACGAGCGCTTGGGCGAGTTGTCAGTCACCATCGACGACATCAAACGGTTCCGTCAACTCGGCAGCAAGTGTCCGGGCCATCCGGAGTATCGCTGGACGTCCGGTGTCGAGACGACGACCGGGCCGCTCGGTCAGGGGGTCGCGACGAGTGTCGGCATGGCGATCGCGGCCAGGTGGCAGGCCGCATATTTCAACCGGCCCGGCTTCGAGCTGTTCGATTACAACGTGTATGCGCTCTGCGGCGACGGTTGCATGATGGAAGGTGTCGCGTCTGAGGCGGCATCGCTGGCCGGTCATTTGCGCCTCGGCGATCTCTGCTGGATCTACGACAAGAATCACATCACCATCGAGGGATCCACGGCACTCGCCTTCAGTGACGACGTGGCGACGCGGTTCCTCGCGTATGGCTGGAACGTGACCCGCGTCGGCGACGCGAACGATCTCGACATGCTGACGCGCGCGCTCACGACGTTCAAGCGCACCTCCGATCGTCCCACGCTCATCATCGTCGACAGCCACATCGGGTACGGCGCGCCGCACAAGCAGGACACGAGCGCGGCGCACGGCGAGCCGCTCGGCGACGAGGAAGTGGCGCTGGCGAAGCGGAGCTACGGATGGCCCGAAGCCGCGAAGTTCCTGGTGCCGGATGACGTGTACCGGCACTTTCAGGACGGCGTGGGTGCGCGGGGCCGTGCGGCGCGGGTGGAATGGGAGGCGCGGTTCAGTGCGTATGCCGCGCAGTTTCCCGATCTGGCCGGCCAGATGTCGCGGATGCAGCGCCGGGCGCTGGCCGATGGCTGGGATCGCGACCTGCCGCAGTTTCCGGCGAGCGATACAGGCGTGTCGGGTCGCGACGCGTCCGGAATCGTGATGAACGCGATCGCACCGCGTGTGCCGTGGCTCGTCGGCGGCGCCGCCGATCTCGCGCCATCCACGAAGACGCGTCTGACCTTCGGCGGTGCGGGCGACTTCGGCGCGAATGATCCTACTGGGCGGAACGTGCACTTCGGCGTGCGCGAGCACGCGATGAGCGCGGTGCTGAACGGCCTGTCGCTCTCGAAGCTCCGCCCGTACGGATCCGGGTTCCTGATCTTCAGCGATTACGCGCGCCCCGCCATTCGCCTGAGCGCGCTGATGGAGATCCCGGTCATCTACATCTTCACGCACGATTCGATCGGCGTTGGCGAAGACGGCCCGACGCATCAGCCGGTGGAGCAGCTGGCGTCGCTCCGCGCGATTCCCGGACTCATCGTGCTGCGGCCGGCGGACGCCAACGAAGTGGTCGAAGCGTGGCGGTTCATCATGCCGCTTCGTCATCAGCCGGTCGCGCTCGTGCTGACCAGGCAAGCTCTGCCAACCGTGGATCGCACCCGTTACGCGCCTGCCTCCGGCCTCGCAAACGGTGCGTACGTGCTGGCCGATGCGCCTGACGGCCGGCCCAAGGTGTTGCTGCTCGCTACCGGCAGCGAGGTCTCGCTCTGTGTCGCCGCCTACGAGCGGCTCGTCGCCGACGGGATCCGCGCCCGCGTCGTGAGCATGCCGTCGTGGGAGCTGTTCGAGCAGCAGTCCCAGGAGTACCGGGACCGCGTGGTGCCGCCAGACGTGATGGCGCGTGTGGCGGTCGAGCAGGCGTCTACCTTCGGCTGGGAGCGCTACGTCGGTCTCGGCGGCGCGATCATCGGGATGCGCACGTTCGGCGCGTCCGCGCCGCTCAAGGCCCTGCAGAAGAAGTTCGGCTTCACGCCAGACC
>JACPPN010000315.1 GCA_016190995.1 Acidobacteriota bacterium | reverse complement strand
CGATGACGCCGGCGCCGGGCTCGCGGACGCGCAGGCCCGCGTCGTGCCAGGCTTCACGGGCCGCCAGGACGCCGATGAGCGATGCGCGCGCGTACCGCTTCGGATCGGCCCGTGTTCCGCGCTCGCCGTCGCCGTCGCCGCCCTCCTCACCCGGAAGCTCGACCGCGTCGGTGATCGATACGGCCGGCACGGGCGCGGCGACCCGGCAGGGGAACGTCGAGACATCGAACTCCGTGATCGTTCGCACGCCGCTGCAGCCGCGAGTGACGTGCTCCCAGTATCGCTCTCGCCCCACGCCGAAGGGCGACACGACACCGATGCCGGTGATGGCGACGCGGGGGGCGTCGGAGCTTCGCATGGCGACCATCTATAATATGCGCCCGCCGCGCGTACCGTACGTCGCGCCGCCTCCTGGGAGCGCGAGCGGCCAGCCGGCGGTTCTGCCGATGAAACATCCGCGTGCCGCTCTCGCCTTCGCGTGGACCGGAGGCGTCCTGTTCGTCGCCTCGCTCGCCTATTTTTTCTTGTTCTACGTCGATCTGCTGGACCGCGCGGGCGACGCGGCGCGATCGACCGTCGCGTGGCGAGGCGCGCTGGTGGATCTCTCTCTCTTCGGCGCCTTCGCGCTTCATCACAGCTTGCTCGCGCGGTCAGGAGTCAAGCGACACGTTGCAAGAGTACTGCCGTCGTATCTCGAGCGATCGCTGTACGTCTGGATTGCCAGTCTTCTATTCTTGCTCACGTGCTGGTGGTGGCAGCCAGTTGGAGGCGAGCTGTACTCGGTGCCGCGTCCGGCAGCCTGGTTCCTTGTCGCGTGCCAGACAGCGGGGCTCTGGATCATCGCGCGCGCCGTCGCGAACCTCGATTCGCTCGAGCTCGCCGGCATCAGGCAGGTGCTCAACGAGCGCGCAGGTCCCCGGTCCCGCGTGGAAGGCGGGAGCGCGCCTCCGCCGCTGCAAGAAGAGGGCATGTACGCATTCGTCCGCCATCCGGTGTATCTCGGATGGTTGCTCTTCACCTTTGCGCACCCTCACATGACCGGCAGCCGCTTTGTCTTCGCGTGCGCCGCGGCGGCGTACCTCGTCGCGGCCATCCCATGGGAGGAACGGTCGCTCGTCGAAGCTTACGGAGATCGATATGCCGCTTACGCCCAGCGTGTGCGGTGGCGAATGGTCCCGTTTGTCTACTAACGGAACGGCGCCACGTCGATGGCAGGCTCCGCAGCCTTCTCATGCAGCAGCGGCGCTCCTTCTCTACGTGACGGCGGTGTATCTGCCCGACATCGGACGAGGATTCATCAAGGACGACTTCGCGTGGATGACCCAGTACGAGCTCGCGACGGTCGCGGACGCGTGGCGGCTCTTCGGGCGAAACAACGGCTTCTATCGCCCGGTGGTCGGCCTCACCTTTGGATTGAATCGGCTGCTGTTCGAGACTGCGCCGATGGCCTACGGCCTGACCAACCTCCTCCTCCTGTTCGCGTGCGCGTGGGGGCTCACCCTGATGGCGAGGTCGTTCGGTCTGTCAATCGGGGCGGCATTCTGTGCCGCAGGCCTGTGGCTGCTCAATCCGCACGGCATCAACATGGCGCTGCTGTGGATCAGCGGTCGAACGGCACTGCTCGTCACGCTGTTCTCACTTGCCGCCGTTGTCGCCGTTCGAAGGGATCGTCAGCTTGCCGCGGCGACCTTCGCGCTGTTCGCGATGCTCGCCAAGGAGGAAGCGGTCGTGCTCCCGCTTTTGCTGGTCGGTGATCGTTTGTTGGCGACGGCCCCGCGCGCGAACCAGAGACACCAGGCAGCCCGTCTCGCAGGTCTCGCGCTCTTGCTGGCGCCTCTCGTGGTGTACTTCATGCTCCGATTGCGATCGGGCGCCATGACGCCCTCTACCGCTCCACCCTTCTACACGTTCACGTACGCGCCGGGCGCGCTCGCTCGCAACGTCCTCGAATACCTCGATCGAACGGTCACGTTTCCAATCGGCATTCCCCTGGTGCTGAGCGCCGCCGTATTGGGCCAGTTACCAGCGATCGGTCCGCGCCGCTACACGGTCTTGTTTGCGCTCGCGTGGATTGCCGGAACATTCTCCTTGACGCTGTTCCTCCCGGTCCGATCGAGCCTTTATGTGGTTCTGCCGTCGGTGGGAAGCGCGCTCATCGGCGCCATGCTTGCGGAATCCGCATGGACCCGGGCGTCCGCTCGTCGCCGCCGCGTCCTCGTCGGCGCCGTGATTGTGCTGCTCGTCGCGGCCTGGCCCGCGTACCGCGCGCGCAATGCGCGCTGGGTTGACCTGGCCAGGCTGAGCGCGCAGGCGACGGCCGAAATCCGACGCGTGGCCGCCGATCTGATGCCCGAGCGGACGCTCGTCTTCCAGGACGACCGCTCCGGCAAGGTCAATCTGGACTCCGCCTTTGGGACGTTGCTGTCCGATGCGGTGGCGCTCACGACCGGCAAACCGTTCACGATCTGGGTCGAGCCTCCGCTACTCGGGGAGGAACCTGCGCGCGGGGCCCCGCCTGCGCCGGAGACCATCGGCGCTCGTTTCCAGCTGATCGATGGCAGGTTGTGCGGCTCCAAGACCACATTCAATTGAGGTAGCGAAGCGTTGCCTCAAGCCGACGAATGATATCAATCCTGATGACCCGAGCCTTCGCGACTGGGCGGTCGCTCCGCGACCGCAACGAAGACGGCTTCTGAAGCTGCGCCGCGAAAACTTGTTGCACTTGCGAGGACACCGGCTTTAGAAGACGTCTGGGGTTGCCGTGAAGCTTTGGCGTGGGCCAAACTAGACATCTCCTTAGGAGCTGTCTTACCGATGACGAAGCCGGCACGGCGCCCGAATCGTCGCGAACGACTCGCTGCCAGCGCGATCGCGCTCGTCAGCGCGGCGTGGTATGCCGCGGGCGGGGGGTTCGGCGCCTCGAGCCGGCTGCCCGAGGCGGCCGAGCGTGCGGAGGCGACGATCAGCACCTCGACCCTCGCGCGCCACATCCGCGAGCTCGCCGACGACAGGCTCGAAGGTCGCGGGGTCGGCCACGCTGGAAACCATCTTGCCGAGCGGTATCTCGACTCGGCGCTGACCGCCTTGCAGCTCGAACCGGGTGCGGGGCACTTCGTTCAGCCGTTCACCCTCTACAGCACCGAGCTGAATTCGGTCAGCAGTCTCACCTTCACCGACGACAGGTCGGGCCGAACGATTGCCAGCTATCGGCCGGGCGACGATTTCTATCCATCGCCGCAATCTGCCGTTGGCGTGGCGGCCGGCGAGGCCGCATTCGCCGGTTACGGCATCAGTGCGCCGGCAATCGGCTACGACGACTACGCGCATCTCGACGTCAGGGGCCGCATCGTTCTCGTCCTGGATCACCGTCCGCTGGAGGAGCAGCGCCCGACCCGCTTTGCCGCTCGCCTGACGGGCTTGTGGGATCTCGAGACGAAGATTGCGGCCGCCCGCGCCCGTGGTGCCGCCGGGTTGATTGTGATTCCGGACAGTCACCATCACCGGGGAGGCCACCCGTTCCCTCCGATGTCCTCCGCGTGGCCGGCGCATCCGTCGGTTCGCCAGCGTGAGTTCTTCCTTGCCGAAGACCTCGACGTGCAGAAGCTCGTCGTGGCGAAGATGTCGCCCGGCACGGCGGAACGGCTTCTGTCGAACACTCCAGAATCGGCCTCGATTGAGGAGTTACAGAAAAAGATCGACCGCGCGCTTGCCGAGGCGTCGGGTGACCGGGTCGATGCGCCAGCCTCGTTCCTCGTCCCGTCGAGGCGCGTCGCCATCGATGTGAAGCTTGCTCGGACACCGGTCGTGGCACAGAACGTCATCGGGGTCGTGTCGGGCAGCGATCCGGCCCGTCGTGCCGAGCTCATCGTCATTGGTGCTCACTTCGATCACGACGGCCGTGACGCCGACCGGCGCATCTACAACGGAGCGGACGACAATGCCTCGGGTACGGCTGCGGTCCTCGAACTCGCCAGGGCGTTCGCGAGCGCATCCCATGCCGGCCCTCGACCGAGGCGCTCGGTGGTCTTCGCGCTGTGGAACGCGGAAGAGAAAGGATCGCTGGGGTCGATCCACTATGCGCGTCATCCGATCCCGGAGGGCGGCACCGTGGTTGCCAACCTGAACCTGGACATGGTGGGACGCGACGAGGACGTTCCGGATCCCTCCGATCCACGATTCACGGGTCTCGAGAAGACGACCGCAACGGCCAACACAAACACCCTGCACGTCTTGGGATACTCGTACGCGCCGGGAATGGCCGCGCTGGTCGATGAAGAGAACGCCGCCATCGGGCTCTTCATCGAAAAGGACTACGACGACAACGCGCAGGGTCTCATCGGTCGCAGCGACCAGTGGTCGTTCCTCGAGCGGCGGATTCCGGCGCTGTTCTTCACGACGGGCCTCCATCCCGACTATCACACGCCGCAGGACGATGCGGGTAAGATCAACGTGCCGAAGTTGCGGAAGATTGTCCGGCTCGCGTACCGCGTGGCGTGGCGACTCGCCGACTCCGACGCGCTACCCGGCTTCGTGGAGCCAGGACACGGCCCTGATCCCTGATCCCGATCCCCGTGCCTGACGTCATCATCCCGTCGCCTGTCCCGTCCGAGCTGCCCGTCCTGCCGCTGCGCGGTACTGTCGTCCTGCCCCTCACGGTTCAGCCGCTCGGCGTCGGCCGGCCTGTTTCAATCGAAGCCGTCAATCGCGCGCTTGGGGGCGATCGTCTCATCCTGGCGCTCCTACAGAGCGATGAGAGCGACGATCCGCAACCTTCCGCCCTGAAGCAGGTCGGCACGGTCGTGTTGATCCGCCAGATGGTCAAGGCAGAAACCGGCCTCCGCATTCTCGTCGAGGGTGTCGCGCGGGCCCGGGCCGAATCCGTCATCCATGAACACGGCTGGCTCAAAGCCATCGTCCGCGCGATGCCCGAGCCGACCGAGCGGTCGATTGAAATCGACGCGCACATGCGCCGGCTTCGCGAGCTGATCGACCGGGCGCTCTCCCTCACGACGAATCTCCCTCCCGAGCTGCGGAGCATCGTCACGGGCATCGACGACCCGCTGAGGCTCTGTTACCTGCTTGCGACGATGCTCGAGATGAAGGCGGAGGATCGCCAGCTCCTGCTCGAGGAGGAACAGCTCGCGGTGAAGTTGAGCGCTGTCGAAACCGCCATCAATCGTGAGATCGCGCTGCTCGAGCTGAAGGGGAAGATCGAGTCGCAGGCGCAGCAGGAGATGACCGACGCGCAGAAACAGTACTACCTGCGCCAGCAGATGAAGGCGATCCAGGCGGAGCTCGGGGAAGGAGAAGGGTCGGAAATCGCGGAGCTGCGCAGGCGCGTCGCCGACGCGGCGCTGTCCGAGCACGTGACGACGGTCGCGGATCGCGAAATCGATCGTCTGGACCGCATGACGCCAGCCTCGCCCGAGTACCAGATGATCCGCACGTATCTGGACTGGGTGCTCGAGGTCCCCTGGAACGTCACGACGGAGGATCGCCTGGACCCCGTCGAGGCGCGCCGCGTCCTCGACGAAGACCACTATGATCTCGACAAAGTGAAAGAACGGATCGTCGAGTACCTCGCGGTCCGCAAGCTCAAAGGAGATTTGAAAGGCCCGATTCTCTGCTTCGTCGGACCGCCCGGTGTCGGCAAGACATCGCTGGGCCAGTCGATCGCGCGGGCGATGAATCGAAAGTTCGTCCGCCTGTCACTGGGCGGCGTACGCGACGAGGCGGAAATCCGCGGGCACCGGCGAACCTACATCGGCGCCATGCCCGGTCGAATCATCCAGGCGCTGAAGCAGGCGGGCTCGGTGAATCCCGTGTTCATGCTCGACGAAGTCGACAAGATCGGCGTCGGGTTCCAGGGTGATCCGGCGGCCGCGCTGCTGGAGGTGCTGGATCCGGCGCAGAACAACAGCTTCCGCGATCACTACCTCGAGATACCGTTCGATCTCTCGCGCGTGCTCTTCATCGCCACCTCCAATCAGCTGGGCACCGTTCATCCGGCGCTCCTCGACCGGATGGAGATCATCCCGCTGACGGGCTACAGCGAGGAAGAGAAGCTGCACATCGCGCGGCGGTACTTGATCCCGCGGCAGCTGACCGAGCATGGACTTTCGCCCGAGGCGGTGCGGATAGACGACGGGGCGCTCCGGCGGATCATCGGCGACTATACGCGCGAGGCGGGCGTGCGATCGCTCGAGCGTCAGCTTGGAGCCATCGCGCGCAAGGTGGCCGCGCGCGTCGCGACCGCCGCGGCTCGACCCGCGCCGCTGCCCACCGACACCGCGGCGGCGCCGCCCCCACAGGTCTTCGACATCGAGGCGACCGCCTTGCCCGGCTACCTGGGACCCGCGCGTTTCCATCGCGAGGTCGCGTTCCGAACGTCGCGGGCCGGCGTCGCGACCGGGGTGGCCTGGACGGAAACTGGCGGCGACGTGCTGTTCATCGAAGCGAGCGTCCTGCCGGGAGGCAACGGCAACATCATCCTGACCGGCCAGCTCGGGAACGTGATGCAGGAGTCGGCGCGCGCCGCGGTGAGCTTCATTCGGGAGCAGGCAGCCGCCCTTGCCGTGCCGCCGGACTTCCTCAACAAGCAGGATCTTCACGTCCACGTTCCCGCCGGCGCAATTCCCAAAGACGGCCCCTCGGCCGGCGTCACGATTGCCACCGCGATCGTCTCCACGCTCCGCAAGGAGCCGATCCGCGATGACGTGGCGATGACCGGGGAAATCACGCTGTCCGGTCTGGTGCTGCCGGTGGGCGGCATCCGGGAGAAGGCCCTGGCCGCCCGTCGCCACGGCATCAAAACGTTCGTCCTGCCCGAGATGAACACGCCGGATCTGGCCGAGCTCCCGGAGGAAGTGAAGCAGGATCTGACCTTCGTTCCCGCCAGGACGCTCGAGGACGTGCTCAAAGTGGCGTTGCCCCAGGCGGTCCCTACCGAGTGAGCCCGCCTGTTCCGCCGACGTCCATGACTCGATGACTCGGTACCCCATCGTCTTCTACATCTCCGGCCACGGTCTGGGTCACGCATCCCGCGACGTCGAAGTCATCAACGTGCTGCGCAAGCAGCGTCCCGATCTCGAGGTTGCCATCCGCACGGCGGCGCCACGGTGGTTGTTCGATTTGACGCTCGATCGATCCGTCGCGTTCGAGGCCGTGGTCTGCGATACGGGGATCGTCCAGATGGACAGCCTGCGACTGGACGAAGCGGAAACGATGCGGCGCGCGATCGCATTTCACCGCGGGTTCGATGAGCGTGTCGCCCGCGAGGCGCAGTGGCTCGAGACGCATGATGCGCAAGTGGTGGTCGCCGACATCCCGGCGCTCGGGTGTGCGGCCGCCGGGCGTGCCGGCATTCCTGCGATGGCGCTTGGGAATTTCAGCTGGGACTGGATCTACGAAGCGTACGCGGGACCCGACGATCGAGGCGCGGCGTTGCTGCTCGACAGCCTCAGGGCCGCGTATCGGTCCGTCACGACCGCGTTGCGCCTCCCGCTCTGGGGCGGATTCGATCCGTTTCCCGAGGTCATCGATATCCCGTTCATCGCGCGCCATGCGACCCGCGATCCCGATGAGGTGCGCCGCGCGCTCGAGGTTCCGGAGGGCCGGCCGCTCGTCTTGACCTCGTTCGGGGGCTATGGCGTGCAGGGAATCGACCTCGCCGCGCTATCCGATCTCAAGCCATTCACAATCGTGCTCTCCGACGCGACGCGGCCCGCGGCCCTGAGGGAGCGGCGTGGCGACAGCCTCCGCGTCCTTGATGAACGGAAGCTCTATCGTTCGGGATTCCGCTACGAGGATCTCGTCCGCGCGGCCGATGTTGTGGTCACGAAGCCGGGTTATGGGATCATCTCGGAATGCGTGGCCAACCAGACCGCGCTGCTCTACACCTCGAGAGGACACTTTCGTGAATACGACGTGCTCGTTCGCGACATGCCGCGGTATCTTCGCTGCGCCTACATCAGCAACGATGATTTGCTGTCCGGTCGCTGGAGTGAGTATCTTGAGCGCCTGTTGATGCTGCCGCCGCCCATCGATCGACCGGCGACACACGGCGCTGATATCGTCGCGTCCAGGATCCTGCACCTCATCGACACACGAAGGAGTGCGCCGCTGCACTAGCCGTGCTTGCACGGCCTGACTGTGTGCGAAGGTGTCGAGCGTGCCGTGCCGCGGCCTTCGGCCCATTCGGCAACTCAGGGTCGTTCTTACTCGTCGGTTCAAGGCGAAGCTTCGGTACATGGATACGGCCACACGTCGCGCGCTGGTCGCGCTCGCCGGTTTCTTCTACGTCTCGTTCCTGTACCAGTTCGGGCTCGGGCTCATCGATCACGTCAACCTCGATTTTCCGTCGTTCTACTTCGGCGCCCAGCTCGCGTTCGGCGACGGAGGGTCTGCCTACGATCACGCGGCCCTGTTGCGGGCTGCCACGACAGCCGGCTTGAAGCAGGAGATTTATCCGTTTCTCTACCCGCCGCCCAGCCTCCTCGTCTTCTACCCCTTCACGTTCCTGTCGTATCAGGCGGCGAAAGTCACGATGCTCGTGCTCAATCACGGCCTGCTCGCAGGTGTCGCGCTGCTGCTGTTCTTCCGGATCCTTCGATTGCAGGAACTCCCGCCGCTCCTCGGCTTCGCCATCGCGTATCTGCTGTCGTACCGTCCTCTCGTCCTGATCCTGCTGCACGGGCAGGTAAACCTCATCGCCTTGGCCGCCCTGGTGGCGGCGTGGCATGCGGACAGAAACCCCCGCCGCGATGTGCAGGTTGCGGCGCCGCTCTCAATCGCGGCGCTCGTCAAATCGACGCCCTTGGTTTTCGTCGTGTACTTCCTGGTGAGACGCCGGTTCCGCCTGGTCGTATGGACCGCAGGCCTTCTCGGGGCCTACGCCGCGATCGCAGCGGCGGCACTTCCAGGACAGGTCAGGACCGACTGGCTTGCGACGGTTGCGCCATCCGGTGGCTATGGCAGCACGCCGAGAAATCTCTTCTCACCTGCCGCGCCGTGGAACCAAAGCCTGAACGGTTTCGTCGCACGGCTGTTCGAGCCGAACCAGTTCACGTCTGTTCCGTTTCCCAGTCCTGGCATCGGCGGGTGGATCGCGTACGCGCTCGCCCTGGCCCTCGCGGCCTTCACCTTTGGCGCGATGCTCCGGGCGCGCCGTCGCGCCGCGAAGGTGCCGGAGAGCGCCCGCGACATCGAGTGGGCCCTCGTCCTCACGCTGATGTGCCTCGTCTCGCCGCTCGCCTGGGAGCATCACCTCACGTTCGCGCTCCCGGCCGCCATCATCGCCATGCGGGAGATCGTCTATCGCCCGTCGCCAGTATCACCCCTGGTCGGTCTGGCGGTGTTCGTGCTGGCGTGGACGATCCCGGTCGACCGGTTCGCCGCGATTGGCGGACTCGCCGTCCTGGGAATCTCGACGAAGTTCTTCGCGCTCTCGTTGATTTGGCTGTTCCTGCTCGTCACGTACGTACGAACGACCCGGCCGGCCCGGCTCTCGCCTCAGTCGTAGCCGCGGCGCTTCGAGCGCATCCTGATCGCCAGTACGTCCCGCAACATGCGGGCACCGTCTCGAATCAGCGAAAGCTGCGACTCCCGCCGGTAGTGCCACTCGATGGGGACCTCGACGATGCGGAGCCCGCGGCGGCGCGCGATGTGCAGCACCTCGACGTCGAAGGCCCACCCCTCGATCCTGACGAGCGGAAAGACCGCCTCCACCGCCGACGCGGTGAACATCTTGAATCCGCACTGCGTGTCTTCAATCCCCGTGAACATCAGCCGCTTCACGGCCTGATTGAAAAGCCGTCCCACGAGATGGCGAAGGAGCGGCTCGCCGACCCGGCGCGAGCCGGCGCCCTCCCGGGTGCCGATCGCCACATCGAAGTTGGTCTGGCGTGGCGGCATGAACTTCTCCAGCTCCCGGATCGGCATCGAGAGATCCGCGTCGCACAGGAAACGGAACTGGCTCGTCGCGGCGAGCATCCCCGCTTTGACGGCACCTCCTTTCCCCCGGTGCGGCTCGCGCTCCAGGACGATGCGCGGCGTCCCGCGGTGACATTGCTCCACGACCGACGCCGTCGCATCCGTCGACCCATCGTCGACGACGCGGATTTCCCAGTCCCAGGGCTGCAGCCGGAGGTACTCGCTCACCGCCGCCAGCGTGCGGGCCAGCCGCAGCTCTTCATTGAACGCGGGGATCACGATCGAGAGCGTGGTTGGTCCGGCAGCGGACATGGTCTACGGCGCAGCCACTCGACCCGCCCCTTCGGGGCTGCAGACGGCGTACGGTCCGGGCAGGAGCAGCAGGACGTCGCTGAAGCTCACCAAGGGGGGAGAGGCATCGTCGGCGTGCGCGCGAATCGCCGCCGGATCCAGCCCGCCGGCACGCGCGAGCTCGTCAATGAAGCGGCCGTCGCGGGATCGAAGGCGGCGCATGAATTCCTGATACCACGGTTCGCCGACGAGGACCGGCTGCTGCTCCACGTAGAGACGCCGGTAGAGTCCCGCCTTTGACGGCGAGTTGATGCGCTCCCACGGACGGATGCGGCGGAAGTAGTAGTTGAGCGGATGACCCATGAGGTCGTCGGGCACGTTCACATACAAGCCCGGCTCCCGGCCACCCGCTCTCTGCACGCGCGCCACGCAGTCGCGAGCGGACCGCATCGGGTGTTTCTCGATGGGTAATCGACCGAGCGTGGCTCGATACGCGTCGAGTGGCAACATCGAGACGACGAGCAGCGGAAGAGCGACAGCGCTGACACGCTGCGGCCGACCCGCCAGAGTCGCCAGCACCAGAGCTGCGACAGCGGGCCGGAAGCTGCTCGACACACGCACCAGCGTCGCGCCTGTCCACCTGATGCGAACGGGGGAGTAGATCAGCGTCACGGCAGCGAGGATCAGGGCAACGCCGGACACCGACAGCAGCACGAGACGAACAGGCGGGCGCTCCGTCACGGCCGTCCACGGCGCCGATTCCCGGAGGCGTCGATGAATTGCACCCAACACCGGAACGAGACGCGGTCCGAGCGTCGCCCACACGAACGCGGGCGCGCAGCCGGCGGCGAGCGCAATGGCCGGAAGAAACGGATAGGCGTAGTGATAGAGCTTGGAGGTCCCGAGCGAAATCACTCCGACCGGCAATGCGAACCACAGCAGGATGACGGCTGCTTCCGGCGAGTGCCCGCGAGCTGCCCGTATCGCCAGCAAGGCGGCGCCAGCGAGGACCAGCCAGGCGCCACCCGTGCGCTGCAGGTCCGCCGACATGGTCGAGAAATAGAAATCCCAGGGATGAAGGTGCTGCGGGTCGACGTAGGTCGTGAAGCGCGTGTAGACGTGTGCGCCCAGGATGATGCGCCACAGCTCCGAGCCGAATCGGTACTGCTCGTAGATGAACCACGGTGCGATGAGGATGCCGGCGAGCGTCCCTGATTTCAGCCAGATGCGCCTGTCGCCGAACGCGCGCGTCCGGTATTCCCGGATCGCGACGCTTGCGGTGGCGAGCACCAGCGGCAGAAAGATCGCCGCGACGAATTTCGTCATGAAGCCCAGCACGAAGTACAGCGCCACTCCGAGCGCGTGACGGGAGCGGCGCGCGGACTCGACAGATCGTGACCACGCGAGGTAGTGATAGATGCCCCCGCAATAGCCGAGAAACAGGGCGCCTTCCATGTTGTTGCTGCGCAGGCCGTGCTCGAAGAGGAGCCCGTCGTGCACGAACAGCAGCAGCACGGCAGCGGCGCCACATACCGGTCCGGCGAGCAAGGAGCCGATGGCGAAGACGTACAGGAAGGCGGCCCCGCCGAACAGCGCGTCCCAGAATCGAAGACCGAACTCGTCGTGCGGAGCCAGGCCCAGCCGGATCGCCCCCGCCACAATCCACATCTTGAGGGGCGGTTTCTCCAGGAATGCGGCCTCTTCGTCGGGACTGCTCTTCGGCGTCAGCCAGTCGCCGGTTTCCAGAATGCGATCGACGGCAAACGAATAGATGGCTTCGTCGTTCTCCAGGTCGGTGCGGCCCAGACCGACGAACAGTGGAAGGCAGAAGAGGGCGAGGATCAGAGCCGGCCAGAGGCGACTCAGGCCTTGATGCACGTCACGAGCGACCAGATGCGTGGGAAGTTGACCTTCTCGATCGAGACCGGCGCGAGCTCCGCCTGTGCGAGGAACGCCTGCAGGTCGAGATCGGCCTTGAACCCGATGTGCACGGTCAGGGGAGAGATCAGCCGTTCGATGCGCGAGAGGATCGGATTCGGGCTGAGGAAGTGATTGAGGAAGATGATGCGGCCGCCATGACGGCAGACACGGCGCATTTCGCGCGCGACGTGCACCGGATCGGGCACGACGCTGATGAGATACGGCGCGTAGACGATCTTGAAGGAGTTGTCGGCGAATTTCAGATCGGCCGCGTCCATCTCGAGGAGCCGGACGTTCTCGAGGTCCTTGCGCGCGACGCGCTCGCGCGCCTTCTCGAGCATCGACGACGACAGATCGATGCCCACGACCGAGCAGTGGCGCGGATACAGGGTCGCGTTGATGCCGGTCCCGACGCCGACTTCCAAAATGCGATCGCCGGGCTGAAGGTTCATCCGCTGAATGGCGGCCAGGCGTCCCGGATGCAGTGTCGGGCCGAAGATGAGATCGTAGACCGACGCGAGGTTCTCGTACACCTTCTCGACGAAGTCGTTCTCGACCGCCGCGACCGACAAGGCGCGCGACGCCGCGTCCGATGAGGCGATGATTTCGTCACGCTCACGAGCATCTCTGCGCCCGAACAAAGACATCGATTCGTCTCCGCGCGTCTCGTCAGTGAAGGTCAACAAGTGGAACAGGCAGCAAGCGGGGTGCCGAGAAATCCAGCGGGACTATATACCATCCCGGAGCAAGAAGCGAACGCCCCTTCGCCCCTTCACCCTACCCATCGCCAACGATGTGTCGCCGCTGCCCGTGAGACGGCCTCCGCCAGTCGGTGTCAGTCACGGCTCCGTCACACCTCGGCCTCGAGGAGCGCCAGCGTGCCGGCGAGGTTGCCGGAGGTGACCGAGATTTGGAAACCCTGCACCCGATGGCGCAGTTCGGCTGCCAGCTCGCGCGCGATGGTCAGCCCTTCCGCCGCGGCGTCTTCGGGACCGTCAGGCCGCCGCATCCGCTCGACGATAGCGGGGGGAACGTAGACACCGGGCACTTCGTTCGCCATCAGTTCGGCCTCGCGCAGGTTTTCGAGCAGCATCAGGCCCGCAACGATTGGAATACCGGCATCGTCAATCCGCCGGGCGAAGCGGTCGAACCGCGTTACGTCGAAGAGCGGCGGCGTGACGGCGAATTCGGCGCCCGCCTCGACCTTGTACGCGAAGCGGCGGATCTCTTCGTCCATATTGGGGGCGCCCGGGTTCGTCGAGACGCCGATGTGAAAGGCGGTCGGCCGCCCGATCGGCTGCCCGCCGATGTCGAGCCCGCGATTCAGGCGGGCAAGCACGTTCGTCAGGCCAATCGAGTCGACGTCGGAGACCGCGGTGGCGTCCGGATAGTCCCCCATCTTCGGCGGCTCCCCCGTCACGATCAGCAGATTACGCAGACCTATCGCGTGGGCACCCAGCAGGTCGGACTGCATGCCGAGCAGATGGCGATCGCGACACGAATACTGCAGGAGCGTCTCGATGCCTGCCTGCTGCTCGATGAGGACGGCGACCGCGAGGGCGCTCATGCGCGCCGCGGCGCGCAGAGCGTCGGGGATGCTGACGACGTCGACGCCGCGGATCTTCAACATCCGCGCCTGCTCGATGATTTCCTCACAACGGAACCCGCGCGGTGGTGCCAGCTCGACCGACGTCACGAACGCACCGCGCGCCATCGCGTTCGCCAGGCGCGATTTCTCGGGCCGCGGTACTGCCGCCCCCGCCACCTCATCGAGCACCGCTCCCAGCGTGACGCTCACCCGCGCCGCGACAGGCCGCACGACCGTGGACTTGCCGGCCGCAGGCGCCGATGCCCGCACGGCCATCTTGATGGCGCGAATGTGATCGGGCGTCGTCCCGCAACAGCCGCCCACGAGCTTCACGCCATTGATGATGAATCGCCGTGCGTAGGACGCCATGTACTCCGGCGAGCAAAGGTAGATGTTGCGCCCTTCGACGTCCCGCGGCTTGCCGGCGTTGGGCTGAGCGGAGATGCGCGACCGCGTGACACCGGCGATGCGCTCGATGGTCTCGAGCATCGCGGCCGGTCCGACGCTGCAGTTCACTCCAATCAGATCGGCGCCCAGGCTCTCGAGCGCCGGCGCGAACACTTCCGGGGGCGTGCCGTCGAGGCTGTTGCCGTCCTCTTCGGTCGTCATCTGCGCGACGATGGGGCGATCGGTCAGGCGGCGAACCGCGCGAATGGCCGCGCTGATCTCGTTGAGATCCCGGAACGTCTCGAGCACGAAGAGATCGACGTCGCCCTCGACGAGCGCGGCGACCTGTTCGCGGAAGTACTCTTCGGCCTCGTCGACGCCCGTCTTGCCCCAGGGTTCGATCCGGATGCCCAGCGGGCCAATCGCGCCGGCGACAAACACCTGCTCGCGCGCCGCATGCCGGGCGATGCGCGCGCCCTGCACGTTGATGGCATGGACACGATCGGCGAGCCCGAAGGATCCGAGCTTGATGCGATTGGCGCCGAAGGTGTTCGTTTCCAGAACGTCGGAGCCCGCCCGGACGTACGCCTGATGCACCTCGGCGACGAGGTCCGGCTGGGTCAGATTGAGCTCATCGAACGAGCGGTTCAGGAAGACGCCCTTCGCGTACAGCATGGTGCCCATGGCGCCGTCGCAGACGAGCACGCGCCGATCGATGGCCTCGAGAAAAGCCTTGGGCATCGCTGCGATTCTAACAGGTCGAAGAGACCGCCGCGACAAGGGGACCGGGCGACGGCTGGTCACGCGTCGCGGCGCTCGTACTCCCACGAACGTGAATCAATCAAGAGGTACGAGCGCGACGCCAGGTCGAGACAGATTGACCGAACCCCCTGCCGCGTGGCGTCGCTGAAGCGATGGTGGTGGCCGAAGAGGTGCAGGCGCGGCTGCATCGCCTTGAGGATGTCGTTTATCGGGGTCTTTCCCGCGTCCATGCCGCGTCCGCCCGCTTTTCCCACCATGAACGGCCGGGGCGCCTCGTGCGAAAGGAAGATGTCGACGTGTCTCATGCCCTGGCACCGCGCGACTTCTTCGCGCACGAAGTGCCGCCGCTTGTCTCCCCGCAGCGCGCTCGGGCCGGGCAGCATGCCGCGCGCCGCGCGCCTCGGAGGCCGCGGCAGATCGGCGGGCGCCGTCTCATACCACGTCGGCGCGAATGTTCCTCCCAGGCCCGCGATGCGGACACCGTGCACCCGTAGGTCGGTGCCGTTGGGAATGTAGTGAAGATTCGGAACCGACTCGACCCCGGCGACGAGGTCGTCGATGAAGTCGAAATCTTCGTTATTGCCCTTGATCCAATGGAGTGGTGAAGGCGGGGTCTCATAGAGGCCAATGTCATCGCCGACGTCGCCGACCGAGATCCAGAACGGCACCTCGGCGTGCCGCCGCATGATGCGTGCGGCCGCGGCGAAATCGCCGTGAATGTCGCCGAGGGCGCCCAGAATCATCGAAGCCGCATTGCCTCGTTGATCCATCGACTCAGTGACCCCGGATTCGGCGTCAAGAGCGTTCACCGCCGAGAACGCGGGGCACGCGGAGACCGGAAACGCTGATGGGTTCCTCCGCGCTCTCAGGGCCCTCCGCGGTGAAGAGCTTCGATCGATGAGGCTTATTGAGCTGTCGTGGCGGCCGGGACGAGCAGGTCCTGCTTGTCCCAGATGAAGTCGTCTCTGCTGTAGACGGCGAGCTCGTAGTCCTTTCCCATGAAGATGGCGGACACGGGACAGGCTTCCTCGCAATAGCCGCAGAAAATACAGCGCGTCTTGTGGATTTGATAGGTCGACGCGTATCGGGGACCCGCCATGATCGTGCCGTCGTTCTCCGCCGCCTCGAGGTAGATCGCGTCGGCCGGACAGGCGACGGCGCACAGGCCGCATGCCACGCACTTCTCCAGCCCGTTCTCGTCCCGCATCAGCACCTGCTTGCCCCGGTACTTCGGGAACATCGGCAGCTTCTGCTCCGGATAGTTCACCGTCACGGGCTTCCTGAACAGGTGCTTCAGCGTGGTGGCGAACCCAATCACGAACGGACGGATCATACCTCTTACCTCCGCGTAACTTGTTCCACTATAACATGTTCAGGGCTTCGCCTCGTTGACACCCCGCCGCACCGCCGATATATTGGCGGAGTCAGGAGTTGGGAGTTTTGAGTTGTGAGTTGTGACTCACGACTCAAGACTCACCACTGACAGGGATCACAAGCGCGAAGCCCTTGGGTAGCTCGACGATCTCGTGGTACAAGAGCCCAGGTTTCTCTCCGCGGAACAGATTCTCCTGACCACGCTCGTGGTCCAGCTCGCGGTGATCGCTGTTCTGGCGACAATGCTGGTCAGGTTCTCCTGGTTCCGCCGCATCCTGCTCAGCGAGCGTCGTGATTGGCCCGACCGCCTGATTTTTTCGGCAGGTCTCGGGATACCGCTGTCGGCGGGCGTCATCGCGCGTCTTCTGCTCCGCTACAACGCGGCCGACTTCACCGTTGCAGGATCGTTCCTCGCCGGCCTCATCGCGGGGCCCTATGCCGGCGCGCTCGTCGGCTCGATGGTCGGGCTCCCGGCTCTGGCCGCTGGTGAGTTCATTGCAATTCCCTTGGCGGTCGGCTGCGGCTTCGCCGGCGGCGGGTTGCGGGAGATCTGTCCGAAGGAAGCCATCTGGCACTTCTCCCCGCTCTTCTTCACCGCACTCCACCGTCATGCGCTGCGGTTCCTGCGCAGCTTCCGGATCGACTGGCAGATCATTCTGCTGACCCCGCCCATCCTTCTCGAGCTGTTGCGCCAGGGACTGGGTCACCGCTTCGGCGCCGAGCGCCTGTTCTACTTCGCCCCCACGACGCCGTTGCTCTGGCTCCTGGTCGTGCTCTCGACGGTCTTGTGTGTCGCGATTCCAATCAAGATCTGGAACACCGCGCGGATCGAGCATCGCCTCCAGGAACAGGAAAAGCTCCTGATGGCGGCAAAGGTGGAAGCGCTCGCAAGCCAGATCAATCCGCACTTTCTCTTCAACACCCTCGCCTCGATCTCGTCCCTTATCCGGTCGCAGCCCGAAACGGCCCGGATGCTGATCGTGAAGCTCTCGGGCCTGCTGCGCCGCCTGCTCCGCGCGAGCGAGCACTTCGTGACGCTCAGAGAGGAGCTGGCCTCAATCGATGAATACCTCGACATCGAGTCCGTCCGGTTCGGATCGAAGCTCCGGGTCGAGAAGCAGATTGCGCCCGAAAGCCTCGGGGTCCTGGTCCCGAGCATGCTGCTTCAGCCGCTCGTGGAAAACTCGATCAAGCACGGCCTCAGCCCCAAGGTCGGCAACGGCTGCATCACGATTCGCAGCCACATCGCGGGGGGCCACACGGTGATCGAGGTCGTCGACGACGGCCAGGGCGTATCCGAAGATCACCTGCGCAGCGCGACCGCCGATGGCATCGGGCTTCGCAACGTGAACGAGCGGCTCAAGGTCATCTACGGCGTCGAATATCAGCTCCGACTCAAGAGCGTGCCCGGTCAGGGCACCTGCGCGCGCATCGAGATCCCCGAACTGTTGGTCTCGGAGCGGATCACGGCGTAACATGGACTTGCGCGCTGTGGTGGTCGACGATGAACAGCTGGCCCGCGACGAGCTGTGCTTCCTGCTCGATCAGCTCGGCCACGTGCATATTGTCGCGCAGGCCGGCAACGGGCTCGAGGCGGTCAGGCTGATCGACGAATTCAATCCGGATCTGGTGCTGCTCGACGTCCAGATGCCCGGCCTGACCGGCTTCGAAGTCGCGCGGCAGCTGCTGGCGCGACAGGCAGCGCCGGAGGTGATCTTCGTCACCGCCTTCGACCAGTACGCCATCGAGGCGTTCGAGGTCAACGCCGTCGATTACCTGCTGAAACCGGTCGAGCTCTCGCGGCTGCAGCAGGCGGTCGAGCGGGCCGCGCGGCGCATCGTGAGCGACCGTGCGGTGGCCAAGCCGCTCGCGAACGAGGACCTGGAGCGGATCGTCCAACTGATCGCGAACCGCCAGAGCCGGAGGGAGCGCCTGGCGGTCAAGGTCGGCGAGCGGTTTATCCTCGTCTCCGCCGACGAAATCATGTTCGCGTCGTTGAGCAACGATGTGATTACAATAGTAACGGGCACGCTGTCCGGCGCCTCGAACTATCGGACGCTCGATGAGCTTCAGGAGCGGCTCGACCCGAACGTCTTCTGGCGGGTGCATCGGTCGCACCTGGTGAACATCAACAAAATCAAGGAGATAGTCCCCTGGTTCAGCAGGAATTACATCCTCAAGATGAAAGACCCGAAGTCGACGGAGATCCCCGTCAGCCGGTCGCAGACCAAGCGGCTCCGGGAGTACCTGAGGCTGTAGCGGACCTGGCGCCGCTCTCGCCCGACCCGCCGGCCCCGGAATCCTTCGGTGCGCCACTGCTGGAGATGGTGGGAGCCACGACGGTCGGGGAGCTCACCGTCGAGACCCCGCTCGGCCCGGCCGACGCCGCCGGGCAGTTCGAGGTGTATCGCGGCCCGTCGCGCCTCGAGCGTCTGGGCGAGGAACTGGTCGCTTGGTTCAAGACGCTGGCGTCCGCCGCCGTGTACGCGACGCTCATCGTCACGTTTGGCTTCCAGGTGGCGCGCGTCGAGGGTCAGAGCATGGCCCCCACGCTTTCCGACCAAGACCGGCTCATCGTCAACAAGCTGGCCTACCGTGTCGGCGAGCCCCTCCGCGGCGACATCGTCATGCTCTACTACCCGCTGAACCCCGACAAGTCCTTCGTCAAGCGCATCATCGCCGAAGAGGGGGACATGGTCCGGGTTGTCGATGGCCGCGTCTATGTGAACGACGTGCCGCTTCGTGACGACTACGTCCCACCTGAGTACCGGAGTCACGACGATTGGGGCCCGCAGGCCGTGCCGGACGGCTACTACTTCGTGATGGGCGACCACCGCAACAACAGCAGCGACAGCCGGCACTGGGGCTTCGTGCCGAAGAAATACATCATCGGCAAGGTGCAGCTGCGCTGGTGGCCCCTGCCTCATGCCCGCCTCTTCCATGCGTGGGAGTGATCGTTCCGATTGCCGATTGCAGGGTTCAGTTGCAGATTGGATGTCTCCGCAATGTCGCATCTGCGACTTCTCTCTGCAATCTGAAATCTGCAATCTGAGATGGCCTTGGACCGCTACCGGTCTGTCGCGATTGTCCTCAGCCGCGTTCTCGTTCTCAACCTCGCAGTCGCTTTCGCCAAGATCGCGTTCGGCTATCTGACCGGCGCGGTCAGCATCCTCTCGGACGGGTTTCACTCGCTCACCGATTCAGCCTCCAACGTGGTCGCGCTGGTTGGCGTCCGCGCCGCCAGCAAGCCGCCGGATGCGGACCACCCGTATGGTCATCGGAAGTACGAAACGCTGGCGTCGGCAGCGATCTTTTTGTTCCTGTGTCTCGTGGTCCTGGAGGTACTGCGAACGGCGACTGCCCGCCTTCGATCGGGCGTGTCGCTCGACGTGTCGGCGGCGAGCTTTGCTGTGATGCTCGGGACGCTGGCGGTCAATGTGCTGGTTGTGCGCTACGAAGCGCGTGCGGCGGCGCGGCTGTCGAGCGAGGTCCTGCTGGCCGATTCGAGACACACGCAGAGCGATGTGCTGACGTCGATCGCGGTCATCCTGGCGCTCATCGGCGTGGAAGCCGGGTTCCCGCTGTTCGATCCGCTCGCAGCGTTGTTCGTCGGCGTCTTCATCGGAAAGGCGGGATACGCGATCGCGCGCACCACGTCGGACATTCTGGCGGATCGGATTGTCATCGCCGAGGAGGACCTGCGTGAGGTGGTGATGTCGGTGCCTGAGGTGATCGGCTGCCACCATATTCGCTCCCGAGGGTCCGCCGATCACGTCTTTCTGGATCTACATATCTGGCTCGATCCCGAAACCCGGCTGGCGCACGCTCACCAGATTTCGCACGTCGTCAAGGATCGACTGCTCTCGCGCTACCCGCAGATCGCCGACGCGATCATCCACATCGAGCCGCCACCGCCAAGTGAGCGTTGACCCCTATGCGTCACGACGACAGGTGCTGTCGTCGTGTCCGGCTTTAGAGCCTTCGTTTTGACGCATCAAGGTTGAGTTCGACTCTTGATCAACCTTCGCCCTGTGACCCTCGCACCTTGACCCTTGACCTTGACGTCGTCGAGGGGTTCATTCCTCGTTGCCCACGTACATCGCGTCGATTGTGTCCTTCCATCGCTCCTCGACGACCTTGCGCTTGACCTTGAGAGTGGGCGTCAGCTCCCCCGACTCCATGGTGAACTCCACGGGCAGGATGACAAACCGCTTGATGCGCTCGAACTGCGCCAGGTCCTTGTTGACCTCGTCGACGAACTCCTCGTAGAGCTGCACAATCTCCGGGCTGCGGACCAGCGCGTCGCGGGCGCCGGTGGCGACGCCGAGTTGCCGGGCGCGGCGTTCGAGGGTGGCGAAGTCCGGGACGATGAGGAGCGACGGAAACTTGCGGCGGTCGCCGATGACCAGCGTTTCGGCAATCAGCGGATTCGCCTTCAGGCGCGCCTCGATGGGCTGCGGCGCGATCTTCTTCCCTCCCGAAGTCACGAGCAGGTCTTTCTTCCGGTCGGTGATCTTCAAGTATCCGTCTCGGTCAATCTCGCCGATGTCACCCGTATGGAACCAGCCGCCTGCGAGCGCTTCGGCGGTGGCGGCCTTCTTGCGGTGGTAGCCAATCATCACGTTGGGTCCACGCGCCAGGATTTCACCGCCCTCGGCGATTCGGATTTCAACGCCTGGCAGCGCCTTGCCGACTGTTCCGACGCGCGGCGCCAGTGGCGGATTGACCGTGAGGACAGGCGACGTCTCCGTCAGGCCGTAGCCTTCGAGCAGGGGCAGGCCAATCGCGAAGAAAAAATCGGCGATCGACGGCGAGAGTGGCGCGCTGCCGGAGATGAGGCAGCGCAGGTGTCCACCCAATCGGGCACGAATCTTCGAGAACACGAGCGTGTCCGCGAGGATCGCTTGCGCGCGGACGAGCGGCGGCGGATTCCCTCCGGCGGATTCGGCGCGCCACCGTTCCAACCCCACGCGCAGGGCCCAGGCAAACAGCGCGCGGCGCGGCGCCCAGCTTTGCGCGACGCTCGCCAGGATCCGCGCGCGAAGCTTCTCGAACACACGGGGCACGCCCGTCATGACGGTCGGCTTGACGGCGAGGACGTCGCGCGCGATGGTGTCGAACGATTCGGCGAAGGCTATCGTGACGCCGTTGAAGATGTACATGTAGAACGCCATCCGCTCGAACCCGTGACTGAGGGGCAGGAACGACAGGGCAACGTCGTCCGACCGGATCCCCAGCACCTCGGTCGTCGCGAAGACATTCGACAGCAGGTTCGCGTGACTGAGCACCACGCCTTTGGGCTCGCCTGTCGTGCCCGACGTGTAGATGATGGTTGCCACGTCCTCGGGACTTACCCGCCGAGCGCGTGCCTGATAGTCGGCCGCCGCGGACGGATGCGCGTCGAGCTCGGTGCGGCCGCGGCGCCGCACGTCCGAGAGCGGTGTCACTGAGGTGGCGTTCTCGGGCGGATCCATGACCATCACGTGCCGAAGGCGTGGCAGCGTTCGACGAACCTCGAGAATCTTGGCCGCCTGACGCTCGGTCGACGCGATCGCGATCCTCACGTCGGCGTCCGCGAGGATGTAGCGGGCCTGTGCCGCGGCAAGCGTCGGGTAGATCGGCACCGTCGTGGCGCCGCCCGTCAGGATTGCGAGATCGGCGATCTCCCATTCGGGGCGACTCTCCGACACGATGGCCACCGAGTCGCCCGCTGCCATCCCGAGCATCGCCAGCCCGACACTGAGATCGCGCACCTCGTAGCAGAACTCGCGCGTGGAGAAATCGCGAAAGCCGTCCACCTGACACGTGCGCAGGAGCACAGGTTTGGGGTGCCGCGCGAGCAGATAGAACGGCAGCTCCGCGAGTGTGCTGGGTCGGTCCTCGATCATCGACGCCGCGTCTCGAGTGAAGGCGACGTACCGTACCGCGGCGTACGGCAACGGTCAAGAGAACGAAGCTTCGCCTCAAACCGCCCAGTGAAGGGCTTGGGGGGGGCGGAGCGACGAAGCTTCGTTACTAGCCGCGCAGGGCCGGACCATCGGATCCGGCACTGTCGCGTACGAGGTCTTCACTTCAGTACCCGGCCCGCTTGTCGACCAGGTTCTTGAGCGGCTCACCGCGCTCGTATCGGTGCAGGTTGTCGGCGAAGAGATCGACGATCGCCTCCCAGTAGTCGTCGCGTAGCGCGGAAGTATGCGGCGTAATGAGCACGTTCGGGAGGTCCCATAAGGGACTGTGGGGATCGAGCGGCTCATGCTCGAAGACGTCGAGCGCTGCGCCGGCGATGGCGTGGCGAGCGAGCCCGTCGGCGAGCTCGGCCTCCCGCACCAGCTTCCCGCGTCCCACATTCACGAGGATCGCGTCCGGTTTCATCAGGGCGAGCTCCCGCGCGCCGATGATGCCGCGCGTCTCCGCCGTCAGGGGCGCGGCGAGCACGATGACGTCCGCTTCCGCGAGCACGCGCGGCAATCCAGCCGGCGGGAACACCTTCTCGACGCCGGCGGGCCGTTCGGCATTCACCCTCCGTCGCACCGCCCAGACTCGCAGGCCCAGGCCTGCTGCCGCGCGGGCAATTGCCGAGCCAATCGCCCCGAGTCCGACGATGCCCATCAACTGACCACGCAGCAGCCGGATCGGCGTGCCGCCGGCGATCTCGTTCTGCGCCCAGACGTGTTCGGCCTGACGACGGACCGCGACCGGCAGCTTGCGCCGCAGAGCCACGACGGCGCCGACAACGTGCTCGGCGATGGGGTCGGCGTGGATCCCGCGCGAGTTGGTGATGCGAACCTCCGACCTCACCATGTCAGGGAACAGCATGTTGCCGACGCCCGCCGCCGGACTGTGAATCCAGCGGAGCCGCTGTGCCGCCTCCAACATGGCCGGCCGGAACTCCGACTGGAACGCGACATCGGCGTCGCGGATTCGCGCCACGACCGCCGCTTCGTCTTCGACGTGAATGACGGTGTGGTGGGGAAAGGCCCGCCGCAGCCGCTCCACGGCACGGCGCGGGATCGTCCAGGCAATCGCGGCGCTGTGGATGAAGACGAGAACAGTCAGAGACATGGCCGAGTCCAGATTGGCCTGAATCTTCACTCGTCAATGCGGCGATAGCTTCCCGACCTTCCCCCCCGTTTCTCGACGAGCCGGATCCTGCCGATGACCATCGCACGGTCCACAGCTTTGAGCATGTCGTAGATGGTGAGCGCCGCGACCGCGACGGCGGTCAGGGCTTCCATCTCGACACCCGTTTCCGCTTTCGTTCGGACGCGCGCCTCGATCTCGTACCCGTTGGCCAGCGCGTGCAGATCGACACTGACATGGGTGAGCGCAAGGGGATGACAAAGCGGAACGAGCTCGGAGGTGCGCTTGGCGCCGAGGATGCCCGCGATTCTCGCCGCTTGAAGCGGATCGCCTTTTGCGACGCGTCCGCGGCGAATCAGGGCAATGGCTTCTCGCGACATCGTGATGGTGCCGCGCGCGATCGCCTCCCTGGACGTAGCGGGCTTGCCGCCGACATCGACCATGCGAACCCTTCCGGCCTCGTCGACGTGCGAGAGGCGCCGATCGGGCCGGCTACGTTGCTTCATCGGCTTCCCCCTGCGCGAGATAGAACGACAGGCTCTCCAGCGAGACCGTCAAATCGACGCTCTTCAGCTTCACTGCAGCGGGAACCCGCAATGCCCCCGGCGAGAAGTTCAACACGGCCTTGATGCCGGCCGCGACGACCGCGTCGACGACGGTTTGCGCGGACGCGGCCGGCACGGCGATGACCGCGATGCCGATTCTCTCACGCCGCGCGATGCGCTTCAGCTCCTTGATGTCGTGGATGGGTACGCCCGTCCGGGACTGCTGGCCGATCTTTTCCGCGGTGTTGTCGAAGAGCGCAACAATGACGAACCCCTCCTGGCGGAAGCCCGGGTAGTCGGCGAGCGCGAGGCCGAGATTGCCCGCGCCCATGATGGCCACCTTGATGCGCCGGTCGAGGCCGAGGATCTGGCGCAGGTGACGCTTCAGATCCTTCACGTAGTACCCGATGCCACGAACACCGAACTCGCCAAAGCACGCGAGGTCCTTCCGGATTTGTGCCGCGTTGAGGCGAAACTGGTCGGCGAGCGCCTGAGACGAGATCGTCTTGACGCCGGCGGCGTCGAGCACGTTCAGGCAGCGGAGATACACGGAAAGACGGTTCGTCGTGAGCTCCGAGACCTGGTCTCCCGCCGGGCGGAGCTTGTTCTGTAGGTTCACAAGCGTGTGTCCGGATTGTACGGTCGCGGAATTCGGGGGGTCAAGCTCGGGCTCGACCTTTGACTTTGGACTTTGGACTTTCGACTGTTAAGATGCGCGGCCTATGGCGCACAAAGCCAAGCCCGCCGCTGCGGACCAGTCCCGGACCGCCTTTCAGCCGTACGTTCGGCCGACTCAGTCTCTCGCCGAATTCAGCGCGCGCGCGATCGTTCTCGGCGCCGTGTTCGGGCTGATCTTCGGCGCCTCGACCGTCTACCTCGGCTTGCGCGCCGGCCTGACCGTGAGCGCCTCGATTCCGATCGCGGTGCTCGCCATCTCGGTGCTCAAGCGTCTGGGCGGCTCCACGATCCTGGAGAACAACATCGTGCAGACGATTGGATCGGCGGGCGAATCGGTTGCCGCCGGCGTTGTCTTCACGATTCCCGCCCTGCTCTTCCTGGCGCCGTACGGCCCGCCCTACTTCCGGTACTCGCAGATCACCCTGCTCGCGTTCGCGGGCGGCATCCTCGGCGTCCTGATGATGGTGCCGCTGCGCCGTGCCCTCATCGTCAAGGAACATGGGGTCCTTCCGTATCCGGAAGGGACGGCGTGCGCGGACGTCCTGATCGCGGGCGAGCGCGGCGGCGCGCTGGCGCGCACGGTCTTTCAAGGCCTCGGGATCGGCGCGCTGTGGAAGGCGCTGTCTTGGATCGTTCAGCTGTTCCGGACGGCCATCGGCTACAGCGTGCCGCGGACGGGGATCTTTCCCAACGCCACCCTCAACGTCGACATCTCTCCGGAATACATGGGAGTCGGCTACGTCATCGGTCCGCGCATCGCGGGCGTCATGTTTGCGGGCGGCGTCCTGTCGTGGCTCGTCCTGCTGCCGCTCTTGACCATCCTCGGCAGCTACATGACGGTGCCCCTGCCGCCGGTTCCCGCAAGCGGGCTCATGCTGTCGCAGATGTCGCCGCAGCAGATGTGGAGCGCGTACATCCGCTACACGGGCGCGGGCGCGGTCCTGGCCGCGGGGTTGATCACGCTCGCCCGCACGATTCCGACGATCGCGTCGTCGTTCCGCGAGAGCATGCGTGAGATCGGGACGGCCAAGGGGGGCGCCGCCCAGATCCGTACCGAACGCGACATCCCGATCCTGACCGTGCTGATCGGATCACTCCTCCTCGCGGTTTTTCTGGCCGTTGTTCCCGGCTCGCCGGCTCAGAGGAATCTGCTCGTCTCGCTTCTGGTCATCATCTTCGGCTTCTTCTTCGTCACCGTCTCCTCACGCATCGTCGGGCTGATCGGGTCGTCGTCGAATCCGGTGTCGGGCATGACGATTGCGACCCTGATCCTGACCTGCACGATCTTCGTGGCGCTCGGCTGGACCGGTGACTTCTACGCGCCGATCGCCCTCTCGGTCGGCGCGGTCGTCTGCATTGCAGCGGCAAACGCCGGCGCGACGTCACAGGACCTGAAGACCGGCTTCCTCGTGGGTGCGACGCCGATCTACCAGCAGATCGGGCTGGTGGTCGGGGTCCTGACCTCGGCCCTGGTGATCGGCTACACGACGCTGTATCTGAACGGAGCCATGCAGATTGGAAGCCCCGCCCTGCCAGCCCCGCAGGCAACCCTGATGGCGACGATCATCAAGGGGTTGCTCAGCCAGAACCTGCCATGGGGCCTCGTGCTGATAGGCGTCTTCATCTCGATCACGCTGGAGTTGTGCGGCATCCACTCGCTCTCGTTTGCCGTCGGGTCATATCTGCCGATCGCGACCACCGCGCCGATCTTCATCGGAGGACTCGTCCGGGGATACGTTGAGAAGAAGACCGGTGTCGCAGAAGAGTCCGAAGTGGGATCCGGCACGCTTTTCAGCTCGGGGCTCATCGCCGGCGGCTCATTGGCGGGAATCCTCTACGCCATCCTCTTCGGGAACAATGTGCTCCCCGAGGCCGACTCGGCCGACGTGCATGGTCTCATCCCGGCCATCCACGAAGGCACCGGCGGTCTGATCGCGGGCGGACTGCTCTTTTTCGCGCTCGCAGTCATCCTCGCGCGCGCGGCGCGGAAAAAGCTGGAATAAACTGAAGTTGTGCCCTACCCCGTATGCGCGCGCAGCGTTCAGCTGGCGTTCCTCGCATCGATCTTTGTCACGACGCTCTGTCTCGAACCGACGAGTGCTAGGAGCGTGTCCGAGAAATGGGAACACGCTCCTAGTAGGCCGGCTTCGCCGGCAAAAACGCCAATGATTCGAGGTATCACCGCGCGCGTAGCGCGCCTACTAGG
>JACPPN010000331.1 GCA_016190995.1 Acidobacteriota bacterium | reverse complement strand
GTAGCGGCTTGCTTTGTCCTCGTTCATCGACCTGAAGCCTAGAGCTTTCTCTGTGCCCTCTGCGTCCTCTGTGGTGAGAGCTCTTGATGGTGGGTTCAGGTTCATTGATCGCCGCTCGCCCGGCGGGACGCCAGCAATCGGTCTTCGGACCGAGCCGTGCGGTCCGCGCCGTTCGGCGCCTCGCGCCGCCTCGGTGCGGCGGCCTCCCCTCAGTTCAGCGTCACGGAGATCAATTTCGACACGCCGGGCTCCTCCATCGTGACGCCGTACAGGCGGTCGGCGATCTCCATCGTTTTGCGGTTGTGCGTAATGAGGATGAACTGCGTTTCGTCCTGAAGGCCGCGCAGCATCTCGATGAATCGCCCGATGTTCGCGTCGTCGAGCGGCGCATCGATCTCGTCCAGCAGGCAGAAGGGGCTCGGGCGGTACTTGAAAATCGCGAACATGAGCGCCATGGCGGTCATGGCCTTCTCGCCGCCCGACAGCAGCTGGACGTTCTGAAGGCGCTTGCCCGGCGGCTGCGCGATGATGTCGACGCCGGTTTCGAGAAGGTCGGTCTCGTCCAGCATGATCAGCCCGGCTCGCCCCCCGCCGAAGAGCGTCGTGAAGGTCTCACGGAAATGCTCGTTGATGGCGTCGAATGCCCGCCGGAACCGTTCGCGCGTCGTCTTGTCGATGCGCTTGATGGCGTCTGCGGTCGAGCGGATCGCGGCGACGAGGTCGTTGCGCTGCGTGGTCAGAAAGCCGTAGCGCGATTCGAGCTCGTCGAATTGCTCGATCGCCATCATATTCACCGGGCCAAGGCGATCGATCTTCGTCCGCAGGGACGTAATGGCTTCCTCGAGGGTCAGCGGTGCGGGCGCCGCCACAGCCGGGGCATCGATGTGCGGCTGGGCCTCCGCCTGGACGCTTCTGTCGTCGGCTTCCTCCTCCTCGTCATCCGGTACGATGGCCGCGCGATCCGGGGACAGACCATCCCGATCGAGCTGCTGCACTTCGGCGGCCACCTCGTCCAGCGTGGCCTGGACAGCTTCGAGGCACGACGCGGCCAGATGCGTCAGCTCCGCTTCCGCCGTTGCCCGGGCGATCTCGATCCGGCCGCAGGCGCTCCGGGTCTCGTCGAGCGCCACCCGGCTTTCGCGCGCGAGCCCTTCCTGTGTGTCGAATTCCGCGCGCAGCTCGCCAACCCGCTCCTCGGCCGCTCGTACCCGCTCGCCGAGCACCGCAAACGCTTCGACGTCTCGGTCAAGGCGGTCGGCATTCCCGGCGATGGCCGCCTTCAAGGCTTCACGCCGGTTCTCGACACGGCCGAGATCGTCGGTGCGCGTGGCGACGCGCTCGTCGAGCTCGCGCGCCGCGTCTTCGAGCCGCGCGACGTCTGCCGCCTGAGCGGCGGATCGCTCCACGAGCGCCGCGTGTCGCGCCTTCGCCTCCGCGACGCGGCGCGCGAGGTCGTCGGTCGATTCCCGCGCATCCACCAGGCGCCGCTGTGCGTCCGTGAACCCGGCTTCCGCCGCACGCTGCTCACCCTCGAGCCGCGCGATCGATTCGCGCGCCTCGGCCTGGCGCGCCTGGAGCGCTGTCCGCCCTTCCTCGGCGGCGCGCCGCTCCAGTCCGATCACGTCGCGCTTGCGCGACAGCCGTTCGGCGTCTTCCGCCGGGCGGCTGAACTGCAGCTGCAGGGCGACGATCGCTTTTTCCTGCTCGTGTTGCGCGACCACCAGCGTCGCAATCTCGGCCTCGAGATCGACGATCCTTCGTTCCCGCGACTCGATGTCCGCGCCTAGCCGCATCAGGTCGCTGCGCTCGAGACCGATCCGCGCGCCCAGCTCCTTGCTTTCACGCTGCGTCGCGAGAATGCCGCGCGTTTCCCGGCGTCCACCTCCCTGCACGATGTGCGGGCCGCGAAACACGTCCCCCTCGAGCGTCGCGATTGGCGCATCCACGGTGTGCGAAGCGGAGGCGGCGCGCTCGAACGACTCGGCGATGTACGCCTCGCCGATCGCGCCGGCGATCGTTTCGGCATTCGGACCATTGATCGTGATGACCGATGACAAGGCCACGAGCCCTTCGTCGGCGGGGACGGTGTCCCGACGAGCGCCGTTCCCCTCGAGCACCACGAACCCGCAGCGACCGATGCCGCGCTCGCGCACGATGTGCAAGCCGGCGGCAGCCTGGTCCTGTCCGGCAACGACGACGTGCTCGAGCAGCTCGCCGAGCCACGCTTCCACCGCGCGTTCGTAGCGCGCGTCGACTTCGAGGTGATCCGCCATTGAACCGAGATGACGGACCTGCTCGCCGGTCCCGGCGAGAATCGCGCGCGCCGCGTCGCCGTACCCCGCGCGGGCCGCCTGCAGCTCTTCGAGCGACGCCAGGCGGGCATCGAGCCCGGCCAGATCGTGTTCCCGTGCCCGGATGTCACGCGCCCGCCATTCACGCTCGATCCGCGCGGCGGCCAGATTCGATTCCCGCACCGCCCGCTCCGCGCGCGATCCTTGCAATGCGTCTTCGGCCGCGCGGAGGCCGCGTTGCGCCTGCTCGCGTTCGCGTCCGAGGCGATCGAGCTCCTGCCGCACGTCGGCTTCTTCGACGTCGAGCTTCTCGAGGTCCTCGACCAGCCGATCGGCGGCGGCGCCCGCGTTCTCGACGGCGTGACGGAGCGCCGCCGCCGCGCTCAGCGCCGCAAAGACTTCGTTGCGCGCCGCCTCGACGTCCGCCTCGAGTCCCGCGAGCGTGCCGTGCGCCGCAGCCTGCGCCCGCTCCTCCTCGGCCAGCATTGCCGCGGCGTCTTCGCGTTCCCGATCCGCCGATGTCGCCAGCTCGCGGCGTCGAGCCAGTTCCGCCAGATCCGGTTCGCGTTTCGCCAGCAGCGCGGTCAGTTCCGCCGAGGTGTCGGCGGACGCGGCGGTCAGCGAGTGCACCTGCTGACGATCGAACTCGATCTGCTGCTGCCGTCGCCCGATGTCCAGCTCACACGCGTGGGCCGCCTCACGGTCGCCGGTTGCCCGGGCTTCGTTTTCGGCGAGCTCGATCCGCAGCCGCTCGATGGTCGCTTCGATCTCCGCCAGATGTGCCGCCCGACCGATCTCCCGACTGCGCGCCTCGGACAGACGCGCCCGCGCGGCGTCAATCGCTTCAGCGAGCGCGCGGTACTTCCGGGCGAACAGGGCCTTTTCCCAGCGCCGCAGGTCCTCTCGCAAACGGCGATATCGGCGCGCCTTCGCGGCCTGGCGTTTCAACGCGCCGCGCTGCTTCTCCACCTCGAAGATGATGTCCTCGACGCGCGCCAGATTCTGCTCGGCCGCCTCGAGTTTCAGCTCCGCGGATCGCCGCCGCGCCTTGTACTTCGTGATGCCCGCCGCTTCTTCGATGAGGATGCGGCGATCCGTCGGACGCGCGCTGAGGATCTGGCCGATCTTCCCCTGCTCGATGACCGCATAGGCCTTCGTGCCGAGCCCGGCATCCATCAAGAGATCCTGGATGTCCCGCAGCCGGCAGATCTCTCCGTCAATCAGGTATTCGCTCTCTCCGGAGCGGTACAGCCGTCGCGAAATCTCGACGTCGCGCGCCACGGGTCGGATCAACTCCTCATCAAGATCCATCTGACCCGTCCCGTCGCCGTTTCCGTGGCCAGTTCCTCCGCCGTTGCCTGATGCGTGGCCGTTCGGCGGGTGGCCATTGCCGCCGTCGGCCCGCCGTGCCCCGACGCTCGTGACATTCTTGAAGCGCAGGCGAACTTCAGCGGCCCCGGTCGGCTTGCGCGCATCGCTGCCGCTGAAGATGACGTCCTCCATGCGGTCTCCGCGAAGGCTCTTGGCGCTCTGCTCGCCGAGGACCCATGTGATGGCGTCGACGACATTGCTCTTGCCGCAGCCGTTCGGCCCGACGATGGCCGTCACGCCGTGATCGAAGGCCAGCTCGGAGCGGTCGGGAAAGCTCTTGAAGCCGGATATTTCGAGTCGATAGAGTCGCATCCGTTCATCCCTCGTCTTGGTGGTCCCGTACAACACGAAAGCCGCGCGGTCCGGAGGTGCTAGCCTCCTGGGACCGAGCGGCTGGGATCGCTCGCAACCCGCAATGGTGAATGTTCAGGGAGCCCGCAAAGACCGCGTTCGCCAGGCTCTTTCTTTCCCGCGAGCGGGCCGCCCGCCGGAAGGCCCCGGAACCTGGTGAACGGTCGCCAGTCTAGCAAGGCCAAGCCATGGCGGCAAGGCCAAACTGAACCCCCAAATATGGGAATCGGACCCTTATCCTACTGCTCGAAACGCGACGCCTTACCTGCGCGCGGCCGGTTGGGCCTTTGCCCGAGCCATCTGCGAAAGCTTGTCTGCTTCCGGGAACAGGCTCAAGGCAAACTGGGCCTGGGGATCCTGTGAAATCAAAAGGCGGCGCGCCTCGTCGACGCCAAAGAGCGCCAGATTGATCTGATACCGGATCATCGCCCGAATGAAGGCGTCATTCTGCTTGAACGATTGGTCGTCCACGTTCACGCGATCGAGCTTCACCTGGTCCTTGAAGTCGGCCACCATCGCATCGTCCACCGCGAACCCGTGCTCGACGATGCGACGATTCCTGCCTTCGCCCTTGATCCGATCGTCACCCCGAGCGGAGAACTTCTCGGCGTAGCGTTCGAAGGCTTGCCGAGCGTAGAGCAGCCGGCCGAACCGGGTCGGATTGAAGCCCTCGACAGGTCCGGCCATGTACTTGTCGGGCTCGATCCCGCCGCCGCCGTACACCTTCCGCCCCGCGTCGGTGTACTTCACTTGCGCGCCTGTGTGCGGGCGCTCCGGCTCCTGGTCGCGGAGCGTGTAGCTCAGATACTCGTCGAAGCTCCCGTCCCACGGCCGCTGAATCAGGCGTCCGCTAGGCGTGTAGTAGCGCGCGGTGGTCAGCGCCACGCCCGCGCCCTCACTGATGCGATAGATCGACTGCACCAGGGCCTTGCCGAACGTCGTCTCGCCGACGATGAGGCCGCGGTCGTGATCCTGAATGGCACCGGTCACGATCTCCGATGCGCTCGCGCTATTGCGGTTGACGAGCACGATGAGCGGAAGGTCGACGAACTCGCTCTCTTCCGTGGCCCGATAATCCTGGTCCGAATTCGCGATGCGGCCGCGCGTGTAGACAATGAGATCGCCTTTCGGCAGGAAGCGATTGGATACCCTGATGGCCTGATCCAGCGGTCCTCCGGGATTGTCACGCAGGTCGAGCACGAGTCGCCGCATGCCCTGACTCGCAAGCTCCTGCAGCGACTGGCTCAGATCGCGATCGGTGGCTTCCGAAAAATCGCGCAGCCGTACGTACCCGGTCGTCGAGTCCACCATGAAGGCGCCCAGAATCGTCGGAATGTTGATTTCATCCCGCTCCACGCTCAGGTCGATCAACTGCTCGTAGCCGCGGCGCCGGATCGCAATCCTGACCGACGTGCCCTTCGGACCGCGCAGCCGCCGCACGGCCTGCTCGCTGGTCCACCCTTTGGCGCTTTCGCCCTCCACGGTGGCGATCACGTCCCCCCGCCGGATGCCCTGCTTGTACGCAGGCGAGCCTTCGAAGAGGTTGACGACCGTGATGTCGCCATCGACCACCTGAATGGTGATCCCGAGCCCGTAGTAGCGGCCTTCCTGGCGCTCGCGCAACTGCGCGTACGCGCGCGGATCGAAAAACGTGGAGTGGGGATCGAGCGTCTGGAGCATGCCGTTGATGCCACCGTAGACGAGCCGGTCCGATTCGACCTTGTCCACGTACTGGCTTTCGATGGCGACGAGCGCCGCGGTGAAAACCTTGTAGTGACGGGAGACCTTGTCCTGTGAGGATTGCGTGGCGAGCGCGCTGCGCCCGAAGGAACCGCCGACCAAAGCCGAAACAACCACGGCGAAGGTCGCCGCCGAGAGCGACCGATATCTCTGCATGAAAAGCATCGTAACAAATAAGCCTAGATGTTGCAATGACTTCGAGCCAGACAGGGGACGGTGACGACTTGACCGCACCCTCTCACGTTTCTATAATCCAATCAGCCGTTTGCGGCAGCATCCGCACAAAAGGAAGTCACCATGTTTGGGTCAATTGGAATGCCGGAGCTGATCGTCATCTTCTTCATCGCGCTGATCATCTTCGGTCCGCGAAAGCTGCCGGAGCTCGGCCGCTCGCTCGGCCGGAGCCTGTCCGAGTTCAAACGCGCATCGAACGAGCTCAAGAACACGCTCGAAGAAGAAATCCGCGTCGAGGAGCAGCGGACGCAGGACCCGCCGCCGACGCCGGGCAGCCAGCCCGGCGCGCGCCAGACCCCAGCGCCTGACGCTTGACGGCGTTGCGTGCGTCCCCCGGCTCGCCACACCTCGCAGATTCCAGCGGCCCCATCGAGGATCTCGACGACCGTTCGAACGGCGATGTTTCCGAGGACCAGGAGCTCGGCGAGGGAAAGATGTCGTTTCTGGAGCACCTCGACGAGCTCCGGAAGCGGATCCTGATCGCGGTCGGCGCGGTCTTCACGGGATTCTGCGTCGCGCTTCTCTTCATCGACAATATCTTCGGCTTCATCATGCGGCCACTCCAGCAGGCACTGCCCGCCGGCGGCAAGTTGATTTACACCGAGCCCACCGAAGCGTTCATTCTCTACATGAAAGTCGCAGCGCTGGCCGGCCTGGTGCTGGCGGCGCCGATCATCCTGTGGCAGGTGTGGCTGTTCGTCGCGCCGGGTTTGTACTCGCACGAGAAGAAGTTCGCGATCCCGTTCGTTGCGCTCGCGACCTTCTTTTTCGTCATGGGTGCGCTCTTCTCCCACTTCATGGTCTTTCCCTGGGCGTGGAAGTTCTTCGCCGGTTTTTCGAAGGACTACATGCAATTCACGCCGAAGATCGAGCCGGCGTTCTCCCTCTACACGAAGATGCTGCTGTCGTTCGGCCTCGTCTTCCAGATGCCGACCATTGTGTTTTTCCTGGCCCGCATGGGGATGATTACCGCCGGCTTCCTGATCCGGAAAACGAAGTACGCCATCCTGACAATCTTCATCGTCGCGGCCATCCTGACGCCGGGCCCCGACGTCGTGTCCCAGACGCTCATGGCCGCTCCGATGTTTGCCCTGTACGCGATCAGTATTGTGATCGCGTGGCTGTTCCAGAAGCGGTCAGCCATCTGACCCTTTTTCGCGGGAAATCCTGAGAAGGTTTCGCGTGCCGCACCGTTGACGGACCAAACGGCTCCGGCCTAGAATCTTACGGCTGAGCTCCCTGGTGAGCACTTCACGAAAGGGCTGTATGACAGTCAGAATTCCCGCAGTGACCGTCTTCTGCCTGGCGGTGGCGGCTGCCGCAACGGCTCAGACAGAGCAGGCAACGTCGAACGGCCCGATGGTCGTCGACACGCGACCGGCGACGACCACCTTTCTGGGGGACACGGGCCTGTGGTTTGTGCCGACCGCGGAGATCCTGCCGAACGAGCGATTCTCGGTGAGCGGCTACCGGACCAACTGGGATTACCAGCAAGGGCAGACCGACCTGTCGCATTTCATCGGCACGTTTGCGTTCGGCATCCGGGACCGGGTGGAGCTGTTTGGGTCGATCCGGGTCGACACGCGCATCGACCGTGATCACAACCATCCGATCTTCGACACTGACCCGGCGGTGGGGGGCGTGCTCGACGACTACCCGTTCATTCGCCAGGATTGGCTGGGGGACAACTTCGGTGATTCGGTGTTCGGCGCGAAGGTGAATGTGCTCTCCGAGGGGCGCGAGGCGCCGGTGGCGCTGGCGGGGCGCACGTTTGTGAAGCTCCCGACGGGCAGCAGTCAGGAGGGGGTGAGCACGGGCAAGCTCGATTGGGGGATCGACGGCATCGTGAGCAAGGACGTGCACCAGGTGGTGGAGCTGTCGGGCACGGCGGGGGTGGTGCTGCGGCTCGACCCCGACGGGGTCGACCTGAACGATCTGTTCACGTGGGGCGTGGGGGCGGGGTTCCCGACGCGGGCGCCGGTGCGGGTGTTCACGGAGCTGTTCGGGCAGCGGCCCTTCGGCGACGTGATCGTGCGCGATGCGCCGCTGGTGGCGGGGGACGGGAGTCAGTCG
>JACPPN010000314.1 GCA_016190995.1 Acidobacteriota bacterium | reverse complement strand
GGCGGGCCGTCAGCTCCTTGTGTGGGCCTTGTGACGACGCGTGTCGGTGAGCCGGATGCTGGAAATCTGCATGTCCGGTTCGATGAGGGGGAGCGGCTCATCCCCGCTCCCTACTCGACTGTTCTCTGTGGTGAGGGCCTGTGCCTGTGGTGAGTGCCCTTTGCTCCGCGGCGGCCGGGCCCGGCGGTGAACATCATCTATGGACCAGAATCCCTTCGTCTACGGAGAGATCGTCACGCTGCCCGCCTTCGTCGATCGCGCGGACGAGCTCGACCGCCTCGTCGGCGATCTCGGGGCCGGCCAAAAGGTCTTTCTGATCTCGCCGCGCCGGTACGGCAAGTCGTCCCTCATCAGGCAGGCCCTGGGCACGCTCGCCCGATACGGCGCCCTCACAATCGACATCACGGTCAGCAGCTACAGCTCCTATGCCGCATTTCTCGAGGGGTACGCGCGCGCGTTGCTGCAGGCGGAGACGCGCATCGACAGGGCCCGCGCCTGGCTGAGGGAGGCCATCCAGTCAGTGCGGCCCGAGGTGAGGTACGAGGTCGCGCCGACCGGTGAGAGCCAGCTGGCCGTCTCGTTCCCGGTCGCAGCCACCGGGCGCGATGTCTCGCGCCTGGCGGCGGAGGTCTTCCGGCTGCCGCAGGACATCGCCCGCACCCGCCGCCGGAAAGTCGTCGTGGCGCTCGACGAGTTCCAGGCGGTCGGGGCCTTCGACGGCGGCTCGGTGGAGCACGCGTTGCGCGCGACCATTCAGCGCCAGCGCGACGTGGGGTACGTCTTCGCCGGCTCCGAGCCGACCTTGATGGAGCGTATGCTGGGACCCCGCCGGCCGTTCTACAAGGCCGGACCGGTCATGCGGCTCGGAAAGATCCCGGAATCTGTGTTCGCGCCGTTTGTCGAGACGCGGTTTCGCCGGAGCGGCATGCGAACGGAGCCGGGGCTCGGCGCCGCGATCGTCGAGCTCGCCGGCAATCTTCCCTACGATGTCCAGCGCCTCGCGCACGAAGCCTGGGACGATGCCAGGGCGGCGGGGCGGAGAAAGGTGACCGCCGACGATCTCCACGCGACGCTCGGCCGCCTGCTGGCCGAGCAGGGTCCGCTGTTCGACGGCATCTGGCAGCGACTGACCTTGCCGCAGCGAAGCGCCTTGCGCGCGGTCGTCCTCCAGGAGGGGCGCGAGCTGCTCTCGGCGGACACCCGCGTTCGCTACCGGCTCGGGGGCGCGTCCTCCGTCCAGGCCGCGCTCGCCGCGCTGGTTCGCACGGATCTCGTCATGCGCGAGGACACCCGTTACGCTGTGATCGATTCGCTGCTCCGGGAATGGGTCGCGAGGAAGACGTTCTGAGCGGAAGAGCACCGGACCGCTATCCGGCGCCTTACGAGAATTCCGTTCTCGTTGTGGGCACGGTCGCCTCAGAGAGCTGGGTGTCGGGCAACGCCGTGCCGCATAGCGGTCCTAGGCGCGCACGGCGCGCCTGCGAGGGAGCGGCGCGGGGCGTCGGGGTCCCCGCGAGCGACCGAGCCGGGGTCCGGGGCAGAGCCCCGGTCTAGTGATGATTCGTCTGCTCGAGAGGCTGGGGCTCGACCGACGGGAGCTGCGCGCCTGGGCCATGTACGACTGGGCGAACTCCGCCTTTCAGTCCACGATCATCACGGCCGTCTTTCCCACCTACTTCACCAAGGAAGCCGCAGCGGCCCTCGCGCCCTCCATCGCGAACCAGTATCTCGCCACCGCGACGACCATCGCGCTTTCGATCATCGCGGTCATCTCGCCAATCCTCGGGGCGGTCGCGGATTACGCCGGCGTCAAGAAGAAGATGCTCGGCCTCTTCATGGGCATCGGGGTCTCGACCACGACGCTGATGGCCTTCATCTCTCGCGGCGACTGGCTGCTCGCCCTCATCTTGTTCGTGATTGCGAACATCGGGGTCTCTGGGAGCTTCGTGTTCTACGACTCGCTTCTGCCGCACATCGCGGGCGACGAGGAGATGGATCGGGTCTCGGCGGCGGGTTACGCCATCGGCTACCTGGGCGGCGGCCTGCTGCTCAGCCTGAACCTGGCCTGGATTGTGAAGCCGGCGATGTTCGGTCTCCCGAGCGCCGCGGCCGCGAGCCGCCTTTCATTCGTGAGCGTGGCAGTCTGGTGGCTGATCTTCTCCGTCCCCCTGTTCCGCCGCGTTCCGGAACCCGCACGACGGCTCGAACCCGACGAGCCCGGCCGCGCGAGCGTGCTCTTGACTGCGTTCCGTCGCCTCGGCGAGACCTTTCGGGAGCTTCGCGCCTACAAGAACGCGTTCCTCCTGCTCGTCGCCTTCGCGATCTACAACGACGGCATCAACACGATCATCCGGCTGGCCGGACCCTACGGTGCGGAGCTCGGCATCGCGCAGGAGGACCTGATTGCGGCGGTGCTTCTCGTGCAGTTCGTCGGCGTGCCGTTCGCGTTTCTTTTCGGCATGCTCGCCGGGCGCATCGGCGCGAAGAACTCCGTCTTCCTCGCACTCGCCATCTACACCGGCATCAGCATCTGGGCGTATCACATGACGGACGCGACCGAGTTCTACGTGCTGGCCCTCATGGTGGCCACGGTGCAGGGTGGCAGCCAGGCGCTCAGCCGGTCCATGTTCGCCAGCATGATTCCGCGTCACAAGTCGTCCGAGTTTTTTGGCTTCTTCGGTGTCTTCGAGAAGTTCGCCGGCATCGCGGGCCCGGCGGTGTTTGCCGCGACGATCGCGATGACGGGATCGAGCCGCAACGCCGTGCTGTCGGTCATCGCCTTTTTCGCGATCGGGGCGGCGCTGCTGTCGCTCGTCGACGTGGCGGAAGGCCAGCGGGTCGCGCGTGCGGCCGATGCGGCGGCCCGGCCGGCGCGCGCCTGAGGACTGCGTGTACGCGTAGCGTCCGGCTTTAGCCGGACTCCAGTGTCGAAGGGCGAACCGTCAACGGGGAGCGGCCGACCTTCAGGCCCGCCGATCCTCACCCGGGAAGAACACCGTGCCGACAGTGGCGATTGACGAGGCCGCGGACGTTGCCGGATACGCGGCTGCGCGCACGCTGTTCGCGGAGTACGGCGAGTCGCTCGGGATCGATCTGGCGTTCCAGGACTTCGCGCGCGAGCTGGCCGACATCGACCTGATTTACGCGCCGCCGCGAGGCGCGTTGCTGCTGGCGCGTGATGGCGACGAGCTCGCTGGCTGCGTCGGATTGCGCCCGCTGGCAGCTGGGGTCTGCGAGATGAAAAGGCTCTACGTGCGTCCCCGGTTTCGTGGCGGCGGGATCGGACGGCTCCTCGCGCGCCGCGTCATCGATCGCGCGCGCGACCTGGGGTACGAACGCATGCGCCTCGACACCTTGCCGTTCATGCAGGCCGCGCAGGCGCTCTATGACTCGCTCGGCTTCGTGGCCATCGAGCCGTACCGGTTTAATCCAATCGCCGGCTCGAAGTTCATGGAATTGCGATTGTGAACCCACGACGGTTCAACCCTTCGATTTTTCAACCCTTCGCTCTCAGCGCGCGCCGCGGTAGACGCTTTTGACGCCCGATCCAAGCTGGCCCAGGGACGGGACTCGACGCGCGAGCGCCTTCATCCGCGCCCGCGCGAACGGTCGCGTGAAAGCGTTGTTGATGTTGTGCGCGCTCGATTGCAACGCCTTCTCGTAGTAGATCCGCGCGTTCGTCAAGTCACCCTTCTGGTCGTACGAGCGCGCAATCAGCCCGATGATGAAGACGTCCTTTGTATCCCCTTTGAGCAGCTCGCCGATGGCGACGTCGTAATCGCCGCGATAGAACGCGAGGTATCCGGCCAGGTACTGGTAGATGGGCCGCTGCTCGGCGTTGGCGTTCCCTTTGTCGACGAGCGCCTTCAGCTCGTTGGCAAGCTGCCGGGCCTCTTCGTGCCTGCCGCGGCGCGCCGCGAGACGCGCCCGGGCGTGCATCCATCTCATCGTCCAGAGATCGATCTGATCCCGGGGAAGGCCCGACAGGCGGTCCGCCTGCTCGTGGCCCGTCTGGTACCACTTGGCTGCGCTGTCGATGTCCCCCGACTCCAGATACACGCGGCCCAGCGCGTTTGCGGTCTCCGCCGCCGCATCGTACCGGCCGGCCACAAGCGCGCGATCGAACACCTGCTCGTAGTACTTCGCCGCCTCGGGCGCGTTGGCCTCGAACGCGAACGATACGGCCATGGCGGTCAGAGCCTGCGACTTGGTCTCGTCCGTCGCCAGCTCGATGGCCCGCGCCAGCCGGCGTCTTGCTTCGGCGTAGTCGGCTTTGAGATCGAGCGCAAAGCCCGCCCCGAGATACGCCTCGTAGGACTTCGGATCGAGCTTGACCGCTTTGTCGTAGAGCGCAAGCGCCTCGTCGTATTTTCCCGCCGCGGTCGCCTTGCGCGCGCCCTTGACCAGCTCGTTCGGATCGTCAGGCGACTGCGCAGAAAGACCGGGTATCACGAGCGCCAGGCCGGCGCTGACGACCACCAGGATCGTGCGCGAGAAATGTGAATGCCCTCCCAGTTCTAGGCGGAATAGTGTCGCCTTCATGCGAAAAATTATGTCACACCTGTCGTGCACGCCCTGGAGTCGCGACTCGATCCGGAGTCACGAAGCGGGGCCTCCGACGTCAGAACGCTTACGCATCGGTTTGAGGCGGAGCTTC
>JACPPN010000009.1 GCA_016190995.1 Acidobacteriota bacterium | reverse complement strand
GTTGGTGAGGTCGACCGTGAGCACTGCGCCGCGGCCATGCTTGATCGTGCTGCTGCCGTGGTTGTGGAGCTTCTCGTCGTTGTGGGCGCGGATGTCGCGACCGGGGAAGACCTCCTCGAGGTGCTTGAAGAAGGCGGTGTCGATCGCCATCACGTCCTCGAAGTGCCCGTGGACGGGACAATCCTTCACCATCAGGATCCTGCCATCGCGCTCGATGATCTGCGCCTTGATCTCGCCGATCTTCTCGGAAAGCAGGACCGTGTAGTCCCGCTTACCGTCGACAATCGCCTGCCGCGCCTCGCGTACGCAGGTGGGGCACAGCGAGTCGGTCTCGCGCGGCCAGCCGAGCGGCGGCTTGACTTTCTCGTGTGACTTGAGCAGCGGCTTGTCGGACCACGCGGGCGTAAAGGAAGGGTTCTGGCCCACTCGACCGGCCACCTCATACACGGTCCACGCGGCCGTGGCCGCCCACGACAACCCCTTCTCCATGAACTTGATCGGCTTGTGCATGACTGCTCCTGCAGTGGGTGCCACGCGGCGCCCGGCCGTGGCCCGAAGTCCTATCAGCCGTTTGTCCGGATAGTCAAATACATGCAGAGGATATCGACCTTCCCGCGTCAAGTGCCCATTTTTTCCCGAACTGGCCATATCGGCCGGTGAACGGGCAGACGCGGACGTGACCCGCCCGCCGAGAACGTTCCGGGTTCCACGGTGCCAGGTTCCAGGGTTTCGGTTCCCGCGTGTCAGGTTCCGGGTTCTGGCGGTGCGTTGCGGGAGAACGTCGCACGCGGGCGCCGTGCACGGGGCGCGCGACGCCAGCGCGTCCGAAAAAGACGATGACCGTAGGAGACGATCAGGCGGAAGACGAGCAGGGCACCGATGATGAGGCCATAGATGCTCGGTCGCAGCGTGTCCGCCTTCACGAGCCACCAGTAGTGAAAGACGACGGCGCTGGCGCTCACATAGATCAATCGATGCAGCGCCTGCCAGCGCCCGCCCCCGAGCCGTCGGATCCAGCCGGCCGTGGACGTCACCGCGAGCGGCACGAGCGTGACGAACCCCAGCATCCCCGCCGTGATGAACGGCCGCTTCGCGACGTCGGCCAGGATCTGCCGCATGTCGAAGAAGTGATCGAGGACCACGAAGGTGACGAGATGCAGGCACGCGTAGAAGAACGCGAAGAGACCGAGCATGCGGCGGAAACGGATGATCGCGTGCCAGCGCGTCAAGCCTCGAAGCGGCGTGATCGCGAGAGTCAAGACGAGGAACCGCAGTCCCCAGACGCCGGTCTCGTGCGTGATCGCCTCAATCGGATTCGCGCCGAGATCGTCGCCAGCCGCCCGCCACACCAGGAGCGTGAAGGGTACGAGCGCCGCGACGAACAGTGCCGGTTTCAGAACACGTCGAATCAACTGGCCTTCGGACATGGGGTCGACAGTCAGTAAGACTTCTTCAAATCCATCCCCGCGTACAGGCTCGCGACTTGATCACCGTAGCCATTGAACATGAGCGTCTTGCGCCGGAAGAACTCGCCGATCCGACGCTCGGTCTGCTGACTCCAGCGTGGATGGTCCACGTCGGGATTCACGTTCGAGTAGAACCCGTACTCGCCCGGCGTCGCGTTGTTCCACGCCGTCGCTGGCTGTTTCTCGACGAAGCGGATGCGGACAATCGACTTGATGCTCTTGAACCCGTATTTCCACGGAACGACGAGCCGAATGGGCGCGCCGTTCTGATTCATCAACGTCTTGCCGTACAGGCCCACCGCGAGGATGGTCAGCGGGCTCATCGCTTCGTCGAGCCGCAGCCCTTCCGTATACGGCCAATCGAGGACACTCCGGCGCTGGCCTGGCATCTCCGAGGGACGGAGCAACGTTGTGAACTCGATGTACTTGGCTTTCGACGTCGGTTCGACCCTCTTGACGAAGTCGGCAAGGGGAAATCCGATCCAGGGAATGACCATCGACCAGGCCTCGACGCACCGAAGGCGATAGACGCGCTCTTCGAGAGCATGCGGCTTGACGAGATCCTCGAGATGATAGGTCGCCGGTCTGTTGACGTGCCCCTCGACGGCGACCGTCCAGGGCTTGGTCTTGAGCGAGCCACCGTAGCGCGACGGATCGGTCTTGTCGACGCCGAATTCGTAGAAGTTGTTGTAGTGCGTGATGTCGTCAAACGAGTTCCACTTCTCCGTGGTCCCGAACGGCCCCTTGCGAACGCCCGAAATGGCGGCCTGGGCCCCGGCGACCGTCACCAGAGGCGACTCGGGCGCGAGGGCGCCAGCGGCGGCCGCGAGGGCTGCGCCTGCCGCCTGCATGAACTGGCGGCGATTGACGTACGCCCGCTCGGGCGTGATTTCGGAGGACCGGATGTCGTCGGCGTGTTTGATGAGCATCTTCGAAGTCTCGGACATGCTGCCGGAACAGCTGCCGCAAGGCCTGCCGTGGCCGTGCAACCATTGCTCGCAATCTGGATGCGCCCGCTCTCTTTATAACACCGTTAGACGTGGCGCGCTTCCCCTCACAGGTGATTGCCCGACACCCATTGGATGCGCCACACGCTCGGTCGGTTACGGCCCG
>JACPPN010000322.1 GCA_016190995.1 Acidobacteriota bacterium | reverse complement strand
GGCATCCTGCTAGGAGCGTGCTCAGAAAATAGCGCAAACTCCGCAACATGTTGTGGGCCCGGCGATGAGAGACCACAAGGCCCATTTTCATGCGTCGGGGTGAGCCGCGGCTCATGGGACAGTGTCCGAGAAAGGGCAACACGCTCCTAGTAGGCCGGCTTCGCCGGAGAAATTTCGAGTGTTTTTGCGCGGCGCGCGTCACGCGACGCGCCTACTAGGAGCCCGTTCAGGGTTACTCAGACGGGCTCCTAGACGTCGACCCGCCTCGACAGGATCGCTGCCGCCGCCATGTCCGCCGTCACATTGAACGTCGTCTTGAAGATGTCGGGAATGGTGTCGACGGCGATCAAGAGTCCGACGCCTTCGGCGGGAATCCCGAGACTCGTCACGAGCGGCGCCATGAAGAACAGGCTGCCGCTGGGAATGCCCGGCGCGCTGAAGCTCATCATCACAGAGGTGACCACGATGGTGGCGAGCTGGGGCGCGGTCAGGGCGATGCCGTACAGATGCGCGATGAAGAGAATGCCCACCGTCCAGGCCACCGGAATGTTCAGGCGGAAGATCGACACCGCGAACGGGATCAGGAATCCACTCACGACCGGGGGCGCCTTCAACCGTTCGGTTGCGCCTTCGATGAGCGCCGGGAGCGAGGCCAGCGACGAACGGGAGCTGAACGCGACTATCTGGGCCGGCGCGCACGCCCGCGCGAACCGTCGGATCGGTATTCCGCCACCCAGCCAGACCACCGGATACAGCAACAGGGTGAACGCCAGCAGCAGGCCGGGCAGAATCAAGAGATAGGCGGTCAGGGCGCCGGCGACCCCCACGCCGAGCCGGCTGCTGAACCCGACCGTGAGCGCGAAGACGCCCACCGGCGCGAGCGCCAGCACCCAGCGGATGAGGACGAACAAGGCATCCGCGAAGCCCTGGAACAGGTGCACCAGCGCCCCGCGGATCTCGGGCGAGGTGCGCGCGACAGCCAGCGCGAAGAGCAGCGCCGCAATCACGACCGGCAGGATCGCGCCATCGGCGGCCGCCTTGAAGAGGTTCGACGGAATCAGGCCCGATACCCACGACCGGAACGTCGGCGGCGGCGCCCCCTCGGGCAGCTCGGGTCTGGCAGCCGACGCACGCAGCCTCGCGCTCGCGTCTTGATCGACCGGCACGCGATCGATGAGGGGCGGCGCGACGAGCGCGGTGACGATCGCGGCCACGCTCAGCATGAGCAGGAAGAGCAGCAAGGCGCGTGCGCCGACCCGCCCAACCACCCGCGCGGCCGTCGTCGAGTTGACGCCGACGATGAGCACGCAGGTGACGAGCGGGATGACCGTCATCCGGATCGCGTTCACCCAGAGCGTGCCGACCAGCTCAATCCACTCGACGCCCTGTTGGAGCGCGGGGCTGCCGCTCGCCGAGATCGCGACGCCGATCGCGAGGCCGACGACGAGCGCGATCACCACCTGGATGCCCAGCGAGACGGAGTGTGTCGAACCGGCGGTGTCCTTGGCCTTGGCCGCAAGCGTCGTCGTTGTCATGCGAGGTGCCCCGATGTCGGGTGAGATTCTAGCGGACTTCTGCCTCCGGTTGTTTTCAGCAAGCCCTGGTTCTCGTGGAATGAGGTGTCAGTCGGACATTGGCGGCGAACGGCCGTTCTACTAGGAGCCCGTTCATAGTTACTCAGACGGGCTCCTAGCGGAACGGCCGTTCGCCACCGGCGCGGGCGCGTCAATGCGTGAACAGGTAGTCTTCGCCGAGCGGCACCCAGAAGACGTCGATGATCTCGGCGCTCGTGTCGGCGTACGGATTCCGCGAGTGGCCGCGCAGCAGATGCGGGGCGCTTGATTCGAGAAACAGCGCGTCACCGGGTCGCAGGATCTCGGTCACCTGCTCGTCACCTACATAGGTCACGAGCTCGATCTCGCCGTCCAGCACGTAGATGAACTCCTGGCCGGGGTGCTCCTCGGGTCTGAGAAGCGCGGGTTCGCGCGTTCTGATTTGCACGTAGTACGGGTGCACGCCGCGTCCCGGGAACCCCGATGCGAGCGCGCGAAAAACGTTCGTGGCGTCACTGCGCTCGCCGTCGGTGCGGCGCTCGCGGGTCGGCAGCTCGCTCACCTTGTCGCCCCGCTGGACGAAGTATGACGGCTGACTCTCGAGCGTCGTCGCGAAGAAGTACTCGAGCGGGCGCCGGAACTTGACCGAGAGCCGATGGAGCAGCGCGAGGTCGGGCGTTGTTTCGCCGCGCTCGATGTGCGCGAGCTGGCGCGGCTTGAGCCCGACCATCTGGGCGAGCTCGGCGACCGTCAGGCCGCGCGCGCGCCGCAAGAGCGCGATCTTCTCGGCCACTTCTTTCAGGACGTTGCCGTACACGCCGCGACGGTAGAAATGGTGGGGCGACGCACCCAGCTCGTCGCTGTCGAGATCGATACCGCCACGCAGCGAGTAGATCACGTTCAGGGTCTCAGCGGGAGACGCGGTGGCGGATCGATGGCAGTGAGGCAGGTATGACCGGAAATAGACGCAGTCGCCCGGACGCAGGCGTTCCGTCTTCAGGCCGTCGTTGGTCTGGAGGAAGCTCTCGACCTCGCCGCGCAGCACGAACATGAACTCTTCGTGATCGTGGCTGATGTAGTGGAGCACGTCGTCCGGCAGCGGCTGGATGTGCGCCAGCACCGGCTCCATCTGCTTGCCGACGAACGCATCGGCCAGGGGCCACACCGAATTGTGGTGGCGCTCGGGGCCCGGCTCCGGCCCCATCAGCCGGCGCGCGATGGGCGGCTCGTCGCTCAGGTGTTTGGCCCGCTTGATGAGGTAGTGATGCTGCACGCTCGGCGGAACCAGCGCAACGATCGGCACCTCGAGGGCGGCGGCAATCTGCGTGACCTCTTCGACATCGGGCACCTTCTTGCCGGTCTCGATGTTCGACAGCCGCGCCGCGGAAATCTGCGTCCGCGCCGCCATATCCCGCAACGACAGCCCCTTGCGCTGCCGCTCCTGACGAATTCGGGACTCTATCTGGAGACCATGGAAATCCACGAGATGCGAAGTGTAGACGGGCATGGCCAGCCTCTGTTCAGAACCGCGGGCGCATTATGCCAGCTTCATGAACATTTCGCACGTAAAGAAATCGATCTCCAAAAAGCAGGTGCGGCGCGAAGTATCGGCTGCCTGTGTCTTGAGACGGGAGACATTTTCCGGCCCTGAACGTCGTGCGGCGGTCGGGGAGACGCCATCTTTGGTCCCGAGTCCCGGGTCCCGAGTCCCTGGGCTGCAGGCTTCAGGCTTCGGCACGGCGTGTGCTCCTGTCGCAGTCGACTTCGCGGACATTCGGACGACAACGAGTGGCCAGACGCGCGGGCACGATGTAGAGCCGAGCCTTTGACAGGCCTGAAGCCCGGGCGGCCGGACACATAGGTAACAGTAGCCTGAAGCCTGCAGCCGCAGGTCAATCAGCGTTATTACGACGAAGTTTTGGATCGACTGGTGCGAAAACATGAATGTGTTCGTCCGGATGAGGAGCAAGAAAACGCGTGCCTTTGCCGGCGTGTCGCGGTATAAAGGTCGCCGACCTTCAAGCCGTCATCTCCTGTACGAGCGCCGGGCAATACATCGGTAGCCGTTCAACACGGGTGCGTGGGAAGGGCGAATGCTCTTCCCGGGCTTCAGCGTGTCCGAGTTTCTCGTGCTTTCTTCGGCCCGCGGCGGATCGTTCACGCGCTTCTTCGGGTGGCCGGGCGGCATGTCCCTCCTGTGTGGGAGGCCTCCTGGCGCATTCATCAGGAGGGAAGGATCCATGATGAACACAAGGTTCGCGGCATGCGTGCTCGTCGTGTGCGCATTGCTGGTCGCCGCGCCGGCGGCGGCGCAGGAGATGCGTGGTCGGGTCATGGGGACGGTGACCGACACCAGCGGTGCGGTGCTCCCGGGAGTCACGGTGACAGCCACCAGCCCCGCGCTCATCCAGCCGCAGGTCGTCGTGAGCGGTGAGGACGGCACGTTCCGGCTCATCGCCCTGCCGCCGGGCGTCTACGCCATCACGTTCGAGCTGCCGGGCTTCCGCTCCTTGAAGCGGGAAGGCGTCCGGGCGGTGGTCAATCAAACGCTCACCGTGAACGTGCAGCTCGAGGTGGCGTCGCTGCAGGAGACGGTCACGGTG
>JACPPN010000313.1 GCA_016190995.1 Acidobacteriota bacterium | reverse complement strand
GTGTGGGGCGGAGCCCCACGTTAGTTGGACTCCGTGTGGTCTGTGCGCTCTGTGGTGAGCCTTGTTCATCATCCTGGTAGCTGCGCGGCCGCCACGGCGGCCGCGCCTAAGACAGCTCCTAAGGCTCATGACAGAAAACCTGGCTTCATCTGCCACCGTTCGGCTTTAGGAGATGTCTAGGAGCTGCAACGTGCTGCGCATTGCGAGCATCTTCGTTCTGGTCATCATTGTCGCGGTTGGCGGAGGCTACCTCTTGGCGGGATTCGCCGCGGCTCCTGCCATCGAGGTCATGCGCCCGCGGAAGGCTGTCGGGACCGACGGCACGCTCGAGATGGTGGTCCACGCGGAGGGGCGCCTGAGCCGCTTCGACGCGTTTCTGGAGCAGCAAGGACAACGCTATCGCGTGTTTTCTCTCGACGACCCCTCGTCCGGCACCAAGATTCAGCAGGAAGCCGAGAATCGGATGCGCGTGACGGCTCCTCTCGGCAAACGCGCGATTCCCGCTCTGCGGCCCGGCCCTGCCCGCCTCACCGTCACGGCCGCGCGGCCGGTGCTCTACGGATTGCGAACACTCGAAACGATCGCGTCGCGCGACCTGGAGCTGCGGTTCACGCCGCCACGCCTGTCGATCGCCTCGAGGCATCACTTCGTCAATCATGGCGGCGCCGAAATGGCGGTGTATCGAGTTTCTCCGTCGGAAGTGGAATCGGCCGTCCAGGTTGGCGACACGCTCTATCCCGGATTTCCTGCGTCCGGCGCGGGCGTGACAAACGCGGACCTCGCGCTCAAGGTCAGCTTCTTCGCGCTCGTGTACGACCAGGATCTGGGAACCGCGATAAGGCTGTTCGCGCGCGATGAAGCGGGCAACACCGCGCGCGCCAATTTCGACCATCGCATTTTCCCCAAGCCGATGCGGCGCAGCCGCATCGAGATCACCGACGAGTTCATGCGCCGCACCGTACCGGACATCGTCGAACACTCGCCGGAGCTGGGCTCGCTGCCCCTCTCGACCGACGAGGAACTGCTCCAGGCGTTTCTCAGAGTGAACGGAGAACTAAGACGCAAGAATGCCGACAAGATCGCCTCATTCGCGGCCGAGACTTCGCCGCAGATTGTGTGGGAAGGCGCCTTCACGCAATTGAGCAATTCACAAGTGGAATCGACGTTCGCCGATCACCGGACCTATTTCTACAAGGGCCGTGAAATCGATCAGCAGGTGCATCTGGGCTTCGATCTGGCGGTCACGGCAAACGTCCCGGTTCACGCTTCCAACACCGGCAAGGTCCTGTACGCGGACTACCTGGGCATCTACGGCAATTGCGCCATCATCGATCACGGCATGGGCGTTCAGACGCTCTACGGTCATCTCGCCTCGCTCGACGTGAAGCCCGGCGATCGTGTCACGAAGGGGCAGACGATTGGCCGAAGCGGAATGACCGGACTTGCCGGTGGCGACCACCTCCACTTCACGATGCTCGTCAACGGCCGGATGGTCAGCCCCGTGGAATGGTGGGATCCGCATTGGATCGAAGACCGCGTCATGCGAAAGCTGCGTGAGGCGGGCGCGCAGGCCGCGCCGGCCAGTGCCACGGCGCAGGCGCGTTGACCTCCACCGCCGGGCGCCGGATTCTCGGCGCCGGCCCGGCTTCCAACCCGGCGGTTCCGCATTTACACCGGCTCGGACCGTGTGGTATTCATGTGGTTTGGGCCAACATCGGTACGCCTGTCCATGTTCCTGTCTCACGCTTTTTTTCCCATCAGGAGAATCGCGATGCATGCACGAAAGCTGTTGGCACTCGTGTCCGTGGTGATGCTCGGCATTGCCGGAGCGTGCGGCGGCGGTGGCACGACCGAAACGCCGTCCCCCGAATCGGCCGCCCCCTCCTCCCCCGCCGCGGCGCCGGAGGGTGCCAAAGTCGACGAATCGAACGCCGGCAACGTCACCGGCAAGGTCGTCCTCGACGGCACACCGCCCAAGGAGGATGTCATCAAGATGAACGCGGATCCGGTCTGCATGCGCGAGGTGAAAGGCCCTCAGACGACCGAGTACTACATCGTCGATGACGGCGGCCTCGCGAATGTGTTCGTTTACGTGAAGGGTGGCCTGGACACGAAGTACGTGTTCGAGACGCCGACCGAGCCCGCGAAGATCGATCAGAAGGGCTGTCGTTATCACCCGCACGTGTTCGGGTTGCGTGTCGGCCAGCCCCTCGAGATCATGAACAGCGATCCGACGCTGCACAACATTCACGCCGTGCCGAAGGTCAACCAGGAGTTCAACACCGGCCAGCCGATCCAGGGGATGAAGACGACGCACACGTTTTCGACCGAGGAAGTCATGGTGCCGTTCAAGTGCGACGTGCACGGATGGATGAACGCCTACGTGGGCGTGCTCAACCATCCGTATTTCGCGGTCTCCGGCAAGGGCGGCAAGTTCGAGCTGAACAAGCTGCCGGCCGGCACATACACGATCGAGGCGTGGCATGAGAAGGGCGGCACGCAAACGCAGAGCGTAACGATCGGCGCGAAGGAAACCAAGGACCTCGCCTTTACATTCAAAGCGAGCTAGGCCGGCGGGTGGAGCGGTTCGCTGCTCCATCCGTGCGTTTCCGATCCGAACCTCACCGCCAATGTGGCTTCACCGATTCGCCCGGCTCGTCGCGGCCGGCACACTGTTGTTGATCGTCGCGGGCGGTCTCGTGACGAGCACCGGCTCAGGGCTTGCCGTCCCTGACTGGCCGACCTCGTACGGGTACTTCATGTTCTCGTTCCCGCTGTCGAAGATGGTGGGCGGCATCTACTACGAGCACGGGCATCGGCTCATCGCGAGCACCGTGGGGATGCTGACGATCGCTCTCGCGGCATGGCTCTGGTGGCAGGAGCGGCGGCGCTGGGTGCGAAGGCTGGGTGTGCTCGCGCTCGTTGCGGTCGTGCTTCAGGGTGTGCTCGGCGGCATCACGGTTCTCTACTTTCTTCCCGCGCCAATCTCGGTCGCGCATGCCGGGCTCGCGCAGATGTTTTTCTGTCTAACGGTGACGATTGCGCTCGTCACGTCAGACGGATGGAGGCGTCGATACTCGTGTGCCGCCACCGAGACGCGCCCCGACCCATCCGGCGACCGCTGGCTCGCGCGCTTGACGATCGCCACGTCGGCGACCCTGTATCTGCAGATTCTGGTCGGCGCGACGATGCGCCATACAGGCGCCGGACTCGCGATTCCGGATTTTCCGCTGTCGTTCGGCGCTCTCGTGCCGCCCCGGTGGACGATGGCGATCGCCATTAATTTCATCCATCGAATCGGAGCCGTGGTCGTGGCGGTGCTTGTGTGCAGCACCTTCATTCGAGTGTTCGCGCGTCACAAGGACCGACTTGAGCTCGTCAAGCCGACGGTCCTCGCCGTGCTGCTGGTCGCGGCGCAGATTACGCTCGGCGCCATGACGGTGCTGACGAAGAAGGCCGTCGAGGTGAACACGGCCCACGTCGCCACCGGCGCTGTCCTGCTCGCGACATGTCTCCTCCTCACGTTGCGGGTCCACCGCACGCGACTCGACGAAGTCGCAGCCCACGATCAGGGTCTTGAACCGAGCTCCTTCACACCGGCCGCCGCTGGCCCACTGGCCTTCGACGTCAGGAGATCCGGCCGATGAAGGGCGAAGCCGTCGCAATTGCCGCCTCGCGCGAGAGAACGGGACGTGCGAGAGCTGCAGATTTCGTGGCGCTCGCGAAGCCACGCCTGAACACGCTCGTCGTCGCGACCACGATGGCGGGGTTCTACCTGGGCGCGGGCGAGAACATCGACTTCGTCAAGCTGGTTAACACCGTGATCGGGACCGCCCTGGTCGCCGGCGGGGCGGCGGCGTTCAATCAGGTGGAAGAACGGGACCTCGATGCGCTCATGCAGCGCACGCGGACGCGCCCGCTGCCGGACGGGCGCCTGCAGCCGGCCGAAGCCTCATGCTTTGCCGCGGCGCTCGCCATGGCGGGCCTTCTGCAGCTCGCGGTCGGAACGGGAGCGCTCGCCTCACTCGTCGCCTTGGCGACGGTGTCCACCTACGCGCTCATCTACACGCCGCTCAAGCGCCGGACGTCGTTTGCGACCGTGGTCGGCGCCGTGCCGGGTGCCTTGCCACCGGTCATCGGCTGGGCTGCCGCTCGCGGCGAGCTCGGAGGGGGCGCCCTGGCGCTGTTCGGGATCGTGTTTCTGTGGCAGCTCCCGCATTTCCTCGCGATCGCGTGGATGTACCGCGAGGACTACGCGCGCGCGCGTCTGCCGCTTCTACCGGTCATTGACCCGGACGGTGGAAGCACGGCGCGCCAGGTGGTCCTCTACGCCGCGGCGCTCGTACCCGTCAGCCTCGCGCCCGCCGCGCTCGGCCTCGCCGGACAGGCCTATCTGACTGGCGCGGTGCTTCTCGGTGCGGGATTTCTGCTCCTCGCCCTTCGTTTCGCAATCGCGCGGTCCACCTCCACCGCGCGACAGCTGTTCTTCGGGTCGATCACCTACCTGCCGCTGCTCTGGGCCCTGATGATCGCGAATCGTCAATGATTGAACTCTCGACGCTGCCCGCCGTCAACGCCACGTTGAACGCGGTGTCGGCCATCTTGCTCCTCACCGGATACGCCTTCATCCGGCGCGGGCAAATCGCCGAGCATCGCGCGATGATGATGGCGGCGTTTGCGACCTCCGGGCTGTTCTTGATCTCGTACGTCGTCTACCACGCCAACGCGGGATCCCGGGCCTACACGGGTCAGGGAGTCATGAGAATCGTGTACTTCGTGATCCTCGTCAGCCACGTGCTGCTGGCCGCCGTCATCCTTCCGCTGTCGCTCCTGACATTAACGCGCGGGCTTCGCGGGCACTACGGCGCTCACCGGCAGATTGCGCGGTGGACCCTTCCCATCTGGCTGTACGTCTCTGTAACGGGCGTGCTGGTCTACGTGGTGCTCTACCAACTCTAGGGAGTCCCGGAGTCCCGGGTCCCGAGCCCCGAGTCCCAGGCCCGCGCGGGACGAGAGGGAGTGGTCTCTGCGGAGCTTCTCTACGGATACAGCAGATAGGGCGCGCGACGGCGGCGCCAGGCCGCCTCATCGTCTGCCCAGGCGGCGGCAATCCGGGCAGGATCTTCGCCGTCCTTCAACCGGGCAACAGTGCGGGGCGAGCCGAGCAGGCGTTCCGCGGCCTCGAGTTGGAACTGTGCGCCGTAGAGATGATGAAGGGCCGCCGCGATCTCGACGCCGGTCCGGACGGGACGAAGCGCGTCGCGACTGGTGATGACCATGAACACGCCCTCGCAGCGCTCGCCGGCATACGTGCTCGACGCCGGCGTGAAGGCGACCGGGTAAAAGCGGATGCCGGGTAGTCGCCGGCCATTGAGCTCGGCAGCGAGACGCGTTCCGTCAATCCACGGCGCGCCAATCTGCTCGAAGGGGGTGTCGGTGCCGCGACCAACCGAGATGTTGGTGTTCTCGATCGCGCCGATGCCAGGATACAGCGTCGCCTCGTTGAGGTTCCTTATGTTCGGCGACGGGCTGACCCACGGCTGACCCGTTTCGTCGAACCAGCGCTCGCGCGTCCAGCCCCTCATCGGGATCACGACCAGATCGCCATTGATCTTCTTCTCGGCATTGAAGAGACGGGCGAGCTCGCCTATCGTCATGCCGTGACGAATCGGCATCGGGAAATATCCGGTGAATCCGAGCAACGACTCGTCAAGAGCAGGCCCTTCGATCTGAAACCCGTTGATCGGATTCGGTCGATCGAGCACGACAACCCGGATCTTCCGTGGCGCTGCTTCCTCCAGCACATACGCCAGCGTGGTCAGGTAGGTGTAGAAGCGGGCGCCGACATCCTGCAGATCCACCACGACGGTGTCGATACCCTCGAACATCTCCACAGTCGGCCGCCGCGTCTCGCCGTAGAGCGAATGCACCGTCAGGCGCGTCCCTTCGTCAATCGAAGAGGGGTTCTTCTCGTCGAGCGTCCCGCGAATGCCGTGCTCCGGACTCCACAGCGCCACGAGCGTGAGCTCCTTGGTTCCGTTCAGCAGATCGATCGTGGCGGATCGATCGCGCGCGATCCCGGTCTGATTGGTCAGCAGCGCCACGCGCCGGCCGCGCAACGGGGCGAACCGTTCCGCGCGGAGCAGGTCGAGGCCGGTCACGACCGGCTCCGGTGAGGGCCGCTGCACCTCACCGCTCGGCGACAGCGCGTTTCCGCCGAATCTCGTGCCAACGAGCGTGGCGGGTCTCAGGTCGGTGACCGCGGCAGCCACGACCGTCGCCACCTTCGCGCGCAGCGTCGTGACGTCGCCCTTGCCATCGGGGTGGACGCGATTCGATAGGAGGATGACGAACGTCTCCGTCGTGGGATCGAGCCAGAGCGATGTTCCCGTGAACCCGGTATGGCCGAAGGAGCCCGGCGGGAACAGGTCGCCACGATTGACGGCGAAGGAAGAGCCGAGATCCCATCCGAGGCCGCGCGCGTTGATTTCTCCGGCGGGCGTCGCCGGTGTCGTCATCCTCGCGATCGACAGCGGCGAGAGGATGCGCTGCCCCTCGAGCGAGCCGCCGCCCAGCAGCATCCTGCAGAAAAGCGACAGATCGCGCGCCGTGCTGAACAGCCCGGCGTGGCCCGCCACGCCACCCATCCGTCTCGACGTCGGGTCGTGAACCAAGCCGCGGAGCATCTTCGCCCCCGGCGTCCCGCACGGCCATCCGATCGCCGTGCAGGCCTCGGTCGGCGCGATACGGCCGCCCAACGCCGCCGGCGGATTGAACATCGTGTCGCGCATCCGCAGCGGCTCGAAAATCCGGTCCGCGGCGAATCGGTCGAGCGGCATGCCGCTCGCCCGCCCGACGATGTCGCCCAGAAGAAAGAAGTTGATGTCGCTGTAGATGAAACGATCGCCGGGCGCGGCGACCGGCACCTCGTCGATGGCGCGCAGGATGGCGCTGTCGTAGCCGCTGAACACCTCCGTGAGATCGAGGTCCGGCCGGAGTCCCGACATGTGCGTCAATAGATCGCGGATTGTAATGTCGTCTTTCCCATAACGGCCGAAGCCCGGGATGAGCGCCGCCACCCGATCCGTCAGGCGAAGCCTTCCTTCCTCGAGCAGGATCATCACGCTCGTGGCCGTCGCCACGACTTTCGTGAGCGACGCGAGATCGAAGACCGTGTCGAGCGTCATCGGCTCGACGTTGGGGACGAGCGCTCGATTGCCATACGCCTTTTCGTGCACCGTCCGGCCGTGCCGCCCAACCAACAGGACGGCCCCCGGCAGCTTCTTGTCGCCGATGGCCTCGCTGATGAGGTCATCAACCCGACGAAGGATGACCCTGTCGAGGCCCCCGTCAGAAGGCGCCGCCGCAAACGCCCGCACGTCAGGTGCGTCAACCGAGGCGGAGCTTGCGTGACCCTCCTGCCCTGATCGCGCCGAAGAGCTCGGGATGGCTGCACCGCCGACCAAGACGAGCAACGCCAGACTCACGAGAGGCCGTGTATGTGCCATGCGATTGCGGGATGAAGGTCAGCAGCCAGGATAGACGTGGATTTTGGATTATACTTTTAATGCCGCAGCGTCCCTGCACTTGGTCAAGCTTCAAGACGTGCATCACGTAGGCGGGCCGCCGAGGGGCCTGAGAGCCCCGCAACCCTTACTTCTTCATTTGGGGTAACAGCATGCGCCGTGCTCATCCGTTTTTCGTCATCATTGTTCTCACTGCGATAGCGTGTTTTGCTGCGGCACCGGTGTTCGCCCAAGCCGGCCGCGTCGGCGGGGTCGTCAAGGACGAAGCGGATCAGCCCATCAAGGGCGCGACCGTGAGGGCCGAGAACCCGGCGGCATCGCCCAGCACTTTCACCACGACCACCGATGCAAAGGGCCGTTTCTCGATCATCGGCTTGAAGGGCGGAGAATGGACCTTTACCGCCGAAGCGCCTGGCTACGCACCTCCCAGGGCAAGCTCCGGGTCCAGACGATCTCGCAGAACCCGCCCGTCACGTTCAGGCTGGCCAAGGGCGCCACAGGACCCGGTGGTGGCGCGCTGGCCGGCGTGAACATGAAGGAGCTGCAGGCCGAGCTGCAGGCCGCCGACACGCTTTACAACGCGGGACAGTACGACGAGGCGATCGCGGCCTACCAGGCCATCATGACGAAAGCGCCGTCGCTGACGGTTATCAACCTCCAAATCGGTACCGCCTATCGGCAGAAGAAGGAATACGACAAGGCCCTCACCGCCTTCGCTGAAGCCCTGAAAAGCGATCCAGCCAACGAGAAGGCAAGGGTCGCCATCGGGATGACGCATCTCGAGATTGGCGCGACCGCCAAAGATGAGGCGGCCCGTCAGCAGGCATTCGCCGAAGCCGACAAGATCCTGACCGAGGCGGCTGTCAGTCCGGGCGCGACGCGCGAGGTGCTCTACAGCCTGGGTGAAGTGAAGTTCGCGAAGAGCGAGATGGAGCAGGCGGCGCAGTGGTACCAGAAGGCGTCCGAGCTGGATCCGAGCTGGGGCAAGCCGTTGTTCAAGCTTGGGCTCGTCGCGCTGAACAAGGGTGACAAGGCCGGCGCCGCGTCCTATTTCGAGAAAGTCGTGGCAGCGGATCCGAATTCTGCCGAGGCGGCGCAGGCGAAGGCCGTCATCGATCAACTCAAGAAGTAGGGTCTTCGCCGCGAGCGGGCCTCCCCGGAGAAAGCGTCGGGGCGCAGCCGCAGAGCCGGGAACCTCGCGTCGTCAGGCGGGCCGCGGTCGCGCGGTCATCCGCTGGGACTAAGTTCGAATGTCGGGTCAATCCGGAGGCCGGCGGGCACCATCCCCGGCCTCGCCTTCTTTTCCATCCCGCCGGTCCCGCTCGAAGCTGACCGCCTGGAGCCTCCTAGGGGCCCTCGTCCTTCTGGCCGCGACCTGGTGGTTCGCCGCCAGGCGCCCGGCGCCTGTCGGTCCAATCATCCTCATTTCCATCGACACGCTTCGGGCGGATCATCTGCCGGCCTACGGGTATCAGAAAGTCCAGACGCCGGCCATCGACGCGCTTGCCGCAGACGGCGTGCTGTTCGAGCGCGCGTACTGTCACGCGCCGCAAACGCTGCCATCCCACGTCTCGATGCTGACGGGACGCCTGCCGTTCGAGCACGGTGTGCGCGACAACATCGGGTTCAGCGTCAGGCCCGGCGAGCGCCTGATCTCGCAGGTGCTCCGCGAACAGGGCTACCGGACCGCCGGCGTGGTGTCCGCGTACGTGCTCCGAAAGGAAACCGCGCTGTCTCAGGGTTTCGAGATGTACGACAGCGAGCTGCCGCCCGCGTCGCCCGAGGTATCGGTCAGTCAGGTCCAGCGCGACGGCGCCGAATCGGTCGCAGTCGCCCAACGCTGGATTGACAGTCTGGCGAGCTCCAAGTTCTTCCTCTTTCTCCATCTCTACGAGCCCCACAAGCCGTACTCGCCACCGGAGCGTTACGCGCGCTTCGCTCCCTATGACGGCGAGATTGCATACTCCGACGAGCTCGTCGGCCGCTTCGTCCGTTTCCTGCGGGATCGCGGGTTGTACGAGTCGGCCACCATCGTGTTGCTGTCGGATCATGGCGAAGGGCTCGGCGACCATGGCGAGCTCGAACACGGGGTGTTTCTGTACGACGAGGTCCTGCGCGTCCCCCTGGTCATCAAGACGCCCGATGGCGTTCGTGGCCGGCGCGTGGCCACGCCCGTGCAGCACATCGATCTCGTACCAACGCTGCTGGACCTCCTCGACCTGCCGAGAACCGCGGACCTCGCGGGCCGGTCGCTGAAGGCCATCCTCTTCCGCGGCCACGGAGCCGTTCCGGAAGAAGGCATCTATTCCGAGTCGCTCTATCCTCGGTATCACTTCGGATGGAGCGAGCTATTCGCCCTGACGGATTCGCGATATCGATTCATCGCGGCGCCGCGCGAGGAGCTGTACGATCTGCCGCAGGATCCGCGGGAACAACGCAATCTCGCGCGTGAACGACCTGCCACGAAAGGCGCAATGAAGGCCGCGCTCGATCGGCTCGTATCGGGGAAACCGATCGACACGCCCTTGCAGGTGTCGCCCGAGGATCGGCAGCGGCTGCAGGCGCTCGGGTACGTCGGCGCGCAAGTCGAGGTTGCCGGCAACGTCCGCGGCGCCAGCCTGCCGGATCCAAAAGACAAGATTCACGTGCTCGAAAAATATCGCCGGGCCGTGGAGCTTGCCGGCGACCGGCGGTTCTTTCCCGCCATCGGGCTCCTCCGCGAGATCCTCGGCGAGAACCCCTCGATGGCGGACGTCTGGCAGCAGCTCGCGAATCTGTTGATTCGTGCGGGCCAGACGGAAGGTGCAGTCGAGGCGTACAGACGCTTTCTCACGCTGAAATCGACCGAGCCCGGCGCGCTGGCCGGGATGGCCGGCGCGCTGATGACGCTCGGACGCTACGACGAGGCGGCAGACAACGCGTCGCTGGCCGCGAAGCTCGCGACCGATCCGCGCGTCGCCGCCAACGCGCACGAACTGCTCGCTAAAATCGCCCTCGCCCGCAACGACCCCGAGGCCGCCCGACGCGAAGCCGATGCCGCGAGCCGGCGACAGCCGGGATCCGCGCTCCGGGCGTACGTCGACGGCATGATCCTGCACAAAGCGGGGCAATACGATCGCGCGGTTACGCATTTCCTGCAGGCGGTCCGGGAGTCACGCACCGGCACGGTGCAACTGGCGGATCTCCACTATTACGCGGCGGACACGTTGGCGCGCCTGAATCGCCATCAGGAAGCGGTCGCTGAATTCCGCGAGGAGCTGCGACTGTTTCCGCAGAATACGCGGGCTCACGCGGGGCTGGCGATGTTGTACCGGGCCACGGGTCACGACATCGATGCGGCACGCGCGATCGAGAGCCTGATCGCGACCGTCCCCACCCCCGAAGGCTATGCGCTCGCGGCGAAGCTGTGGACGATCTTCGGTGAACGGGCACGCGCCGACGCGGTTCGCGGCCAGGCACAGGAACAGTTCTCAGGCGCGCGCGAGCCGACCGACGGACGGTAACGAAGCTTCGCCTCAAACCGCCGAGTGAAGGGCCCGGGGGCGGAGCGACGAAACTTCGTGACTCGGGATGCACGATGGCTCGCACCTCCCGGAACAGGCCACGCCGACCGCCGCATCGCGACGAACCTCGTCGCTCCAATCGTCGTCTCGTGACGTTCGCCGCGATGGTCTGCCTGGCCGTGGTGCTCGCCATCGTCCCATTCGTCCTGCGCCGGGATGCGCGCACGATCCATCTCGTCCGCACCGCCGACCAGAACGTGCTCCTCGTGACCGTCGATACGCTCCGCGCCGACGCGCTTCGTATCGACGGCGGCCGGGCGGACACGCCCGCCCTCGACCGGCTGGCGCGATCCGGCATCCGGTTCGATTTCGCGCACGCCCATGCGGTCGTCACGCTCCCGTCGCATGCCAGCATCCTGACCGGGCTGTATCCGTTTCAGCACGAGATCCGGGACAACAGCGGTTTTCGTCTGCCCTCGAAAGCCCGAAGCCTTGCGACCGTCATGAAAGCGGCCGGATTTGCGCGCGGGGCGTTCGTCGGCGCATTCCCGCTCGATTCACGCTTCGGCCTCGACCGCGACTTCGACGTCTACGATGAGCGCTACGCGCAGGCGGGTCTACCGTCCGCGTTCGCGATCCCAGAACGCCGCGCCGAGCTCGTCGTCGATGCGGCCATGCGATGGATCGACGGGCAGCGGACGCGATGGTTCGCCTGGCTGCATCTCTACGACCCGCACGCGCCGTATCAGGCGCCGGAGCCATTCGCCGGCAGGTACGCGAACGATCCGTATGCCGGTGAGGTCGCCTATGTGGATGCGAGTCTCGCACCCCTGTTCGAGAAGCTGCGTTCCGCCGCCCGACCGACGTTCGTCATCGTCACGGGCGATCACGGCGAGGCGCTCGGTGACCACGGCGAGCTGACGCACGGTTTGTTCGCGTACGAGGCGACCTTGCGGGTGCCATTCGTCATCTCACAGGTCACGCCGGGACAACCCGAGGAGGCTGGTGCCGCCCTGTCGTCCCTGCCGGTGCGGCACGTCGATATCTTCCCGACGATGCTCGACGCGGCCGCCATTTCAGCACCCGCGGATCTGCCCGGACGCTCCCTCCTGCCGGACATCGAGCGTGGGACGAACGGCCCGGAGGCGGCGGACCGCCCGTCCTACTTCGAGGCGATGTCGACGATGCTCAATCGGGGATGGGCGCCGCTTCGCGGAATCATCGTGAATCGCGAGAAATACATCGAGCTGCCCACTCCCGAAGTGTACGACCTTCGCGCGGATCCACGCGAGGAATCGAATCTCTCGGATCGTCGTCCTGAACGTCTGCGTGCGCTCTCGGCACATCTCCGCGACTTGGGCGCGGCAGCCGAGATCGAGCGGCGCGACGAAGCCGCTGATGTACGCGCAAGACTGCAGGCGCTCGGGTATGTCAGCGGCACAGCGCCGCCGAAAGTGCGCTATACGGAGGACGATGACCCGAAGCGTTTGATTTCGCTCGATCAGGCGATCGCGCGCGGCGTTGAGCTGTACGAGCAGGGACGGGTGAGGGAAGCGATTCAGCTCTATCGCGACGTGATCGGAAAACGACCGGGCATGCCGTTCGCGTACCTGCAACTGGCGTCGCTCTTTTGGGAGAGCGGTGATGTCCGGAGCGCCACCGAGACCTTGCAGAATGCCATCAGCGCGGGCGCCCGGACGAACGAGGTGCAGGCGCGACTCGGGACGTATCTGGCAGAAACCGGCGAGGCGAAGAAAGCCCTGACGCTGCTTGAGCCGGCGGCCGCGGCAAGCACGCCCGACGTTGACGCCCTCAACGCTCTCGGGATCGCATACGCACGCGCGGACCAGCCCGACAAGGCGCTCCTGACGTTCGTCCGGATCCTGACATTGGATCGCGACAACGGCATGGCGGTCGAGAATATCGGATCCGTCCATCTCAGCCGCGGCCATCTGACCGCAGCGCAAGCCGCCTTCGAGAAGGCTCTCGGAATTAACCCGCAGTCGGCGCGGGCGCATGCCGGCCTCGGCGTGGTGCAACGGAAAAGTGGCAACGTCCCGGCAGCCCTGGCGAGCTGGACGAGAGCCGTTGAGCTCGATCCGCGCGATTACGATTCGCTGTTCAATCTCGCCACCGAGCTCGTGCGTCAGGGGCGACGGGAAGAGGCTCGCCTGTACCTCGAGCGCTTCGTGGCGACCGCACCGCCCGCGTTGTACGGCGCGGATATCGCGCGTCTGAAAGCTCTCCTTCAACAAGCCGTATCCCCAACGCCTGCACACGGATCCGGCCGGCGGTGGTAGACTGAGAGGCCAGAACCGCGCTGTTCCAAATTCCTCGTTCCAGGTTCCCGGTTCGAGGTGAGTGTCCTCGTCGCCGGCCCTGTCTTTCCTGGCGGACGATGCGCCTCGCGAGTGAGGCGCGCTCCGCGAACGTGGAACGCCGGAACGCGGAACCCGGGAACTCGATATGGCCACAAGTCTTCTGGCTCGCCCGATCCGCCTCCTGATCGCGCTTTGCGCGTTGAACGTCGCCGGCCTGTCCGCCCAGGCGCCCGGGCGCGCGTCCAACCAGCCTGTCTTCAAGGCTGGCGTCGAGCTCGTTCGGCTCGATGTGCGCGTGACCGATGATGAAGGCCGTCCGATCAAGAACCTTCACCGAGAAGACTTCGAGGTGCTCGAGGACGGCCAGTCCCGCCCGATTGTCTTCTTCGAGCACCTCGAGGAACCCAGCGGCACCATCGCCGAAGTCGCGCGCCGGACGGTCGCGTCCGAAGTGTCGACGAACCAGGGGGCGGCGCGCGGGCATCTCTACGTGCTCGTCTTCGATCAGAATCACATCGCGACAGGCAACGAGCAACGCGCGCGGATCGCAGCAGAAAAGTTCCTGAAGAGCCGAATCCGTCCCGGCGATCGCGTCGCGGCGTTCGCGCTGCCGGGACCGGGACCGCAGGTCGACTTCACGCCCGACGTCGCGAAGGTGTCGAAGGAGCTCGTGAAAGTGCGCGGCGCCCTCGAACGGATCGGCTTTGGCGCGCTCGGCGCGATGCGGGTGCACGAGGCGTACGAGATTGTGCGCGGCAACGACGAGATTCTCACTCGGGTCGCCACCGGTCTGTCGCAGGCGTCAGCCAGCACCGACTTTGTCGGCGGCGTGGTGCAGCGCACCACCGACGATCCGAACGTCTTCACGCGGCTCGTGCAGGAGGACGCGCGGACGATCGTCGCGCGGGCGGATGAAGAGGCCCGGCGTTTCCTGCTGATGCTGGCGGATTTGATGCACGCCTTGCGCAACATCGAGGGGCGCAAATCGATCCTGCTCTTCTCGGAAGGCTTTTACACGGACCATCTGAACACGGATCTGGAGCGGGCGGCCGCGGCGGCCGCGCAGTCGTACAGCGTCATCTATTCGTTCGATCTCAACGCACGGGAAATCGATCCGCACCAGATGACGCCGGTGGGGCACGAGCCGTACGCGGAGATCCACAGTCGGCTCGCTCCCCTCGGCACCCTGGCAGCCGAAACGGACGGAGCGCTCGTCAATCACGCGTCGTCCTGGCTCGACCGCGCGCTCTCGAACATCGCGGATCAGTCGCAGGATTACTACGTCCTCGGGTTCGAGCCTCATCCCGACGCCATCAAGACGCGTGGCAGCTACCGGCGCGTCAAGGTCAACGTGGCGCAATCGGGCGCTCGTGTGGGAACGCGGACCGGGTATTCGATCACCTCCGATTCGACGCCCGTCGATCGTCGGCGGGCCATAAACGGCGCGCTCGGCTCACCGTTCCCGCAGCAGAGCCTGCGGGTCGAGTACACGACGTACGTGCTGCACGGCACGGCGCCGGGAGCGCAGAAGGTCCTCATGAGCCTCGAGGCCGAATTGCCGCTGGCCGTCGCCGGCAAGAAGGACACGGCAGACGTGGTCTTCGCCGTTCGTGATCGTCGCGACGGTCGCGTCGTCGCGAGCGGCACCGACGTGATCCAGTTGCCCGACGCCAGCCGCCCGGCCGCGACAACCGGAGTCGGAACCTATCGCGTGCAATTCGATCTTGCCGCGGGAGAGTACTTGATGCGTGCGGTGGTGCGCGAACCAGGCGGCCTCGTTGGGAGCGCCGACAGGGGCTTCGTCGTGCAGGCGCTTGACCGGCCGGGCGTGACGGTCAGCGATCTGATCCTGGGATCCATTCAGCCCTCTGGCCCTCCCGTCCGCGCCTCAGCCTACGCCTCCGACGTGCTCACGGGCGCTCTCGAGCTCTATGGCCGCACCCCGGAACAGGTGCGAGATGTCGTCGTGAAGGTCGACCTCGCGCCCCTTGGCGGGTCCGCCGCGGTCAGATCGACGGACGCCGAGCTGCTGCAGGTGAAGCCCAAGGGTTCCAGCACGAGCCGTGAAGCGCGCATCGAACTTCCGCTCGAAGGCGTTCCGCCCGGCCAGTACCTGGCGCGAGCCGTGGTGCGGGCCGGTGGCGAAACGGTCGCAGAGCTCGTGCGCGAGGTGGCCGTGCTTCAAGGGATTCGACCGGCCGCGGCCCAAAACGCGCCCGCTGTACTCCGGCCTTTGGACGTGTTGAGCGGCCAAGTCGCACAGCGATACATCGTCCTGCTTCGCGATCGGACACGCGGCGCGAGACTCGAGGCCGCGGGCGTGTTCGCGGCATCGGGCGATTGGAGGCGGGTCGAGGCCGCGCTCGGACCGGCGGAGAATGACACGCCTGGCGACGCTCAGGCTCTCAGAGGACTGGCGCTGTTCGCGCGCGGCGACTACGGACCGGCCGCCCACAAGCTGAAGGCGGCGTTCGAGACCGACCCCAAGCTCGCGGCCGCGGCATTCGTGCTCGGCTGGTGCTATGCGGGCTCCGGCGATGATCGCCGTGCGATCGGAGCCTGGCGCAACGCCGCGATGTTCGATCCGAGCCTCGTGCCGGCGCACCTCGCGCTTGCCGACGCGTACGTGCGGTTGTCACAGCCATCGCTGGCCGCTCAGGCGGTCCGGGCCGGCCTGACGGCGCTGCCGAACTCGCCGGAGCTGCTCGGCCGGCTGTCGGAACTGCAACGTCGATAGACCCGCATCAAGGAGTCAACAAGTCTCATCGATCCAAAGCCTGAACCGCGGAGGGCGGCGAGAGCGCGGAGAGATGATCAAGCTTTCCAATCTCCGCGTTCTCCGCGTGCTTTGTGGTGAGCGCTTTTGACGCTGCATTCAGGGATCAATGAGTCAAGGCAACCTTCACCAAACGAGGTCCCCTATGTCTCTGCTTCTTGGTCTCATCCTCGCCGTACAGGCGCCCGCAAGCACTGCGGTTGACGCGAGCAAGCTCGCCTTGTCCGCGCCCGTGCCCGTCGCCGAAGTGGATATGGGCAAGCTCAAAGGCGAGCCGGCGCGGCTCGCGTGGTCGCCGGATGCAACGGAGCTCTATTTGCAGACAGTCGAGCTCGATCGGTTTGGAAATCCAACGACACGGCACTACGTCCTCGCCCGACAGGGCGGCGCAATCAAGCCCGCCAAAGAGGAGCCGCAGTGGGCAGCGAGATACTGGGCGTGGAAATCAGGACCGAGCGCGCCGGGCAATCCCGGCTTGAGGGTAAGTGTCGACACGCGTCAGGAAGTCAAGAGCAGCACGGCAAACCCGATGGGCGGCGCAATGGCGCGCGGCGAGCCCAGTGGCGGGGGTGGCACAGGAACGGGATCGGGCGGGGGCGGCATCAGCGTTGACGAAGCGACCGTGGCCTCAAATCAAAGCCACAACGTCGTCACGCAGACGATGCGGCTGAAGGGTGAAGTCATCGGCAAGTGGGTCAACGCACGGATGGTGCCTGGCACGACGTTCGGATGGGCCCCGTCAGGATGGAGCGCCATCGTGTTCGCTCGGGAAGACGGTCGCATTGTCGTCATGGACGGACAGGCGCGCAGACTGGAAATCGCCGCTTCGAAGGACGCGCTGCTGCCGGCCTGGTCTGACGACGGGAAGCGCGTCGCGTATTTGCAGAGAACGGGCAAGAAGAAGTTCGTGCTGTATTCGGTCGACGTGACGCTGGGCTGACGGGTTGTTCGGGTGGGTCCCCATGGTCCGGCTTCGAAGCATTGTCGCGGTTCTCGCGACCGCGCCCTGGGCCGCGGCGGCGCTCTCGCACGCCGCCTCTGATGCCCCGCAACAGCCGGTCTTTCGATCCCAGACCATCACGGTACAGATCGATGCGATAGTCCAGGACCGTGACGGCACGTTCGTCGGGGACCTCCGGTTGGAGGACTTCGAGTTGCTCGAAGATGGCAAGCCGCAACGGCTCGAGACGCTGTTACTCGTCCGCGCGCCCCAGCCGCAACCGGTCGAGGCGCCGCCGCCGGTCGTTCTGCCTGGCCCGGCGAGCGTTCTGACGAACGACCGGCGCATCTTCGTGTTCTTCTTCGACAGCGAACATCTCTCCGCAGGTGGATTCAAGCGACTGCAGGCTGCGGCACTCGACTTCGTCTCGAAGGAGCTCGGCGACGGCGATGTGGCCGGCGTCGTGATCGGAGGCGCCCTTGCAAACGGGCGGCTGACGTCGAACCGCGAAGAGCTGCGCGCGGCCATCGCGCGCAGCATGCCACGCCCCGACCTGGCGTCGCGCGCCGCGGATCGGCGCGACTGGCCGCGATTCAGCTCGGATGTGGAGGCCATCCAGGTGCTGGCGAAGGATCAGGCGACGCTGGAGCACGTGCTGACGCGCGCGTGCCAGGACGCGCCGGAAATGTGTGCGCCTCTGGCTCTGGCCGGGAGCGCGGCGACGGGCGCCGGTGAAGGTCGACAGATAAGGGGCGAGATCGCCGGGGAAATGGTTGAGAACGTCAGGAACGAGATTCGGCAGAAGGCTCAGCGGATCGTGCTCGAGTTCCGCACATCGGCAGCCTCGACACTGCAGTTGCTGGCCGCCTTGACCCGCGAGCTCGCAAGGCTCGACGGCCGCAAGAGCGTGATCTTCCTCACCGAAGGATTCTTTGCCGATCAGATCATTGCGGAGCTGCGGAACACCGTGGGCGCCGCGGGCCGCGCGGGCGTTGCCATCTACGCGATCGATGCGCGAGGGCTCAACCGAAGCGGCGACCTGACGGCGGACGCTCAACAATCCGATTCGGGCTTGAACGCCACGATGGATCTCTTCTCGGACGGCCCGAACAGTCTCGCGGTCGAGACAGGCGGGTATTTCGTCAGGAACGAGAACAACTTCGCACGCGCCCTGTCGGGAATCGCGCGCGACGCCAGCACGTACTACGTGCTGGCATACAGCCCCCTGAATCAGTCGTTCGACGGCCGCTATCGTCGCGTCGACGTGCGTGTGCGGCGCGACGGCGTGAAGATCCGGGCGCGCCGCGGTTACGTGGCCACCCAACAGAGGGCCGCCCTGGCGGTGGGACGCGCGGAGACTGCAGTTGTGGGAACCGGGCGTCAGGCCGGCCCGCCGCTGCAGTCGACGCCGCTCGATGCCGCGATGTTGGCACCCGCGCCTGCGTACTCCGGGGCCGCCAGTTCGGCCAGCGCAACAACGACGGTTGGTTCGACGGCCGGCCCGGGTGAAGCCTCGGAGGCGGAGGGAATTCGATTGCGCCCGGGCAGTCACGATCGCATCGCCGAGCTCGCGTCGGCCGCTTCAGCCACCAGTCGGGTTGGATCCAAGACGCAATCGTGGGAGGCGCACGCGAGAACGGGGTGGGAGCTCTACGAGCGGGGCGACGTCGCCGGCGCCGAACAGGCCCTCGGCGCGGCGGCGGAATCGCAAAGCGCGGCGCCCTGGGTGCACTACGCGCTCGGGCAGGCGGAATTTGCGCTGTGGCGCTTTCGGAAGGCCGTCGAGGCGTGGGAGCGCGTTCGCGCCGCGGTTCCCGAGTACAAGCCGTTGTATTTCGATCTCGCGGACGGGTATCTCCAGCTCAATGACACGGACCGTGCGCTCGAGACGCTGCGGCAGGCGGAATCGAGATGGCCGGACGATCCCGAAGTGCCAAACGCGCTCGGCGTGATTCAGACGCGCCGCGGTGCGCTCGGTGACGCCATCGAGTCGTTCGGCCGCGCCACGACCATTGCCTCGACCGACGCGCTCGCATACTTCAATCTCGGGAAAGCGTTCGAGCTTCGCTACTACCGATCGCGCCGCTGGTCCAACAACGCGCGGAGCTGGATGGCTGACGAGCAGGATCGACTGGCCGCGCTGGAAAACTATCAGCGGTACGTGCAGCTCGGCGGCCCGTTCGAGGATTCCGCGCGCCGATCGATTCAAGCCTTGACCCGACGATAGCCCAGCGGAGGTCCCGAGCCCCCTAGTTCCTGATCCCTGCGCAACCGGGAAACATCGGTAACGTAGCGGAGCTTCGCCTCAAACCGCCAAGTGACAAGACACCGCCGGGACAGGCGAAGCTTCGCTACTGTCACCGTTCCGGCCTTAGGAGATGTCTAGCCCCCAGTCCCTGGTCGTGTTCGCTCGTTTTGTCACGACTCGGGACCCGGGACTCGGGAGCAGGGATTCCGGACTCAGGATTGGGGATTGGGGATTGGGGACCGAGACCCACGACTCGGGACCGAAACCAGGGGCTCGGGATTCTATGACGGCGGCGTCAGGCGGGTCTCGGCGCGCCCGCGGCCGCTCGTCGCTCGCGAGAAGAAGCCCTCCCATTCGGTCCTGAAGCGATCGAGCTTCTGGATCTGCCCCGGATCGGCGCTGCGGCCGCTGCCAACCACGTACAGAATCGCCTGGCGATGCACTTTCGGCGCCTGCGCGGCGGAGGGCTGCCGCGTGCCGAGTACCGCGATGACGTCCTGAATGAGCGCGTCGCGCCGCGTGCCGGTGAATGTCACGCCGATCTGGGGCGGCGCTTCGCGCCCGCGGACGGGCGGATTCGCGTTCATGGCGTTTTCGACGTAGAAGAACGGCGGCACCGCGGACTCCGGGATGAGACCCATCGCGTACTGATCCAGGTCGCTGAAGCGCTGAACCGCCGCGACCGTCCTGAAGCTGCCGCCGCCCAGATCCTGGATGTCGTTGCCTTCCATGACCGAGGCGTCGCTGTCGAAGAAAAAGCTCCAGTGCGCCTGATCGCGCCCCAGCAACGCGTCGGACCGCCGCCCGGTGTGGTCGCGGAACTCCATGAAGGCGAGCCACCGGTGGCCGGTCTCCTGCCCCAAGACGCTCATGGCGGTGTTCTCGCCCAGGAATCTCACGTGAGGGTCGTCGGGATAGTTGCTGAGGAAATCCATGACGACGAGACTGCGGAGACGTCCGGCGCTCCCAAGATCGCGGGAGAGATCGAACGTGTTCAGCCCGATGCCCTGGATTTCATTCCCCACCGTCACCTCGTACGCGAACGCGCCGATCGTCAGGGGGGCATCCGTCCAGATCACGAGCTGGTCGTAGATGTCCGGATGGGTCCGGTAGAACTTCTTCGCCACCGAGACGATGTCGAGCTCGGGCCGGAACGAGAAGCGCTCGCCGATCGCCGTGTTGGCGCCGGCCGAACCGCCCGCCGTGAGATCCACGGGAGCAAACTGTCCCGTGTGCCCCGGCGACACGCCGACCACCGCGTCGACAATCGAGATCGGATCGCCGTACTTCATCTCGATGGTGCCGTCGGGGAGAAGCGTCACCTGCGTGATGACGGCCTTCTGCGACTGAAACGCGTGAACGTTGCACCAGGTCGTCATGAAGGCGCTCGAGGTTGCATTCACGAAGACGCCGCCACCGGCCGAGGGATCGAGGTCGCTCAGAAACGGCGACACGCGCGGCGGCCCGGTGAGCAGGCGCGAGACGTTGCGCTCGCTGCTCGACCTGTCCTCTTCGCCGAGCGTGATGTTGCCGTCCGAGTTCACAAAGGCCGCCGTGTGCGTCTGGTTGTAAAAGGGGAAATTGAACGGGATCGTGACCGCGGCGCTGTCGTCGTCGCTGAGGGTCAGCCGGGTTCCGAGAGGGCTCCGGAAGGTCGCGTCCGTACGGCTGACGTCGTACCCGCCCCCGGCATTCGGCGCGAACCGCAGGCCGAGCGCCCGCAGATCGTAGAAGTTCGTGTTGAACACGAGATCGCCCTGGTCCTGCATCACGGCGATGTCGCCGACGTCTCCCTCGGCTGTCGGTTGGACGACCGGCAGGATCAGGCCGCGGTCGATCGCGGCGCGATGATTCCAGATGGTGTCCAAGACCGGCCAACGGCCGCGCCGATCGATGACGCCGAGATTCTTGTCGATGGCGCCCGCGGAGGGACCTTCCCGGCGCGCGGCCGGCGCGGACGTGATGCCGGCGCACGGATTCTGCTCGGCCGGCGGAGGAGTACCGCCGCCCGGCGGCTGGTTGCCGCCGCCGCCGCCACTGCAGGCAGCCGCAAGCAGGAGGGCGAGGGTGCCGGCGGTGATCGAAGCGATGAGGGTGCGCATGGTTGCTCAGTCGTCAGCTGGGGGGAAGCCGCAACGGCCCGGGAGTGATCTCACCACAGAGATCACAGCGCGGCTGCCCCGCAACCCAACCAGTGGGCAGCCGCGCTGTGCCCTCTGTGGTTATTTGAGCTGCTCGAGAATCTTCTTCGCCGTTGCGGCCTCGGGCGCGTCTGGCGCGAGGCTGAGGAACTTCGAGAGGTCTGCCTTGGCCTCGTCGTTCTTCGAGAGCTGAAGCTTGGTGATTCCGCGATAGTAGTAGGCATCGGCGCCGGCCGGAAACAGCATGATGGCCTTGTCGAAGTAAGCGATCGCCTCGTTCGGCTTGTTCTGATTGAGCATCACGATTCCGACGTTGACCAGAATCGTCGGGTCCTTGATCTGCGCATCCTGCACCGAGGCCAGGATCTGCTTGCCCTCATCGGCGCTGCCCTTCTCCACCAGGACGTTGCCGAGCAGCAGCCTCACCTCGACGTTTTCAGGATCGAGCTCGAGCGCCGTCTTCAGGTGCTCGATCGCCTTGTCGAACTGGTTCTCGCCGTAATAGGTGCGCGCGATCAAGGGCTGGAGCTGCTTCGCGATCTCGGGATAGGCAGAGAGCAGCCCTTCGTAGATGAGGCGAGCGTCCGCGAACTTCTTGGCGTTCATCAGGCCCGCCGCCTTGGTGATGCTGTCGCGAATTTCGACGTTCGGATCGATGGTTGGCGCCGTCTTCTTCAGCACGATCTCGATGGGCGGGATTCGGATCACCTCGCTGAGGCTGACGCTGATCTGCCGCGTTTCGTAACCGTCTTTCAGGAAGTCGAGCGCCCAGGCTCCTGACGCAACCCCGGCGATAGCCCATTCGCCCTTCTTGTTCGTCTTGGTCTCCGTGCCGCCACTTCTCCCGGGACTCGACGCCTTTACCGTCACGCCTTCGATGGGGTTCTTGTGCTCATCCAACACCTTGCCGGCGACACGCGCCATGCCGCGCCAATCCTGTGCACGCGCGGCGCCTGCTATCGAGAAGCAGACGAGAAGGATGAGTCCGATGCGATATGACCTGTGCATCTCTCCACCAACCCCGCGGCATCGGGCCGCGTACAAAAAAATCCCGGAAGCTCATCTTGTTCGGGGATCCGGGATCGGGGATCCGGGATCGGGGATCGATCTCTTGAATCCCCGATTCCCCCCGAATCCCGAGTCCCGAATCCCGAGCGAAAGAGCTTCCGGGATCCAGTGTAGCCCATGGTGTGGGGTGGCGCCAGGAGCTCGGGCGCGCCCCGCACCGGAGTGCCTAGAACGAGAAGCGCGCGCCGATGCGGGCGATCCGCGGATTCATGATCTCCAGCACCTGATTCACGCCGCGGATGCCGGTCGCGTTCACGTCGTACTGGCGGCCGAGCACCGTGGCGGCGTTGAACACGTTGAAGATGTCGAAGTCAATCGCCAGCGTCGCGCGATTGAACTTGAACGCCTTCTCCACGCGCAGGTCGAACGAGGTGACCGTCGGCAGCCTGAACTTTTCGACATCAGTGACGACCAGCACGTCCTTTTCGGGCGTGACCTCATCGCTCGTCGACGTCAGGCCGGAGTAGAACGGCTCCGCGAAGCCCTGCCTGACCAGCAGGTTCGCGCCCAAGTTGATCCCCAGCGGCCCTTCATACATGCCGTTGGCGATGAACTGGTACTTCGGAGACACGAGGTAGATGCCGCTCTTGCCGCTGCCCGACGTCTGGCGCACCGTGAGGCCGCCATCCTTCTTCGGGCTGGTCGGGGTCGGGGTCGGATCCTGGATGGAGACGGCCGGATCATCGAAATACTCGCGATGATCGTTGGTGGAGAAGCCCAGGCGGCCCATCCAGCGGTTCGACATCCGCTTGACGATCTGCGCCTCCCAGCCGAGGAACCGCTGATGGTACCCCTCGCGGTTGGCCAGGAACCGTCCTGCGCCCACCGGAATCTTCGCCGGGTTGACGGCGAAGAACTGCTGGCTGAACGACCCGATCGGCTGGACGTTGCCGACGACCACGCCGTCGAGCAAGTAGTCGTTGCGGGTCACGCCGATAAGTGGCTGCCAGGTCATCTTGTTGAACCGGCGCCAGGTGACCGAAGTGCTGAAGCCGACGTTCGGCATCAGCTCCTGGTCGTACCCGAATACGAGCTCATGCGTCCGGGGCGACACCAGATCCGGATGCGCCTTGTTGAACGCCACCGTTCCGGTGGGGTTGGTGGGATCGAAGCCACTGGCCCCGATCAGGAGCCCGAGCTCATTCGGATCGGTCCAGCCGTTGCGGTTTGCATCCGTGGACAGGTAGTACAGGTACGCGTAGCTCGCGGCCGACACGAACCCGGCATCCGCCGAGCCGAGCTGCGACGAGAACAGCGCGTAGCTGCCGCGCACCTGCGACTTCCGGCTCTCGTTGAGCGCGTAGATAACGCCGACGCGCGGCGAGGCGAAGTTATAGGTGATGCCATCGGGCACCGCGGGAACCGTCACCCGCGGCATGATGTTCGGAGCGCCAAACAGCGCCGGCTGCACCGCCTCCAGGGCGGAAGCCACCTGATGGTCGTAGCGCAGCGCCAGCGAGATGGTCGTGCGATCCAGCGAGATCGTGTCGCCGATGTACCCGCTGGTGTACTTGCCCTCCGTAATCGCTTCGCGCGGACGCAGGATCACGGTGAGGATCGAGCCGGTCGTGGCGTAGGTGGAGCGGTGCAGACTGTACCAGCCGTAGCCCGGCCAGCGCGTCACCGAGTCGACCGACGCCTTCTTCCACGAGAACCCGAACTTGATCTCGTGCCTGCCGCGGAACCAGTTGGCATCCGCCAGCACCGAGTCCTGTGGCCGATCCGTCGAGAAGTCGATGTACGAGTTGTGCCAGACGCGCCCGACGTCGCGGTACACCTGCGTATCCAGGCCCCCGATCGGGTGCAGGGCGAAGCCCATGGGCGAGTGCGCGCCGCGTGCCGTGACGAACAGGTTCTGGCCTACGACGAAGTTGCCCTCGAACTTGTTCACGTACGACGGCCCGCTCTGGTTCCACGTCGTCTCCTGCGGGCGCGTGGCCGACGCACCACGGCCGTTCTTCACCTTGTCACCCTCGAAGAACGTGTAGCTCGCCCGGACCGACGGATTGACCTGTCCCTGCGCCTTGAAGGCGTAGTTCTTCAGGATCGTGCGGTCCAGCACGTTCGTCAGCGTGCGGATGGTGACGTCGGTCTTGCCGGCCGAGCCCCATACCCACAGCCTGTCCTTCACAATCGGGCCGCCGAGCTCGACGCCGTAGTCCTTGTACTTGTCGGTGCGGTTGCCCTTGCCGCCCGCGCCGCCGACCACCGCCTTGATGTCGTCGGGCACGTTGTTGCTCTGCAGATCCTCGTTCTCGTAGTAGATGCGTGTCGAGCCGTGCGGCGTGTTCGTGCCCTGCTTCAGCACGAAGTTGAGCTGCACGCCGGCGGTCGGGTTCACCACGTCGGCGCCGCCCGTCGTCACCTGCATCTCCTGGAACATGTCGAAGTCGAAGTACGTGGGGGACGCGCCGGTCGCCGCCATGTCGGTGATCGGGATGCCGTCCAGGTTCCACGTATTGTCAGAACCAAGCGCGCCCTTCGCGCCATAGTTCGACTGCTGCCCCGACTCCGAGCCGCCGACGTTCACGCGGTCGACGATGATGCTCGGCACCGTCTGCATCACGACCCACGGGTCGCGCGCGTTCGGCACGTTCTGCAGCTCTTCGAGGCCCACGTTGGTCGCTGTCGTCTGCTTCTTCGTGTCGATGACCGGCGACTCCGCCGTCACTTCCACCTGCTCGGCCACTCCCGCCACCCGCATCGTTACGCGCAGCGGAACGCCAGCGCCCGCGCCAACCGGAACGTTGTTGTTCACGTAGTCAAGGAACCCGGCAAGAGTCGCCTTGACCGTGTAGGTGCCAACCGGCAGGTTCAGGAAGTGCGCTTCCCCCTGTGTATCGGTGACCGCCGACTGATTGAGCGGTCCCGCCACGTCCACGTTGACGCCTGGCAGCACGGCGCTCGTCGCGTCGATGGCCGTCACGTCGATACGTCCCGTGAACACCTGGGCTGAAACGGGGGTCGCCAAGAGGCCTAGCAAAGCGCAAAGGACAAACGACCTTGCAAAGCCAAGTCGATAGCTCATCCTTCTTCCTCCTCCTCAATACGAAACGAACAGTTCACCAAACGGCAAGTCGCCTCGTCGTTTCTTCCAAGCGAACCAATAACCTCCCTTCCCGGAAATTGGTGGCCACCTAAGAAACCCGCTGGCGTGATACTGCAAGAAGCCGCACACAATCCCTGTCCAACGGAGTCCAACCAGGTCAATCACTTGTGGGCACCGACGCTCGAACTCGTCCAAGAAATCCAATTTGCCGGAAGCCCCTGGTCCAAACAATTGGATTGAAGCGCGATTATGGACCTGGACTCTGGGCCCGTTGATCCAACCCGGCCAGGTGGCCAGCCCGACCGGGGGAGGGATTCCGGCCGTTCCATGAGGAGCCTCGACGAGCAGGGGAGTCGGTCTACTTGATCTCCGACAGAATCTGCTTCGCCTGCTCGACGAACTGGTTGTCGGCCGGCGCCAGCGAGACGAATTTCGCCAAATCCGCCTTGCCTTCGTCGTTGTTCTTTTGCATCTTCAGCTTTGCGAATCCGCGGTAGTAGTACGCATTCGGGCCGTCGGGGAACCGGGCGGTCACACGGTCGAGAATGACCACCGCCTCGCTGGTCTTGCTCTTGTTGATCAGCGCGATCGCGATGTTCGACAGGCCGTCGGGACTCGTGAGCTCCGAATCCTTGACATTCGACAGGTAGTTCATGGCGCGTGGAATGTCGTTGATCTCGATGGCGCTGACGGCCGCCAGCTCGAGCTCGCCTTCGCTGAGGCCCGCCGGCAGGGCGAGGTCGAAATGCTTCAGCGCTTCGGCGTGATTGCCTTCGCGGCCGTACGTAAATGCGATGGCCTTGTGAATCACGAGCTCGTCGGGGCGGTCCAGGAGGACCTTCTCGTACTCCGCTCGCGCGCCGGGCATGTTCCCCGTCTTGAACAGCTCGTCGCCCCTGGTGAGCAACTTGTTGAGCTCTTTGGCCTGGGCGGTGCTGCGCTCTTTGACGAGACTGACCGCCATGGGTTGGGGGGCCCCTGTCTCGGGCACCGTGACCGTCGCGCGACGAATCGCGAACTGTTTGGCTTCCACGGCGACGTTCCACTCGCCGGCCTTCAATCCCTCAGCCGTGAACTCGCCTTTGCGGTTGGTCTTGACGTCAGGGCCGGCGTTGAGCTGGGCGTGCCGCAGCTTCACCACCGCGTCCTTGACGCCTTTGCCTTCTTCATCGGTCACCTTGCCGGTGACCCTGGCCGCGCCTTTCCAGTCCTGGGCGGAAACGGGCGCCAGCAGGCTCAGAATGACGATGAACGCAGCGAATGGAATGACCGATCGATGATGCCGTGTCTTCACAGGACCTCGCGGGGGAAAAGAGAAAAAGATCGAGGGGACGACAAGATGTTCCGCCGCCCGAGGCTCGGACAAACACTTGATTTTACATCGGACCGGGACTTCCCGGCTTTCTCGGTGCTTCGAGGCGCCGCCGGGCTTCAGCCATCAGGCTGTCGAGGTTGGGGTAGGCCGGATTGATGTCTTTTGCCGTGCGCCAGGCGCCGAGCGCCTCGGCGTACCGCTCGCCTCGGGCCGCAAGAACGCCGCGAAACACGTGCGGTCTCGCGTCCGACGGATCGAGCTCGATCGCGACGGCGAGCTCGCGCTCCGCCGCGTTGGTCTTCCCGACCGACATGTGCAGCCAGGCGAGCGACGTGTGATCCGCGGCGATGTCGGGAAATGTCGAGAGGCTCAGCGCGTATTCATCCTGCGCACGCGCGAGCGCGACGCCGGCTCCTCCCGGCAAGCTCGCCACGCCCATCTGGAGCAAGGTTTCCGCCGCGCTTGCCCGTACGACCCGCGAGGAATCCGTCAGGCGCGCAACGACCGGCATGACGCTGCGGCGATCGGCAATGAGACCGAGCGACCGCACCGCGGCGGCCCGGACAACGGCTTCGGGATCCGACGCCGCGCCTATCAAGGCGTTCACGATATTCGCGCCCACCCCACTCGTCTGCACCCCATTCGGCCCCACCTCATTCGGCCCCACCTCATTGGGCCCCACCCCACTCGGCCTCACCCCACTCGGCCCCACCTCATTCGGCCTCACCCCACTCGGCCCCACCTCATTCGGCCCCACCTCATTCGGCCCCACCTCATTCGGCCCCACCTCATTCGGCCCCACCCCACTCGGCCCCACCC
>JACPPN010000312.1 GCA_016190995.1 Acidobacteriota bacterium | reverse complement strand
GCGAGCCTCGCCGAAGCCCTCGGCGGAGGCGGGAAGGCGGGCGCTGCGAGGCTCGTGGAGGCTAAGTGGTCCGTCTCATAATCCGGCGGCATTCGGCCGCCGATGCATCCCGCCTGCACCGTGCGCGCGGATCAGCTCGAAGGACTCTGCCGTCGGAAGATGACCGAAACGGTTCGCTTCTGCTGGCCTCGCTGCACAACAATGCGCGCGCTGTCGCCCCACCGTTTGGCGGCCATCAGACGGTTCAGGGCTTGCTGGTCGGGCACGTCCGCATCGTCGATTGCAAGAATGACGTCGCCGGCCTCGATGCCGGCACGTTCGGCCGGGGAGGCGCGTTCGACCTGAATGACCTGACGGCGCCGACGGCCATCCTGGGCGCGCGTCGACGTTCCAAGCATCGGATACGCCGGATGATCCTGCGCAGGCACTCCCCAGATAAAATCCGCGTACGACGCGCGCACGCAATTCGGCCGCCGCGTCTGCGCGTCGATAATTGGCACGGGAATCAGGGTCGCGATCCGGTTCGTGAACGAGCGGCGCGCTTGCCGCTCGATGCCAAGGCGGGGTGTGTTGATCCCGTACATTGGAATGCGATGATCGCGCGTGAAATTGAAGATGTCGCGATAGTACAGCCACGAGTAGCTCCAGTGCTCGTACCAGCCCGCCAGCTCGAGAAAGCCTTCTTCGGTCAGCAGGCCTTTGGACCAGCCGTCCAGCCACGGCTGTTGGGTGTACGGGAACATCTCGAGCCCGATGAGAACGGGCCGGCCGCTCTTGGCGATAAGCTCGATCACGCGCGCCTGGACGAGATGGACGTCCATGCTCGTGTGGCTCTCTCCAATCAGCAGCATCGAGACTGATTTCATTGATCGCCCAGCCGATCGACCGTCGGATCAGTCAATTGGTCGCGGTCCAGGCTTTGGATCGATGAGATCATGTCAATGAGTTAATGAGTCAATGTTACGATTCGCGAAGGAGACGATCAAATGTACGTGCTCGTCCTGACGATTCATTCGCTCGTTCGCTGGCTGGTGCTGGTTCTCGGAGTCGTGGCGGTCGGCCGCGGGCTCCGAGGTTGGATCGGCCGGCGGTCTTGGGACCCGCAGGATGAGCGAGCGAGCCTGTTGCTCCTTGTCGCGCTGGACGTCCAGTTGCTGCTCGGGCTCCTGCTGTACCTTTTCCTCAGCCCGTTCACGACGCTGGCGCTCCGTGAGATGGGCGTCGCGATGCGCAACGCGCCGCTTCGCTATTGGGCGGTCGAGCACCTGACCATGATGCTCGTCGCCGTGGTGATCGTCCATGTGGCGCGCGTCCGGATCAAGCGCGCGGCGGATCCGACTGCCAGGCACCGCCGGGCCACGGTGCTGTTCGCCGTCGCCCTGATCTTGATTCTCGCAGCCATTCCGTGGCCGGGCACGCGCAACGGGCGGCCGCTCCTTCGCCTGGGATCACAGACGACACCGGCGTTGCCGGGGCTGCCGTGAGGCTTCAGATGTCGGCTCGTACGAGGCGCCGGGACGCGATGGCGGTCAGGACCAGCGAACCCAGCACGACGAGCAGGAATCCCCAAAGGGGAGGGCTTATGACGCCCGTCATAGGCGGGCCGCAACCCTTGTGCGATAAGCGGAGCAGCTGAGCAGGAGTCATATGACACCGAATGGCCTCCTCCGATCATTCGCTCCGGGCATCCTGGCGGCGTGCGCACTGAGCGCCTGCAACTCGGACGCTGCGAAAAGCCTGAAGCCGGGACTGATCGCCCACGCGGTCAGGCCCTCAAGAGTGCTGCCGGGTTCTCCGGAGCTCACCGCCCTGGGGAAGGCCACGTACGAGAAGCAGTGCCTTGCCTGCCACGGCGTCGCTGGCGACGGCGAAGGCGAGGCGGCCTACCTGCTCTACCCGAAGCCGCGCGATTTCACGACGGCTCAGTTCCGCCTGATATCCACGTGGGATGGGATGCCGACCAATGAGGATCTCTTCATCACGATCTCTCGCGGCATGCCGGGATCGGCAATGCCCTCTTGGGCGCACCTGCCCGAGGACACCCGGTGGGGTCTCGTCCACTACATCAAGACATTTGCGAGGCGTCCGATCCAGGTGAAGGCGCCCCGCGAGCCCGACCGGTTCGGCAGCGGCGGCGCCGGCGTCATCAACGTACCGCGCGAACCCGCGTACGACGAGACGGCGCAGGCGCGCGCGCGCGAGCTCTTTATGAAGGGGTGCGCCCCCTGTCACGGGGCTGCGGGCCGCGGCGACGGCGCACAAAAGCAGGTCGATTCCAAAGGCTTTCCGACACGCCCTCGCGATCTCACGCTCGGCGTGTACAAGGGCAGCCCGGCACCGTCCGACGTGTATCGGCGAATTGTCGCAGGCCTGCCCGGATCACCCATGCCGCAGAGCGGGTACTTGAACGGGCAGGACGCCTGGCACCTGACGCACCTGGTGCGGTCGCTCTCGAGCGACGAACAGCGTGCCAAGGTCGAGATGCAGCAATTCCGGATCATCGCGAACCGCGTGGCCGCGCTTCCGACGCATCCCGACGACGGCGTCTGGCGGAGCGCGCCGCCGGTGAACCTGCACTTGATGCCGTTGTGGTGGCGGGCCGAGCGGCCGGAACAGGTGACCGTCAGGGCTGTGCACGACGGCCGCAGCCTGACCGTGCTGCTGCAGTGGGACGATGCGACCCACGACGAAACCGCGCTTCGACCACAGGACTTCCGCGACGCGGCCGCGATCGAGTTTGCGCTGGCGAACGATCCGCCGTTCTTCGCGATGGGGCAGACGGCCGAGCCGGTGAACATCTGGATGTGGAAATCGGAGCGGCAAGCCGATCTCGAGCCCGCGTTCCAGGATCTCGAGAAGGTCTATCCGAATATCGGCATCGACTCGTACCCGAATCTGCTGAAGTCGCCGCTCGAGCAGCCGATGCGTCGCGCCGTGACGCCCGAATCGGATCCGCGGTTCATCACCGCCTGGGGCGCCGGGAACATCGTGGCCGATCCGACGCGGCGCAGCGCCGCCGAGGATCTCACCGCCCGAGGCTTCGGGACGCTGCGCGCACGGCCGCCGACCGACCAGGCCGTGAAGGCGGAAGGCGAGTATGAGACCGGATCGTATCGCGTCCAGTACACGCGGTCGTTCCAGCCGGGCCGCGGCGACGCCGTGGCGCTCAAACCCGGCATGCGTGTGCCGGTGGCGTTCGCGATCTGGAACGGCAGCGCGGGGGACCGCGACGGAAAGAAGTCGGTGACCATCTGGCAGGAGCTCGTCCTGGCGAAGTGATTCGAGGGGGGGACGAGGCTCGTGCCTCGACGAACGGGGGAGCCGTGAGCGACGAGAAGCCCGTTGTGGCAACCGGGTTGGGCAAAGACGATGCTGAGGCGCCGATCCCGCGCCGGCAGTTCTTGCAGTGGCTCGGGATCGGGACCGCAGGTTCCGTGCTTGCGCTCGAAGGGGCCTGCTCGTTTCTGCGGCCAGCCGCCGAGGAGGACAACCCGCTGGCGAGGCTGGTGGAGCGCGATTGGGAGAAGATCTACCGCGACCAGTACCGCTACGACTCGGCGTTCGACTGGGTCTGCTCGCCCAACGACACGCACGCCTGCCGCATCCGTTCCTACGTTCGCAACGGCATCGTGGTGCGCAGCGGCGCGACGTACGACTATCAGGACTACGCCGACATCTACGGCAATCACGCCACGGTGAACTGGAATCCGCGCCAGTGCGCGAAGGGCTATACGTTTCACCGCGTGCTGTATGGGCCCTACCGGCTCCGTCACCCGATCGTGCGCAGCGGCTGGAGGGCCTGGTGCGAAGCGGGCTTTCCTGACCTCACACCGGAGCTCAAGGCGAAGTACTTCTTCGATCGCCGCGGGGAGGACGTGTTCGTCCAGATTTCGTGGGAGGACGCCTTCATGTGCATTGCCCGCGCGCTGGATGCGATTGCGCGGCGCTACAGCGGCGCGGCGGGTGCCAAACGGCTGCTCGCCCAGGGGTGCCAACCCGAAATGGTCGCCGCGATGGGCGGAGCGGGGACGCGCACCGTGAAGATGCGCGGCGGTATGGGCCTGCTGGGCGTGCTCGGCAAGTACGGCATGTATCGCCTGAACAACTCGCTGGCCCTGCTCGACGCGAAGATTCGCGGCGTCGGCCCCGAGGAAGCGAAGGCGGGCCGCAACTTCTCCAACTACACGTGGCACGGCGATCAGGCGCCGGGGCATCCATGGGTGCACGGGCTGCAGGCCTCCGAGTGCGATTTCACCGAACTTCGATCGTCGAAGCACATCATCATGGATGGCAAGAACCTGGTCGAGAACTAGCTCACCGACTCGCACTGGTTCATCG
>JACPPN010000311.1 GCA_016190995.1 Acidobacteriota bacterium | reverse complement strand
GCTGAGGGTGGTCCGGCTAAAGCCGGACGCCACGGCTGAGGGTGGTCCGGCTAAAGCCGGACGCCACGGCTGAGGGTGAGGTCCGGCTAAAGCCGGACGCCACGGCTGAGGGTGAGGTCCGGCTAAAGCCGGACGCTACTGGCGATTAGGGACTCTCCTGAACACGAGTCGTCTCGTCCGCGCGCCGGAGGGCAATGCGGTCGTCGTCACCACGGTCATGATCCGGCCCTGTGGATCGAGGGTGCGCACTTCCTGCGCCTTCAGGGTCAGAGGACCGGCAGGTGAATTGACCACTTGTCGAGTATCGGTGACGAGCGTTGCGCCTTCCCATCGGGACCGGGCGGCGAGCTGACCGCCGAGCGGGCCGTTGTTCACGATTTCTACGCCGTCGAGACGGTAGGTGACCCGCGTCCGTCTTCCTTCGACGACACGATCCATCACCAGCTCTCGCGCGCTCTGGGTAATATGGACCGCGATGTCGCCGACGGGGCCGCTCGCCGGCGCTTCGCGCGACGGTGGATCGCTTCGCGTCTTGTCCACAACCCAGCGACCCGAAAAGTCCGGACGCTTGGGGCCAGCGGCGGCGGGGATTTCCGGAGGTGTCGGTACGCCCCGACCGAGACCGCGATGGCGGCGATGGCGAAGCCCGCCAGAAGGAGTCGCTTCATGTCCCCGGATGGGCGGGCGCCGTCCGGTCGGTGTGGTGGTGCATGCCGCGGAAGAGCCCGCTGATGCCCTCTTCGAAGAGGGTGTACATCGTCGGCACGAACACCAGCGTGATGAGCGTTGAGGTCAAGAGCCCGCCGATGACGACGCGCGCGAGCGGTGCCTGCAGCTCGGCTCCCTCACCAACGCCCAGCGCCATCGGCACCAGACCGAGCACGGTTGTGAGCGTGGTCATGACAATGGGCCGCAAACGCGTGCGACCGGCCAGCTCCACCGCCTCGCGCAGCGGCAGCCCGTCACGCCGCCTGAGGATGTTGGTGTAGTCCACCAGCAGGATCGCGTTCGCCACCACGATCCCGACGAGCATGATGACGCCGATGTACGCCTGCAGGCTAAAGGGGGTCGACGTGAGCTTCAAGCTGAGAAAAACGCCGATCGCCGACAGCGGGATCGAGAACATGATGATGAACGGATCCCGCAGCGATTCGTACTGCGACGCCATCACCGCGTAGACGAGCACGACCGAGAGCAGCAGCATCAGGCGAAGCTGATTGAACGCCTTCTGCTGCTCCTCGACGTCCGATCCGAAGCCCACCTGGAAATCGGGCGGGACGGGCACCTGCGCCAGGCGCGCTTCGACGCGCTGGACCGCTTCACTCAGCGTCAGCTCCGGTTCGGCGTTCACGCGCGTGATCCGCTCTTGGTTCTTCCGCTCGATTTGCACCGGACCGGTCTCGGCCTCGACGTTCATCAGGCTCTTGGCCTGCAGGACCTGGCCCTGCGGCGTGCTGACGAGGATGTCGTTGACGTCGGCGACGCGCTCGCGATCCTCCTCCCTCAGCCGCACGACGATCGGGTACTCGTTGCCGTGCTCGCGGAAGAACGCGGCCTGCGTCCCGCCGATATTCGTCCGGATCGTGTTCGCGACCCCGCTCACCGTCAGGCCGAGCAGGGCGGCCTTCGGGCGATCCACGTGAATGGCCAGCTCGGGGCGGCCTTCCTGGCGGTCGATGCGGACGTCTGCGACACCCGGCGTCGCCTCCATGATCTGTTGCGCCTGCAGCGAGAGCCGACGGGCGTCGTCCAGCTCGTGACCGCGGATCTCGAGGGAGAGGCGTTCATCGCCGCCGCCGCCCCTGAACATCCGGCCCATCTGGAAATGGCCGCCTGAGGGGCGAGCCCGGATGATGACACCCGGGATCCCGGCAAGCCGCCGCCGCAGGTCCTGGGCGATTTGATCATTGGACCGTTGGCGCTGGTCCTTGGGGACGAGCCGGATGTCCAGGCTGCCGCGATTGGTGGAGCCGCCCATGAACCCGCCGCCGCCGCCCTGGCTGATGATCATCGTGGCCTCGGGGACGAGCTGGCGCGCCATCTGCTCGAGCCGAATGAGCACGGCTTCGGTCCGCTCGATGCGTGTGCCCACGGCCAGCTCGGCATCGACCCTGAGCTCGCCCTCGTCGGTCTCCGGCATGAGCTCATATCCCACGGTCGGCATCAACCAGATCGCGGCCACAAAGAGCGCAACGCCCGTCGCGATCACCGTCGGCCGGTGGTAGAGCGCGCGGTGCAGGATCCGCCGGTACAGGTTGTCGAGCCCCGCCAGCGCCCGTTCGCTCGCCGTGTAGAGCCTTCCGCCCAACCCGCGGCGCTCGGCGGCCGGCGGCGGCAGCCTCAACAGCTTCGCGCACAACACGGGCACGAGCGTCACCGCGACGAAGAGCGACATCGACAGCGAGAAGATCACGACGAAGGACAGCTGCCGGAACAGGATGCTGGACACGCCGCCCAGAAACAGCAGGGGGACGAACACGGCGATGTGCGTCAGGCTCGAGGCGACGATCGCCGACCATACTTCCTCGCTCCCGTCGATCGACGCCGCGAGGCGGTCCTTCCCCCGCTCCATGTGCCGGAAGGTGTTCTCGAGCACGACAATCGACGCGTCCACGATCATGCCGACGCCCAGCGCGAGGCCGCCGAACGTCATGGTGTTCAGCGTGAACCCGCCGAAGTAGAGCAAGGCGAACGTGCCGATGATGGAGATCGGGATCGAGGTGCAGATGATAAGGGTCGATCGCAGGTTCCGTAAGAACACGAAGATGATGATGATGACGAACACCGACCCGAGCAGTGCCGCATCGCGGACGGTTGCAATCGAGTCGCGGATGAAGACCGCGCTGTCATCGAGCACGGTCAGGCGCACCCCGCGGACCTCGCGGTTGATCCGCCCGACCTCGCGGTGCACGAGCGAGGCGATCGCCACGGTGTTCTCCCCCGACTGCTTGGTGACGCGCATGCGCACGCCCGGCTTGCCGTTGATGCGCGTGAGCGAGCGCATGTCTTCGGTCGTGTCGCGGACGTCCGCGATGTCACGCAGGTACACGGGCACGCCCTGCTTCGTCAGCACGACCAGGTCGCGAATCTCGTCGAGATTGGAGAACTGCCCCTGGCTTCGAACCAGGTACGTCATGTCGCCTTCGTCGATCTCGCCGATCGGGATGTTCTGGTTCTCGGTCCGGAGCAGATTGACGACGCGATCGACGGAGAGATCGAGCGCGGTGATCTTTTCCCTCGACAATTCGACCCGAATCTGGCGGCGCAACCCGCCTTCGACGCTCACCGCCGCCACGCCCGGCACGCGCTCCAGGCGCGGCGAGAGATCGTTCTGGGCGATCTCGCGCAGCATCACGCGATCGAAGTCGCCCTCGACCCCGATCCCCATGATGGGAAACGACGTCGAGTCGAACTTGAAGATGATCGGCGCGTCCGCGTCATCCGGCAGGCGCCCCCGGATGCGATCGATGCGACTCCGCACGTCGTCAGCGGCGGCATTGAGATTCGTGCCCCACGTGAAGTTGAGCCGGACCGTGCTCGAGCCTTCCGAGGACGTGGAGTTGATCTGGTCCAGTCCCGCGACGGCGCTGACCGCCTGCTCGATCGGTCGGGTGACCAGTTCTTCCATCTCGAGCGGCCCAACTCCGGGATAGCTCACACGGACCGTGATGCTCGGGAAGTTGATCTCCGGCATCAGATCGACCGGCAGCCGCGTCAGCGAGATGGCGCCGAGAAGGATGATGACGGCGCAGATCATGAACATCGTGATCGGACGGTGGATGGCAGTACGCGGAATGCTCATGGCAGTCGAGGACGGAATCTCAAAGGTTGAACGTCAGAGGTCGAAGGTCAACGATCGAAGGTCGAATGTTCTTCCCGAATCCCCGCCTCCGCTCGCTTGGACCCTGCGAGCTACGGCGTGGTCTCGCCGCAGCGCAAAGCGCGAAGGCGGACCGAATCCCGAGTGTTATCGCGACGGTGCGCCGCCCCCGCCCGGCTGTCTGGCTCGGGGGCCACGGGGTCCGCTCGAATCCTCGCCGCCGGGCCGACGGGCCGGGCCTCCCGGTCCCTGGCCAGGCAACAGGATGCGGTCACCGTCGCGAAGCGCGGCGGCCCCGGTCGTAATGACGCGATCGCCCGCTTCGAGGCCACTCGCCACTTCCACCCGATTCTGATCCTCGAGCCCCACTTGGACTTCGCGAAACTTCGCCGTCTGCCCGGCCGCCACGAACACGCCGCGCTTGCCCTCCAGGTCGACGAGCGCGTTACGAGGGACGACGAGCGCGTCCGCGCGACGATCGAGCGTCAGCCTGACGCGTGCGTACATGCCTGGCTTCAGGCGGAAGTCGGAATTCGGCACTTCGATTTCCATCTGGGCGGTGCGGGTCGCCGGATCGAGTATCGGCGCCACCCGCGCCACGTGGCCGTCGAAGGTCTCTCCGGGGAACGCGTCGACCTCGGTCGACGCCGGCGTTCCTATTTTCACGCGCCGCAGGTCCTTCTCGACGAGGTTGGCCACCAGCCGCACGTAGTGGATATCGACGACCGAGGCGACGGGAGCGTTCGGTGAGACGTAGGCGCCGGTATCGAGATAACGCTTTCCAACGAACCCATCCACCGGCGAAACGACGTTCGTGTTGGCGAGCGAGATGCGAAGCTCTTCGAGCCGGGCCTGCGCCTGTGCGAACTGCGCGTGCGCGAGATCGAGCTGAGCCGTTGCAGCCTGGTAGCGCGCGTCCGCATCGTCCAAGGTCTGCTTCGGCAGGAGCTGACGGCCGTAGAGGTTGCGCGACCGCTCGAGGTTCACCTCGGTGAACTTCAAGTCTGCTTCCCGCTGGCGGATCGTCGCGCGTGCCACCTCGAACGACGCTTCGGCCTGCTTCACCTGCTCGCGGATCTCGCGATCCTCGAGCTTGGCGATGCGCTGACCGTGCGACACGCGGTCGCCCAGCCGCACGAACACGTTCTGCAAGCGGCCGTTGACTTTGGGCACCACCTCAACGAACGCCGCGCCAATCAGGCTCCCGACGATCGTGACTTGGTCGAGCACCTCGGCGCGCGTCACCGGCGCGGTTTCGACCGGCATGGGCGCCCGCGCGCCACCGCCAAACCCTCCGGGGAATCCAGGACCTCCGGCGCCGCCTCGACCACGCGTCCCGCCTGGACCTGACGAAGCGGCGGTCGAGGCCGCGGGTCCGCTGCCGCGCCTTACCATGTACACGCTCGCCGCACCGGCGACGACCAGAAGCAGCACCACCAAGACTTTGCGCATAGCTACCGTCAATTCCCTCTTCAGCTCGGAGAATGTCGGTGGATCGTCCGCCCGGGTGCCTACGGCGTTCCGGAGCCCGACCCTGTTCCAGTTCCGCCAATCGGGCTGCCGCTACGCCCGCCACCGGTCGTGCCGCTGCCGGTCGTACCGGTTCCGGAGGTTGGCGACACGATAGTGATGCCCGCCCGCGAGAGCGAGGTTTCCTGAACGCGCTCGAAGTCGACGAGCGCCTTGCGGTAGTCGAGCAGCGCGCGCAGCTCCGCGTTCTGCGCGTCGGCGAGGTCCCGCTGGGCCTGAACGACGAAGAAGTTCGTCGACATGCCGACCTCGAACTTGGACTGCTCGGCCTCGAGGCGACGCTCGGCAAGCTGGCGCGCCGCGCTCGCCGATTCGACGCGCTTCAAGCTGCTCTCGACCTGCAGCGCCGCGTTGCTGACGTCGGTCGCAACCTGCAGCTCGAGCGCACGAATCTGCGCCTGCGCCTGATTGAACTGCACGCGGGCGCGCGCATACTGCGCGTCGGCGCTGCTCATCCCGATCGGATAGCTCACGTTGACCGACACGTTCCATGTCGGATAGTCGCGTCCCGCGATGTTGTCCAACGCATCGGCGAACCCGCCCGGAACGCTGCCGGTGACGACGCTTCCGAGACCCGAACCCGAACGGATGAATTGCCTGCCCCCGAGGCCCTGCAGACCGTAGGTGCCGACAAGATCGAGCGCCGGGAGCTTCTGGTTGTGCAGATAACGAAGGGTCACGTTCGAGCTGGCGAGCTGCTCCTTCGCCTGCGCCAGATCGGTGCGCTTGTCGAGCGCGTGGCGCACGGCCTTCTCGACGTCGATCGGCTCGCGCGCGAACGATGGCCGATCGGTCGGGGTGAGGGTCGCCCGCCACAGCGGATCGTCCGTGCCGCCGACGATCAAGCGCTTGAGCGCGAGCTCGGCGGTCTTTGCTGAGGCTTCCGCAACCGTCAGGGTCTGACGCCGCACCGCGGCTTCCGCCTCCGCCTGCACCACGTCAATGGGCGCCATCGTTCCCACCTCCACGCGGGCCTTGTTGTCCTCGATCAGCTTCGTGGCGAGATCGAGCGACCGGCCGGCCACATCGAGCGCCTGCAGGGTGTAGAGAAGATCCCAGTACGCGTTGCGGACGTTGGCCAGCGTGTTGGTGATCGTGGCGCGAAGCTGGATTTCGGAGATATCGCGGTTGATTCGCGTGATCTGCAACTGCTGGCGGTTGGCGTCTATCGAAAGGCCGCGCAGAAGCGGCTGCGTGAAGACCGCGGTGAAATTGGAGACGTAGCTCGGATTGTAGTTCGCGAAGATATTCGAGGTGTTGCTGCGCGTATTGTTCCACGTCACGCTGAAGCTTCCGCCAGCCCAGGGCATCGTCTGCGTGAGACCGCCGTTGTACGTGGTGACGTCGTTTTCCACCCGCTGACCACCGTTCAACTGGCTCGTCGGCGGATTGACCTGCGCTCGTTGCCCGAGCGTCGACGTCAAGGTTGGCCGGTACGCCGCGTTCAACTGCGCGATCGACAGGTCGTGGGTCTGCGGGTTCAGGCGCTCGACGGCGATGTCGAGATTGCGATCCAGCGCGCGCCGAACCGCTTCGTCGAGGGCGAGAGTGACCACCGGGCCCGTCGCCACCGCCGCCTGCGAGCGCGCCGCCACCTCGCCGAGCAGCTCGCGGACCCGCACATCGGGCGATGACTGTGCCGCAGCTTGGAGGGGAAAGAGCACCGCCAAGGCGAGTGCAGCAGTCTTCAGGATGACCTGCTTCATGGACGAACGACCTCCGAGTACATGGATGACGTGCTATCGTGTGCGGTCGCGCTGCTGCCGTTCCCAGCGCCCGTGGATGGCGTCGAGCTTGGCGCGCTGCTCGGAAGAGAGGGCACGGCGCATGCGGAACAACATCAGGGTCCGGGCCTTGCTCAGCTCGCCCCGGGCGGCTTCGACCCGATCGATCTGCTGGACGATCTGCGTTTCCGAGGTCGCGCCGTCAGCCACGAGCTTTGAGAGCTCGGCCTCCCGCCCGTCGAGGTCCTTCTTGGCCGCTCGTAATTTCGGCAGGCTTGCCTGAAATACCTCCTCGATTTGCTGCGACTGGGCCACGGAAAGCCCCAGCTCAGCCTTGAACCTGTCCGATTGCCACCATTTGTGCTCCTGCCGCTGTTTGTGCTCCTGACCGGCTGAGCCGGTGACGGGCAGAAGTGTCAGGGCCAGAATGATGGCGCTGGTTGGAAGAGGCATCGTTCTCCTCGGAATAACAGACAAGGGGGATACGACGCAGAGCGTGGGGGTATTTACCCTCCGCTCGGGAGCCTTGAAATGCGCCGGGGACCGAACGCTGGACTGAGCGCTGAGTGGGTGCTGCGGGCTGGCGTGCTGGATCCTGGCCGGAGCG
>JACPPN010000310.1 GCA_016190995.1 Acidobacteriota bacterium | reverse complement strand
GCGCGCTGGCAAACGCGCCGCCGATTCTGCTGGCCGACGAGCCGACCGGAAACCTCGATGCGGTGAATGGCCGTCACGTTCTCGACCTGCTCCTCTCGATCAACCGGACGCGGAGGACGACCGTCGTGCTCGTGACCCACGATCCTGAGCTCGCCGCCCACGCGCACGTGACGATGAGGATGAGGGCGGGGCAGTTGATGGTTGAAGATTGAAGCCATGTCTTTCGTGCTTCGTCTCGCGCGACGTGAGTTGAGGGCCGCGTGGCTGCGGTTCCTGTTCTTCTTCATCTGCATCGCGCTCGGCGTCGGCGCCATCGTTTCGCTTCGATCCCTCATCGCGAGCGTGCGGGTGGCCCTGGTAGGCGAGGCGCGGACGCTGCTCGCCGCCGACGTGCTCATCGCGACCAACCGGCCGTGGGACGAAGCCACGCGCCGCGTCGTCGAGCGCCGCCTGGCCACAGTGACGATTGGCGCAAGAACCGAATCCATTGAGACCGCCACGATGGCACGCCCTGTTGACCCGAGCAAACGGCTCGCCCGGATGATCGAGCTGCGCGCCGTGCAGCCGGCATTCCCGTTCTATGGCGCCTTCACGCTCGAAGACGGCCGCCCGTACACGTCCCGGCTCCTCGCCGGGCGGGGCGCGCTGGTGGGACCGGAGCTCCTGCCCGCTCTGGACGTGAAGCTGGGTGACCAGGTGGCGATCGGCCAGGCAACCTTCACCATCCGGGGCGTCATTGCTCGAGAGCCCGGGCGCCGCATCGGGGCGTTCAGTCTCGGGCCCCGTGTGGTCATCGACTACAGCGATCTCCCGGCGACGCGCCTCCTCAGCTTCGGCAGCCGTGCGACGTACCAACTGCTTTTCAAGCTCGACGACGTGTCAGCCGATCGACTGGCCAGCGCCCTGCGGGACGACTTCAAGGACCGATTCGTCAGCGTGCGGTCGTATCGCGGCACTGAAAGCGACATCGGCGAGGACTTCGCGCGCGCAGAGAACTACTTGAGCTTGGTGGGGTTCGTGATTCTCGTGCTCGGCGGCATCGGGGTGTGGAGCGTCACGCGCGTCTTCGTGCAGCAGAAGCTGCGGAGCATCGCGATTCTCAAGTGCCTCGGCGCCACCTCTGGGCAGATTCTCGCCGCGTATGTTCTGCAGGCGCAGGCGCTCGGCGCGGCCGGAAGCGTCATTGGCGTGGGCTTCGCCGCCATCATTGTCCGGGCGACGCCGCATCTTATTGACCTGACGCCCGCGCAGGCGACCGTCGGTCTCACCGGGGCCGCCGTGGTGCAGGGAATTGCCATGGGCCTTCTGGTGTCGCTGCTGTTCTCGCTCGTCCCGCTCCTCGACGTGCGCAAGGTCAAGCCCTTGCTCCTGCTGCGACATGAGGTCGCGCGCGGCGAGGCGAGCGGCTCCGGGTGGATCGCGCCGCTCGGGCGCGTGCGATCGATCGATTGGCTGAAGGCCGGCGCGCGGCTGCTGGTTGGCGCGGCCATTGTCGCCGTTGCGGTGTGGCAGGCCGGATCCGTTCCTGTTGGGCTGTACGTCGCCGGCGGGTTCGCGGCGCTCGCAACCGTCTTGCACCTCGCCGGCCTTGGACTCACATGCCTCGTGCGGCCGCTCGCCGCCAGTCGATCCTTCGCCGTCCGGCACGCCGTGCTCAGCATCTCGCGCCCGGGCAGTCAGGCGCGCATCGTCCTGCTGGCGGTGGGGCTGGGCACGTTCTTTATCATCGGGGTTCGATCGCTCCAGGACAATCTGCTCGACGAGTTCGCCGTCGAGGTGGCCAAGGACAGTCCGGACTTGTTCTTCATCGATATTCAGGACGACCAGATCGAGCCCGTCCGCCGCATGTTCGAGGCCGAGAATCCCGGCCGGCGTCTGAAGCTCGTTCCGGTCCTGCGCGCGCGGGTCACCGGCGTTCGGGGGCGCGAGCTCCAACTCGAACGCCTGGAGGACGTGCGGGGGCGCGGTCTCGGGCGCGAGTACGTCATCACCTACCGCGATGGGCTCGAGCCGAACGAGCGCCTCGTCGCGGGACGATTCTGGGGGGCGGCGGGGTCCACGTTGCCGGACGCGCAGGTCTCGATCGAGAAGGGCATCTACGAGCGGATCGGCGTCGCCGTGGGCGACCTCGTGCGGTTCGATGTCCTCGGCCGGATCGTCCATGCGCGGGTGACGAGCGTCCGGGAAGTCGACTGGAGCGACGCGCGAAGTGGCGGATTCATGTTCGTGTTCAATTCGGCGGTCTTCAGAGACGCGCCGCATACCTGGATCGCGTTTCTCAAGGGTCCTGACGACGTCATCGGACGCGTCCGGTTGCAGCACGCCGTGTCCAGGCGCTTTCCGAACGTCTCGGCGATCGACATGCGCGAGATCCTTCGAACCCTCGAGCGGGTGCTGAACAACGTCACGCTGGGCGTCTCCGTCATCGGCGGCCTCGCCCTGGTGACCGGTGCCCTCATTCTGACTGGCGCCGTCGCGATGACGCGCTTTCAACGGCTGTACGAGACCGCTATCTTCAAGACGCTCGGCGCGACCACACGCAGCCTCACCGTGATGGTGGCGTTGGAATACGGAGCGCTTGGGCTGCTTGCCGGTCTGGTCGGCTCGCTCGGGGCGCTGGTGCTGACGTGGGCGATCAGCCGGTACGTCCTCGAGATTCCGTGGCGCCTTGCCGCGGCGCCGAACGTCATCGGGTTCCTCAGCGCCGCTGTCGCGGTGGGGGCCATCGGCGTCCTCTCGGGCCTCGACGTTGTGCGACGCAAGCCGCTCTCGGTCCTGCGGGCGGAGTGAAACGCCCGCTCAGCCGTGCTAAAATTTCACGTTTAGGGATCGCGCCCAAAGGCCCTGAGGAGAACCAGACATGGACACCTACAAGGAGGCGCTGCTGCGCAAGCGGTCGGAGATTCTGTCCGCCGGCGGAATCAAGCCGCTTCAGACCTCGATGGAAACCAACACGCGGCAGGGCGATCTGGCGGATCAGGCCAGCGGCAACAACGAAGTGCACATCCAGCTCAAGCTGAAGCAGACCGACGCCAAGATCCTCCAAGCCATCGAAGAAGCGCTGTGGCGCATGGAAAAGGGCACCTACGGGGTTTGCCGCGATTGCGGTGAGCCGATCGCGCCGGCACGGCTGAACGCCATCCCCTGGACTCGCGTCTGCATCGCGTGCAAGGAAAAGCAAAGCGCGTGAAGCCTGCCGACCTCCTCACCCTGCTTCAGGATTGCTACCGCGACAAGCTGCTGCTGCGTCTCGTCCATGAAGCGGGAGCTCGACGCGTCGCCGATTACGACCACAACAACACATATCAGTACGTCATCGCGCGAGAGGACGTGCATCTTTCGTGGTTGCGCGCCGCCATCGAGGAGATGGGCGGCGAGCTTCCGCTGGTCGACGCACCCGAGCTGCACGCCGCGGACACGCCGGCGGTTCTGCAGGGCGATGTGGACCGGCTTGCGGCGTTCGCGGAGAAGTGGCGTCCCGCCATCGAGCGGGTGACCAACGCCCGCCACCGCGGGATGCTTCGGGTCGTCCTCGGCGAGAGCCTCGAGCAAAAACGATTCTTCGAGCAGGCGCTTGCCGGTCGCCGCGATCTCCTGGGCCGCAGCGCCGACGGGGCGCGCACCCCGGGCGCGGTCGGGCCCGTCCGCTGGCTGGAATAGCCCTGGCTGCCATTCCTCGCGTTGCGATCGCGCTCGGCAGCAACATCGGCGATCGTGTATCGCACCTCCAGTACAGCATCGAACGTCTCCGCCAGCATCTCAGGGATGTTCAGGTCTCGAGCTTCATCGAGACGGAACCGGTCGGCGTTGGTCCACAGGCTCCTTTCCTGAACGCGGCGCTCGTCGGCGTCTCCGATCTCGGGGCGCGTGACCTCCTGAGTTTGCTGTCGGGCATTGAGCGCGAGCGCGGACGAACACGTCCCTTTCCCGGCGCGCCGCGGACGCTCGATCTCGATCTCATCATGGTCGGCGACGCCGTCATCGATGAGCCCGATCTGGCGATCCCACATCCGCGATTCCGGGAGCGGCGCTTCGTCCTCGAACCGCTCGCGGAGATTGCGCCCACGCTGATCGATCCGGTGACGGAGCTGAGCGTGGGGCAGTTGCTGGATAGGCTTGAGATTCGGGGTGAGGTCCGGCTAAAGCCGGACGCCACGGCCGAGGGTGAGGTCCGGCTCAAGCCGGACGCTACTGGCG
>JACPPN010000038.1 GCA_016190995.1 Acidobacteriota bacterium | reverse complement strand
TCGATCTCTCCGATGTAAAGCGCAAAGTCATTCCGGAGTTGTTCGATCGTCCTCATCCGTTGCTCCGTATGTGCACGAGGTCGTCACGAGGGTCTTTTCCGAACCTCGGTCAGCCCAACCAGGATTGATTAGACCTTCCGATGCACGGCTAGACGAGGCGGCTAATCCGGGACCACAAAGCCTCGCCGACCTTGTCACAAGCCGCTCACCCCACGGATGGTAGCACGATAGAAGCACCGCTGAAGAACCAGACGTTGGCCGCGCGGTCGCGAATCGGACCGGCCCATAACAGCCGCCAAGGTGGCGGCCAACACCGACGCCGGGTGGTTGGCAGGGCCGGTGAGAAGACCCCATGAGGCCGAGCCGAGATGCATAGGCGGCCGGCCCCTCGTGCCGGCTGTTACGCGCCAGGCAGGCAGCTAACGTCGACGTCCGTCCGTCAGCGAACGGGCGGCTAACCGCGGGGCCATGCGAGCCGGTCCGCCGGACTCTTCACCCCAAGCCTGCCCCGGTTTAGTACGTGCGTATACACCATCGTGGTGGTGACGTCTTTGTGGCCGAGTAACTCCTGAACCGTGCGGATGTCGTAGCCGTCTTCCAAAAGATGCGTGGCGAAGGAATGGCGAAAGGCGTGCGGCCCGGCGCGCTTCGCGATTCCCGCCCGTCGGACCGCGGCGGCGACAGCTTTCTGCACAGCCGATTCGTGGCAGTGGAAGCGAGAAGGCGGACCCCATCGCGGATCTCTACAAATGCGCGAAGCTGGAAACACAAACTGCCATCCCCAGTCGGCGGCCGCGTGTGGATACTTGGTCGCCAGCGCATCAGGCAGCACCACCCGGCCGAGGCCGTCCTTGAGATCGGCCGCATGGAGCCTTTCGACGTCCGCCAGATGCTGGCAGGGAGGGGAGTCAACGGAGACGGAGAACGCCCGGACACTCGGTCGTTCGTAGTCCCTGGCGTTTGACGCTCTTCTCAGCGCCCTGCAAGCGCGGCCAGTTCGTTCCCCCGGTCAATCCACCACTCCACCCTGGGCTGCACCTTGCCGATACGGGTTTCGTCCATCGCGATCGTCCCGGCGGCGCGGAACGTATGATATGAACTGCCGTTGTGGCTTGAGACCGCTGAGCACTTCACTTCAGCGGCCGCCGGCGCCCGCCGAGTCGCTCTGACCCGCGAGCAGCGCTGCGAGCTTCGGTGCGCCGGTGACATCATGCGTCACTGTGAGCTTCGTGACGCCGCCTCTGACCGCCTCGCTCTCGTAGGTCGGGCGCGTCGTCAAGGGTGAGTTGCGGCGTGCGCCGGACCTGACCGGCTCTCGCACCAGGAACCAAGGACCAACGACTACCAGATCCCCAGCACCTTCCACCAGGCGCCGCCGATGCCGAGCCAGATGGTGAGGTTCACCACGCTGACGATGGCCCCGACCTTCCACCATGTGCCGAGGGTCACGTGCCCGCTGCCGAAGAGAATCGGCGCGGGCGCCGTGCCGTAGTGCGTGAGGCTCGCGAAGAGATTGCTGAAGAAGCCGAGTATCAGCGCCGCCATCAAGGGGGGCGTCCCCAGGGCGAGCGCCACGGCGAGAAACGGCGCGTACATCGCGCTGACGTGCGCCGTGTTGCTGGCAAAGAAGTAGTGGCTGTAGAAATACGTGAGGCTGAGGCCGAGGAAGCCCGGGACCCAGCCGATCCCTGCGAACACCGAGCCTACTCGCTCGCTGAACCATCTGATGAAGCCGAGCTCGTCGAGCGCGGTCGCCATCATGACCAGCGTGGCGAACCAGATGAACGTGTTCCAGGCTTCCTGCTCACGGATCATGTCGTCCCAGTTCAGGATGCCGGCGACCAGCAGCGCCGCCACGGCCGCCAGGGCGGCCGATGTGCTGTCGAGGCCGATCCGGGGTCCGAGGATCCACGCGATCAGCAGTGAAACGGAGACCACGCTCATCAGGCCTTCGGCTCGCGTCATCGGCCCCATCTTCGCAAGCGCCGCCCGCGCCAGCACCGGCGCCTCGGGCGTCCCGGCGCTGCCCGGCGGGCAGAACCGGTAGACGACGAGCGGCACGACGATGAGACTGACCAGCCCAGGGACGAGCGCGGCCTGGGCCCATGCCCCCCACGTAATCTCGATGCCTTGGGCCGCGGCGAGCTGCACGGCGAGCGGATTGGCCACCATCGCGGTCAGAAACATCGCGCTCGTGACGACGGTTCCCTGATACGCGGCCAGCGTCAAGAACGCGCTCGTCTTGCGTCGATGGGTCGGGTCCGACCCGAGCGCTGTCCTCGCAATCGACTGGAGAATCGGGAAGACCACCCCGGCGGCGCGGGCGGTGTTGCTTGGGATGACCGGCGCCAGAATGAGATCGGTGGCGACCAGGCTGTAGCCCAGTCCCAGCGTGCTTCGGCCGAAGAGCGCCACCAGCGCGTACGCGATCCGCGGTCCCAAGCCCGTCCTGGTGAAACCGGCGGCAAGGAAGAAAGCCGCCACCACGAGCCAGACGACGCCGTTGGCGAATCCGCCCAGCGCCTCGCCGAGCGTCAGCGTGCGGGTGACCAGCGCCACCCCGATCCCGACGAGCGCCATCGCGCCCATGGGCAGGGGCTTTGTCACAATGCCCACGACGGTCGCGACGAAGAGAGCCAGCAGCTGCCAGGCACGCGGATCGACCTCCGCTGGCCGGGGCAACGCCCAGATCGAGACGCCGATGAGCGAGACGAGTGCGAGCCGTCCTGGCCGAACGCCGCCAGCCGCCGCCGGCATGCGGCCAGGGGCCGTCGCGACGGCGGCCTCCTGATCGCTCATGTGAATCTCCACGCGTTCTTCGCTCCAGCACCTGGAGATCAGTTCGGGCTGCGACGGCGGTCATCGCCACCCAGAAAGTCGCGTACATGCGGCTCGTCGCGCAGTCTCCAAATACGTGTGATCACGCGGTCCATCTCCTGCTCCGTGGCCCCACCGGCATAAGCCGCAAGCTGCCGCGCTTTATCCTCGAGTTCGGCACGAGACAGCGTATTGTCAGGATCGCCCCTCGGCGAGGTGATTCGCTTCTCGATCTTTCGCCCGTCACACGTCTCGACGGTGACCCGTCCGAGCCACTGTCGCGGATACGCGCGATCAACATCGGCATCGCGCACCATGCTCACCCGGCCGTGAAAGGCTCGTATTCGCGGATCTCGGAGCGCCGACGCCGTGAAATCGCCAGGTCCCGCGCGCCCCTCGAGCGCAATCAATGCGAGCACAAACCCCATTGAGAACTTCGACTGATGGATGGTCTGTGGATCGACGATCGGTCCCAGCACATCAAGCGCACCCTGATGTACGTGGGCGACGACTTTCTTGACGTCGTCGGCCTTGAGGCTGTGTTCACGCATCACTGCGAGCAGCGCATCGGCGGACGGATGCGTGTGCCGGCATGACGCGTGTACTTTGAACGACGTCTCGGTGAGCGCCCAGCGCGTGCCGAACCCATCGGTCAGCCAACGCGGATCGGCGTCGGTTGACATGGCCGCGGCCATGCCCTGCTTGCCGGTGAGGATCTCACGGGCGCCCGTGAGACCGTCGCGTGCCGTGAATGCCGAAAGTAGCCCATCAGCCGCAGCTTTGGCGGCGTGCAGCTGCTTGGAATCCGCCGCGTCGTGCAGAAACTCCCACAAACCCGCGGCTTGAGTGCCTGCTGACCCGAGACAGTGCTGCGTCTGTCTTGGACTCAGTTTGAGGAGCCGGGCTACACCGGCCGCCGAGGCGAGTGTTCCGGCGGTACCGGTCGTGTGGAAGACCGTGTAATGCGACCGGCCGAGGAATTCGCCGACGCGAATCCCCGCCTCGTACCCCGCCACCGC
>JACPPN010000037.1 GCA_016190995.1 Acidobacteriota bacterium | reverse complement strand
GATATAGTCCGGCCCACAACTGAATACGCTCTTCTTATCAAGAGTGGCTGAGGGACTGGCCCGATGACGCCACGGCAACCACTCCCGCGCGGCGGGAGGTTAGGTGCCAATTCCAGCCCACGCGGGCCTGGCAGCGGCGAGCGTGGGGAAGATGAGGGGAGGCGGACCTGCACGTGAAGCCTTCTCTCATCGAGAGGGCTTTTTGGCGTACAGCTGCTCCGTCTTCCGGAGGAACTTCATGAGCGTTGGAGACCCTGCTCCCCGCGTCCGGCCTTCCCTTCCCGACCCGGCCGCCCCATCGGCCATCGGTCTCGACCCTCCGCACGCCCAACGCCGATCTCCGTCCGCGTCGCCACGAGGAGTGCCGCCGATCGGCCGGGACTCGACCCTGGGGTTTTCGTCGCTCGCCATTCATGCAGGCGAGCGGCTTGGCACGCCCGACGTGCATCCGATCGCGACGCCCATCTACACCAGCGTCGGATTCGAGGCGCCCCGAGCGGCGGACCTGGACGCGATCTTTGCCGGGACTCGGCCGGGCTTCTCCTACACGCGCCACGGCAACCCGACGTGCGCGGCGCTCGAGGAGACCCTGACCCGCCTCGACCAGGGCGCTGCCGCGGTCACGTTCGGGTCGGGGATGGCCGCGCTCCATGCGGCCTTTCTCGCGACCGAACTGCAGGCGGGCGACGTGATCGTCTCCAGCCGCGACATTTACGGGGCGACGCACGCGCTGTTTCGCGACGTCTTCTACACGCTCGGGATCGAGACGCATCACGCGGAGGCGACGAATCTCGATGCGTTCGCCGACACGATCCGCCGGCGTCGCCCGCGCGTGGTCTTCGTCGAGACCATCTCGAATCCCCTGCTGCGCGTCGCCGACATTCCTGCGATTATCGAAGTGGCACGGGCCGCGGGCGCGGCCACGGTGGTGGATTCCACCTTCACGACGCCGCTCCTTCTCAAGCCAATCCTGCACGGCGCGGATTTCGTCGTTCACAGCTCCACGAAGTACTTGAACGGGCATGGTGACGCGACCGGCGGCGCGGTCGTGTGTCGCGAAGATGCGGCGGCGGCGCGGGTGCGCCACCTCGCCATACTGCTCGGCTCCGTGCTCGGTCCGTTCGAGGCCTACCTCACGCTGCGGGGAATCAAGACCCTGGCAGTGCGACTGCCTCGTCAGTGCCACGTCGCGCAGGTGATCGCGGAGCGCCTTGCCGCCCACCCGGCCATCGAGCGCGTGCACTATCCAGGGCTCCGCTCGCACGGCGACTTCGAGGTGGCCAGCCGCGTCTTCGAAGGCTCGCTGTACGGCGCCGTGGTTTCGTTCGAGCTCCGTGGCGCCGGGCGGGAGGAAGTCTTCGAATTCATGGATCGGTTGCGCCTCTGTTGCGTGGCGCCGACCGTCGGTGACGTGTACAGCCAGGTGCTCTATCCCGCCATCGCCTCGCATCGCGATCTGACGCCGCGCCAGCGCGAGCAGCTTGGTATCGGAGACAATCTGGTGCGGCTCTCCGTCGGGCTGGAAGAGCCGGAGGATCTCATCGCCGATCTGGAACAAGCGCTGGGCGATTGAGCACCGGGAAGAGCTCGGCGCGCGCTTGAAGGTTGCCGGCGCCCCGAAGGCGGGCGACGTCGCTGGAAGGCCGGCCAGCCATCGTCGCAGGGCGGAAGTCCCGGCCGTGAGCAGGACATTCTGCCGCTGGTCCATGGTCGGACGGACCGGCAGCGCCGCGTGTCTTCGGACACCGGCGGTGAACCAGTCATAGGATTGTATGCATCCCGTTAGATTGGTTCGGCAAAGTCTGGTCGGTGCGGCCGTTCTTGTCATCACGACGCCGCTTGCTGCCTGCTCGCGACAGGGGACGACACGTCTCGATGCCCCGACCACCGGGTTCTTCACGTTGGCCGCGACACTGAAAACCGGGGTGCGTCCGGTGGCGGTGGCCACGGCGGATTTCAATCGCGACCAATTGCGGGACGTGGCGGTCGCCAACAGCGGATCGGGCAGCGTAACCGTCTTTCTCGGCCAGGGGGGCGGCCGGTTCTCTGCGGGCGCAACGGTCCCGGCCGGCGGGCAGCCGCGCGACATCGAGGCGGCCGACGTGGATCGCGATGGATTGGCGGATCTGCTGGTGGCCGACGAGCGCTCGAACGCCATCGCCGTCATCCGCGGCAACGGGCGCGGTGGTTTCTGGGGCATGGCCACATACCCGACCGGCGCGGGCCCGGTCTCGCTCGCCATCGCCGACTTCGATCGCAACGGGTGGCCCGACGCGGTGACCGCGGACTCGCGCGGACCCGGCGTGTCGGTTCTTCTAAACGACGGCCGTGGCCGATTCGGCCGCGCGGTCACGTACGCCACCGGCCTCGCGCCGTTTGGCGTGGCGGCCGCGGATCTCGACCTCGACGGTCATGCCGATCTCCTGGTCGCGAGCTCCGGCTCGCACACGATCTCGGTGCTTCGGGGAAACGGCGATGGGATATTCCACGACACCGCGACTTATGCCGCCGGCGCCAAGCCGGCATTCCTCAGCGTCGATGACATGGATCGTGACGGCCGGCCGGAGGTCGCCGTCGCAAACTTCGGGACCAGAAGCGTGTCGATCTTCGCGGGCGATGGCGCCGGACACCTGTGGGCGGCGCGCAGTTATCCTGCAGGGCCTTCGCCGTACGCGGCGGCGACGGGCGACTTCGACCATGACGGCCGGATGGATGTGGCGGTCGCCAATGAAGGCGCGGGACGTGTGTCCATCCTGTTCGGGCGCGACGACGGTACTCTGGGTGAGCCTGTGGCAGTGTCAGTAGGCGTGGGCTCGGTCTCCATCACAGCGCGCGATTTGAACGGAGACGGCCGCCTTGATCTCGCGGTTGCGAACCAGGGCTCGGGGACCGTCTCGCTTCTCTTCGGAGCGGGAAATCGACGCTTCCGGCACGAGCAGCTCCGCGTCGCTGGCTCTCCCCGCGCCATCGTGGCGATCGACATCGGTGCGGACGGATATCTCGACCTTGCGATCGCGCACCTTGGCGGATCGTCACTCACGATCTTCCACGGCCGGAAGGGCGGACGGTTCGAGAAGACCGCTGGCACGAAGATCGACACCGAGGCTGCTGTCCTCGCAGCCGGCGATTTCAACGGCGACCGCCGCACGGACCTCGCGGCCGGCAACCCGAAAACAGGCAAGATCGTGGTGTTGCTTCAGGATGGTGCAGGGTTTCGGGCGCCAAACATCTACGCGGTCGGCTCGACGATCCAGGCGCTGACGGCAGGCGACTTCAACGGCGATGGACGAATCGACCTCGCGGCCACCAACGATCTGACCGGCATGGCCGTCGTGATGCTGGCGGCCGCCGACGGCCGCTTCGCATCTCCCAGGGGATTTGCGGTCGGCCAGAAGCCTGTCGCGCTCGCGACAGCCGATCTGGATCGCGATGGTCATCTGGATCTCGTCACTGGGAATCCAGGGTCCGGCACCCTGACGGTGCTCAAGGGGGACGGTCAAGGAGCGTTCAAGCCCTCGATCGAGCTTGCGTCCGGGCCGGGACCGGCCGGCCTTGTCGTTGACGATCTGAATGGTGACGGAAACCCGGACCTCGTCGCGTGCAACTACGGGAGCGACCGGCTCGCGGTCCTGCATGCCGCCCGGCCCGGGGTATTTCCGTCGGCGCAATGGTTCGAAACAGGGCTCGACCCCTACGCGCTGGCCATTGCGGATGTCGATGGGGACCGTCGATCCGACGTCGCGGTTTCCAGCAGCCTGTCTCACGAGGTCACGGTCCACACCGCGCGCTCCACGGGAGGCTTCGAGCAGGTCTTCCGCCACGAGGCAAGGTTTCCACGCGGTCTCGTATTCTCCGATTTCGATGCGGACGGTAGGCCCGATCTTGCCGTCGCGAATAGCGGCGCCGACGGACTCCTGGTGTTTCTCAATTCCTGGCAGCGTCGGTAAGTAATCGGCCCCAGTCCCGAGCCCCTGGTCCCGAGCCCGAATCCCTATTCTGCTTGCCGCCACGCCTGAAATCGGTCACACGCGCGGCTCACCCGAGCATGAGCGACGCGGGCACCAGCGCGTCCAACAGCACGTCGAACGAATCGAGCACGTACCCCAGGGACGCGGCAAGCAGGGCGTGCCGAGCCCCCGGCGATGCCGTCCCCCCCCGCCGAACTGATCTGGGCGCAATCCGCATTACGAAATTCGCCCTTGCCTGTCCAGGGGCCTTGGCTTACGATGCGTTGGATACTTCCACTCTCTGGCAGTTACTTGCGGTTCTCCGCGCAGGGGATTGCGATGTGCGGTTCTCGTGAAGCGCATGCAGATGCACGTCGCGATCTTACCAACCCGCGCACAAGCCTCAGTTTCCTCGGATAGGAAGGAGACTTCGTCATGAAGGGACCGATGGCGATCCGGCGTCTCTTGTGGGTGGCGGTCCCGGGCTTCGTCGCATTCGCAGGGATGGAGTCCGGCATGCTGCGGGCACAGGCGCAGCGGCCGGGTCAAATCGTTGGCGGCCCGGGACAAGTCATGTCCATTACCGCGAAGCCGGACGTCCACATCGTCGTGAACTTCACCGAGCTCGCGCTGCAAGAGGAGTTGAATCCG
>JACPPN010000306.1 GCA_016190995.1 Acidobacteriota bacterium | reverse complement strand
GCGACAGGTAGATATCGTGCGATCGCACCGCCGCTGCCACCCGGCTTTCGGTCGGCTTGGCAGAAGCCGCCGCAGGGGTCGTTCGCGTAGTTCTCGGCTCCGCCGCGCTCACAGCTTGTGGTGCAGGGACCTTTCGCTCGGCTTCGTAGGGAGGGAGTTCCTGTTGGACGGGAAGCTCGGGCCGGAGGTAGATGTCCGAGCGGCGCGCGATGATTGCCGGACCCCTGGCAGGCTTCGACTCACTCCGCGATGCGGAGGAAGGCGCTTCACGCGTTGGCGGTTCGACCGTCGCCGTCTCGGATGGCGTGGGACGATAACCCGTGTCGCGCCTCGGCCCCGAAGGGGTGGACGAGGAGGGCCGCGGACCGAGTCGTGCGACACGGCCAACCGCAGGACCGTACATCAGGCGATCGCGAACCGCCGACACCCCTACCGCCACAACGATCAGGGCGAACAGGGCGACGAGGATCCGTCCCGCGCGACTGCGCCACGGCGGTCGCAGTTCGCGGCGGTAGCCGAGGCTGCCCAACACCGCCTCCGCACGAATGGGACGGCGTTGCGTCGTCTCGTACGCCCGGGACGAGCGTCCGCGCCGCAGCGCATCGAGGAGAAGGCTCAATTCTCGAGATCGAACACGACGGGCACCTTGATGACGCGCGCGCCGGTGAAGGGTGGCAGGTGGCGCAGGCGCGCTTCGTCGTGCCGCGCCACGTCCGGATCGGGATAGCGGCCGACGAGCATCTGCCAGCCGGGACGACCCGTGCCGGTGCGCCGCCGCAGCGAATACACGTGGTATCCGAGGCCGTTCAGCTCGCCCGACAGCGCCCTCACCTGCTCTTCATCGTCGAACGATCCTAACAGAACGGTGTAGTCCCCGTGCTCAGCGGGGGCGAGCGGGGATCCGTACGGGCCGGAGGGACGAGGGATCGACCGGGCGTTCCCGATCGGCGGCGGCGAAGGCAGGACGTGCTCGACGCGCAGGATGGGGAACAGCCCTGGATCGACGAACGCTGCCGCCGTGCCTGCCAGGGTCGACGTCGCGATGGCGGCCGCGATGATCGCGGCGCGCCACCGGAATCGCGAGAGCAAGCCACCGCTCCGACCCGGCAGCTGCAGGCTGTCGGCGGCCTTCCTCACCATGTCGGGAACGATGCGATGCGCGCGCACCGAGAACGCATAGAGGAGCGCGCGATCGCAAAGCAGGTTGATGAGCCGGGGAATGCCGCCCGAGAGCCGATGGACGCGGTCGAGGGCGCGCGGCGCAAAGGTCACCGCATCCCCGCCTCCGGCGACGCTGAGCCGATGGTTCACGTACGCCGCGACCTCTCGACGATTGAGCGGCTTCAGCTCGTACCTGATCGACACGCGCTGATCCAACTGCCTCACCTCCGGCGATCGCAGCAGCGGTTGCAGATTGAGCTGCCCGACCAGGACGATTTGGAGCAGCTTCTCCTTGTCGGTCTCGAGATTCGACAGGATGCGGATCTGTTCGAGCACCTGCAACGGCAGGTTCTGCGCTTCGTCGATGATGAGAACGGCATTCGCGTTGAGCGGCAGCAACGACAACAGGAACTCGTTGAGCGTCTCGATCAGCTCCTGCTTGCTCACGCCGGCGAGCCGGCCGCGCTTGAGCTCCTCGCGCGACACGACGCCGAAATCCTGGAGGATCAGCTTGAGCAGATCTTCTTCGGACAGGAACGGATTGAGCACGAGCGCCGTGAAGGTCTTGCGATCCATCTGCTCCAGCACGGCGCGGCAGAGCGTCGTCTTGCCGGTGCCGATGTCGCCGGTCACGACGATGAAGCCTTCGCGTCGGCGGATCGCGTAGTGCAACACATCGAACGCGTTGGCGTGCGATTCGCTGCGATAAAGGTACTTCGGGTCCGGCGTCAGGCTGAAGGGCTTCTCGGCAAAGCCGAAGTAGTCTTCGTACATGACGAACTCGTCGTGCCTGCCCTCATCGCACGCGCGGGAATCGAGGTATCCGAACATGGACGGCTGTTCCTCCCTCAGCGAGGCTGCTCGCGCGCAGCCTCTTCGCTGGTCGGGACCGGCGCCTGGCCGCTCGTCACGAGCGTGGGCGTGAGAAGAATCACGAGGTCGGTCTTGCGCCGCGTCTTGACCTCCCGCCGAAACAATCCGCCGAGCAGGGGAACGTCCCCGAGCCCCGGCACCTTCGTCACCGTCTGGCCTTCGCGGTCTTGCATCAGGCCGGCGATCACGACCGTGTCGCCGTGCCTCGCGCGCACGAGCGTGTCGGCCTGCCGCACCCTCAGGACCGGAACGACGTCGCCGAACCGGCTCTTCGCCTGGCCGGCGCGCTCGGTGACACTCGGACTGATACTCATGCTGATCGTGCCGTCGGCGGAAATCTGCGGCGTGACGCTCAAGACCACGCCTTCGGTCACCGAGCGCGGCGTCACGGTCGTCTGCAGCACCCGGCCCGAGGTCGTATCGATCTGCGAGGTCGTCAGGAAATAGACGTCCTCGGTTCCCACCTTCATCACGGCGGGTTCGTTGTTCATCGCGACGACACGCGGGCTCGAGAGCACGTTCACCCTGCCTTGGCGCTCGAATGCCTTGATGAGCGCGACGAAGTCGCGTATGCGAATGCCGAACACGAACGCCCCCGGCGTCACCGGCGGCGCAACCTGCGTCATGAAGGCGCCGGCGTGCGCGTCGCGCCAGACCAGCGCCCAGTCGATGCCTGCCTGGAACTCCTCGTTGAGCTCCACTTCCACGACCTTCGCCTGAATCTGCACTTGGCGCTGCACGCGGTTCTGGACCGTCTCGACATACGTCGCCATCCTGTCGAGCCGATCGGGAAAGTCGGTCACCTGCACCAGCGCCGCCTTGCGATCGAGATTGAACCGGCCTTCGGTCGACAGGAGCGTCTGCACGCCCGCGGACAATTCCTCGAAGACGTCCGCTTCCTCGGTGGACGTCACCTGGCTCGAGCTCGAGCGGCTGTCGCCGTCGATGCTCGTGAAGGCAGCCAGCGTGCGGCGCGCCGACCGGCGCGTGAGGACGTAGCTGACGTCGAAGATGCGCGTCTCGACCCGGCGCCGGAAGACATGAATCGTGTGGTTCTCAATCGCGTAGTCGAGCCCGAGCGGACGAAGGATGGCGTCGAGCGCCTGGCTCAGCGTCACGTTGCGCAGCTCGCCGACGAACGTCCCGGTCACGTCGGGATCGACGACGATGCCGAAGGTCGTGTCGCGGAAGAGGAACACGAGCAGATCCCGGACCGAGAGCGGCTCGGCGAAGCGGATTGAAATAGTGCGCGAGTCGAGATCGGCGTTGCGCGGCCGTTCGTCGAGCTGCGTGAGCGGAAGCGGCGGCAGCGGCGGCTCCGGCTGCGGGGGAGACGGTGTTTGGGTCTGGCCGGCGGCGAAGCTGCGCCTCAAACCGCCGAGAAGGGGACGACGGGGCGCACCTTCGCGGCTGGGCGGCCGTCTTGCGGCCGCAGCCAATCCCAGACATTGCGTGGGTTGCCCGGCGACAGAACCCGCCACAACAGTGGCAAGACAACTGAGTCCAGGGATTAGGACAGCGTCCAAAGCCGGACCCTTGCAGGCTTGCTTCATGTGCAAGGAGATCGGCTCGAGAAGATGCCCAGAGGCCGCCGGATACGCCATCGTCAGGACCAGCGCCACGACGGTTCGGGCGCCGGATGCAGCCGGCCAATGCGCGCCATGCGCAGGGATGGTGCTCACTACTTCACATAATTTCGGACGGTAGGGAGCTAGACGTTAATGGTCTTCACTTGCCAATGTCGCGTGGGTGGCGCCGGGTGGGGCGTCCGGCCCGCCCGCAGGCGCCACACCCGTGATCACGGCTCTTGGCGCCGAGGACGCGTCGGGCCCCCAGCGCGTGAGCCAATAGCAGAATCATGGCCGACCGCCCTAATCACGCGCTGGGGACCCGACGGGTGGGGCTGCCCGGTGACAGGACCCGCGCGACATTGGCAACACAAGCGAGCTCCGGGATTAGGTCGGCGGGGCCGGCGGTAGTTTCTTTCTGAAGATGACGGCGCCCAGCAGTCCCCCGAGCGTGGCGAAGATGATGCCGGCGAACATCATGAAGAAGAACCCGATCATGAGCCCGATCGCACCGCTTCCCATGCTCTCGACCGCATCGCGCAGCCCCGTTGGGACATCCTGCGCGTTTTCCAGGAACCGCTCGATCATGCGGCGCTGCATGGGTCCGAGGATCAGATTGAAGGGGATGGACACGAAGGCGTAGACAATCGCCCCGAAGACGCCCGACAGCAGGCCCACGATCGCGCCGTCAGCAGGCGCAACCGGTTCAGGATGGTTCTGCTGCATCACGTATGCGGCAAGGAGGCCGCCCGAGACGATCCACAAACAGCAGCACACGTTGCCGGCCGAGATGAACGGTAGCGCGGACAGGATGCCGATGAACGCGCCTCCAAGGAGAGCGGGTTGCAGCTTGTTCGGCGTCATGGCTGTCTCAACGAACTCTGGAACTCCCAACCTGGAACCTGAACCTGGAACGTGGAACCGACACCTTCAGTCGTAGTACTCCAACCCCAGGTGCGTGATGAGCTCCTCGCCGCGCATGAACCGTAAGGTGTTCTTCAGCTTCATCAGCTGAATGAACAGATCGTGTTCCGGATAGAGTCCCGGCGCATGCATCGGGCTCTTGAAGTAGAACGAGAGCCACTCCTGGATGCCGGACATGCCCGCGCGCTTCGCGAGATCGAGGAACAGGACCAGATCGAGGACAATCGGCGCGGCCAGAATGCTGTCCCGGCACAGGAAGTTGATCTTGAGCTGCATCGGATACCCGAGCCACCCGACGAGATCGATGTTGTCCCAGCCCTCCTTGTTGTCGCCGCGCGGCGGGTAGTAGTTGATGCGGACGACATGGCAGATGTTGCCGTAGAGATCGGGATACAGGCTCGGCTGGAGTATGTAGTCGAGAACCGATTTCTTGCTCTCTTCCTTGGTCTTGAACGATTCGGGATCGTCGAGCACCTCGCCATCGCGGTTGCCGAGAATGTTCGTCGAATACCAGCCATTCACGCCCAGCAGACGCGCCTTGAGGCCCGGCGCGATGATCGTCTTGATGAGCGTCTGGCCGGTCTTGAGATCCTTGCCGGCGATGGGCACGTCGTTGCGCGAGGCGAGCTCGATGAGCGCCGGAATGTCCGCCGACAGGTTGGGCGCGGCATTCGCGTACGGAATGCCTTCTTTGATGGCCGCATAGGCGTACACCATGCTCGAGGGAATCGACGCGTCGTTCTCCTCGAGGGCGCCCTCGAGCGCCTCCACCGTCTGGTGCGTCTCGGCCTCGGTCATGAACACTTCGGTGCTCCCGCACCAGATCATGACGAGGCGATCGAGCCGGTGCTCCGCCTTGAAGCGACGGATGTCGCCGATCACCTGGTCGGCGAGGTCGCGCTTGGTGGGCCCCCGTTTGACGTTCGGGCCATCGAGCCGCTTCACGTATCGGCGATCGAAGACCGCAGGCCACGGCCGGATGGCTTCGAGCTCGGGCCGCACCTCGGCCAGCACCGAATGTTCGAGCACGCCTGCCGTCCGCGCGGCCTCGTAGCAGTTGTCGTCGAAGATGTCCCAGCCGGCGAAAACAAGCTGATCGGGCGAGGCGAGCGGAACGAAGTCCTTGATGAGCGGCGACCGTCCTTCCGTGCGCTTGCCGAGCCGGATGGTGCCCATCTGTGTGAGCGATCCGATTGGCGGCGCGATGCCCCTGCGGATGGCGTGCACGCCGGCAATAAACGTGGTGCTGACCGCTCCCAGGCCGACGAGCAGGACGCCGATCCTGCCGTCCGCAGGCCCGATATCCACGCGGTTTTTCACGGCCGAAAACTATATCATTAGTAGGCCCGTGCGCAGTCGACGGCCACCCAGGCGCGGATAGGATCGGCGGCATCGTGACGTGACTCTATCAATGAGTGAATGGGTCTCACCGATCTAACGCTTGATGTTCCTCTTCCGCAAGACCGACCGTTACGCGCTCCCCGTCTCGATGGCAGGCGTGAGAATGGGCGATCGCCTGCTGCAACTTGGATGCGGAGACGGCAAGCTCTTCGCGGCGCTCGCCGCGAAAGTGGGGCTCACGGGTCGCGCCTGCGCGGTTGACGAACGTGAGGAGATCGCAAGTCGGGCGCGCCGCGCGGCCGCCGAGGCGGGCGTTCTCGTCGAGGTGGAAGTCGCGTCGCTTCGGACGCTGCCCTACGAAGAGGGTGCGTTTGATATCGTCGTCCTTCGCGATGTGCTGCCGACGATGAGCCCCGAAGACCGGGTCTGGACGCTGCGCGAGGTGCTGCGCGTGCTCAGGCCCGCAGGACGATGCGTCGTCATCGAGCATGCACCGCGCGGAGGACTTGGCGCGCTGTTCGATCGTCGTCCGGGCGACCCTCACTATCTCGGGGCACGCGGCGCGGAACGATCGCTCGAGGGCGAGGGGTTCAAGGCGGTACGGCGTCTGGCGGAACGCGAAGGCCTGGCCTTCGTCGAAGGGGTCAAGCCCAGGGAATAGCCTGCTGGGTGCCCGGCGCCGTGCTGGGTGCTGGAAAGCCCACCACAGAGTGCACAGCGCGGCTGCCCCGCAACCAAACGAGTGGGCATCCGCGCTAGCGGTGCGTCTGACGATGCCTGGATTTCCGCGCGGCCCTGTTGCCCTCTGACGAGACCACTATTGTCCGAGCCGGAGCACAGGCGCGACCGACCGATTCTCGCCGCCCCGCAAGTTCTTGCGCTGAATGACCGAAAACAACCAGCGGAACGGGAGAGGTCCGCCCAACGTCCGGCGGCAAGCCTTTTGCCTCGGCTGGTGAGGTCAAACGAGACGGTTAAGGTCCGTCTCGCGCGTCGTTCACCCGATCCATGAGCTATCCTCCCTCGGTGCCGGAAGTCTTCTCGGCGCGCGAGCTTGCCCACATGGCCGGCGTTCCGCGCCGTCGCGTCCGCGACCTGATGGCGTCGGGCGACATTCGGACTATCGAGGGCGAGTTCGTCAGCGAAACCGAGGCCGCGCGGGCGATCCCCCTCCTGACGAGGGCCCGCCACGAGGACTCCACCGTCTCCACCCGCGGCGAGCGCCCGCTCTTTGCGCCGCCGCCGGCGTCCCGCCGGGCCGCTGGTCTGCCGCTCGCCGTCTCAAGCACGCTGCACGCGGTCGTCGTTGGCGGCGCCGTGCTCATGACCACCCTCGGAATCACCAGCACGGAAGCACGCGTGCAGTCGGAGGAGATCAAGTCCGAACCAATGCGGATGGTGTATCTCGCGTTGCCAGGCCCCGGTGGCGGGGGCGGGGGCGGCGGCCTCAAGCAGAAGGCGCCCCCACCCAAGGCTCAGCGGAAGGGCAAAAGCAAGCTGAACAGCCCGTTGCCCGTGCGCGTTCCACCGAGGCCCGTTGAGCCGGTCGTCACGCCGGTCGAACAGCCGAAGCCCTCGCTGAAGGCCGAGCCGCTGCCGCCGATCGTTGCGCCGGTTGCCACGCTGCCGTCGAACACCCAGGATCGAGCGGGCGTTTTGGAGGAAACCACGGCCGAGAACAACAGCCGGGGGCCCGGACAGGGGGGCGGTGTCGGCAGCGGCGAAGGCACCGGGATCGGTGAGGGGGACGGTCAGGGAATCGGGCCTGGATCGGGTGGCGGCACCGGTGGCGGTCCGTATCGACAGGGAAGCGGCATCGAGCCACCCCGGCTCTTGCGGGAAATCAAGCCGGACTATACCGAGGAGGCGCGCCACAAGAGCATCGAAGGCGAGGTCGTGCTGGAAATCGTCGTTCGGCGTGACGGCTCGGTGGGTGACGTTCGCTTGGTGCAGAGTCTCGGGCACGGTCTCGATCGACGCGCGATGGAAGCGGTCAGGCAATGGCGGTTTGCACCGGCTCGCCGACGGGGGACGCCGGTTGATGTAATGGTCGAAGTTGCGGTGGAGTTCAAACTGCGCTGAGCGCCGCGTGTCCGCCCGGCCGCAAGGACCGTTCGCTTCGTGAAGACACATGGATTGATGGAAGGCTTATGGATCCTCTTCTGCTCATAACGATCAGCGCGATCGCGATCGCGGTCACCATGACGCTCGTGACGTTCCGCATGATGCGCGAGGAACGACGACGATCTGCTGCCCGGATTGCTGCGCTCAACGAGGCGCTCGAGCGTGGACAGGTCCGCGATCTCCCGCTCAATCCACCGCGATCTGCGCCGGTGGTGCCGGAAGAGCGTCTCCTCAGCATCGCGTCCAGACGGCGATCCGCCGAGCCGGCCGAGATCCTTCGCGAGCAGCGTCCGACACAGGACCCGGTTGCGGCGCCGAGGCCCGAACCGGCGTTTGATCTGGACCTGGGACGCGAGCCGGAGGAGTCGGCGGCAACGGCACCGCTGTTCGGCGTCGTCGACCGGCCGGGCGGCGGATCTCGCCGCATTGGCACCGTGCTGCTGGCGGCCGCCGTGGCCGCAGCGCTCGTCGGCGCGTTCGTGTTCCTCCAGAATGGGACGGAAGCAAAAGGGGGCGCCGTTCTTACACGACGAGCTGACGGGGCGCCCCTCGAGTTGCGGTCGCTCCGACACACGCGCGACAAACAGACGTGGACGATCACGGGACTCGTACGGAACCCGGCAGAAGGCGCTCCGGCATCGCGCGTCACCGCCGTGGCGTTTCTGTTCGACGGGAAGGGATCGTTTGTCGCGAGCGGCCGTGCCCCAGTCGATTTCACGAACCTCGGGCCGGGCGATGAATCGCCGTTCGTGGTCAACGTCACCGCGTTGGGTCCGATTGCACGGTATCGAATCAGTTTCCGCGCTGAAGACGGCCAGATGATCCGGCACGTCGACAGGCGCGCACAGTGAGGTGCCGGGTTCGCGCGGGCTCGTCGCGCGACCTGGGACAGTCATGAACACATCGACTTACAGTCGCCGCAGAGGCCTCGTGCTGGCAACCGCCCTTGCGGCCAGCGGTCTGCTGCCCGTCTCGGGGCGCCCACACGCGCAGGCGCGGCAGGAGGGGGAGGGCTTTCGTTTTCGAACCGGCGTGGAGTTGATCAACGTGACGGCCACCGTCACCGACTCGACCGGCCGTTTTGTTCCGGGCCTTCGCAAGGAGGACTTCGTCGTCTACGAAGACGGTGCGCTGCAGCAGATCACGCATTTCAGCAACGACCGGGTGCCGGTCAGCCTCGGGATCGCGCTCGACACCAGCAGCAGCATGGCGGGGGACAAGTTCGCGGCGGCCCGCAGCGCGCTCGATCGGTTCCTCTACGACCTGCTCGGCCGGGACGACGAGATGTTTCTGTACCGCTTCAGCAACGATCCCATTCTGGTGCAGGACTGGACGGCCAATCGCGATCTCATGAGCCGGGCGATGGGTCGCATCACGCCAAGCGGCGCCACCGCGATGTACGACACGGTCGCCGAAGCGGTCCCGATGGCGCAGCAGGGACGTAATCGCAAGAAAGCCATCGTGGTGATCTCGGACGGCAACGACACGGCCAGCCGCACCGACGTGCCGGAATTGAAGCAGCTCATTCGCGAGACCGAGGTGCTCGTCTACGCGGTGGGGATCGACGGCCACGGTGACACGACGTGGAGCCAGCCGCGCGTCCCGATTCCCATTCCGCTGCCCTTTCCGATTCCCGGTCGCCGGCGGCCCTTCCCGTTTCCGCCTCCGGGTGGCGGCGGTGGCGGCGGCGGGTATTCGCGATCGAGCGATCGCGTCAACGTCATGGCGCTTCGCGAGATCACCGATGACAGCGGCGGCCGGACCGAGATCGTTCGCAGCGCACGGGATCTCGATCCGGCGACGGCCAACATCGCCGACGAGCTGAGCAAGCAGTACTACCTCGGCTATCCCGCGAGCGCGCCGAGGGACGGCCGCTGGCACACCATCCGCGTCGAGGTGCGACAGCGCGGGTACACGGTGCGCGCGCGCCGAGGATACGTCGCAACGCCGTAGCTTGACTCGGCCCGCCGCGGTAGCCGACCATTCCGGTCGTGCCTCCCCTCGTCGTGGCGGTGGGACTCAGCCTGCTGGGCAGCGCCGGCGGCGTGCTCACCGCATCAGCGCTCCTGCTCTTTCACGATCGTGTCCGCGTCCTTCTCGTGCCGTGGCTCGTGAGCTACGCCGTCGGCACGCTCCTCGGCATCTCGCTTCTCGCGCTCCTGCCAGAAGCGCTGGGACACCTCGAGGCACCCGGCGTCTTCGCGACGCTGCTCGGCGGCATCCTGACCTTCTTCGTTTTCGAGAAGCTGGTGCTCTGGCGCCATTGCCACACGGATGACTGCGCGCTCCACGGATCGGCGGCGCCGCTCGTTCTGATCGGCGACGCCTTTCACAGTCTGCTCGATGGCGCGCTCATCAGCGCCGCGGTCGTGACGTCCATCCCGCTGGGCGTGAGCGCGGCCATCGCGGTTGCCGCCCACGAGATTCCACAAGAGGTAGGCGACTTCGCGATTCTGCTCGCGGCCGGCTATACCCGTCGGCGCGCCTTGATGCTCAATCTCATCTCGGGAATGGCGGGAGTAGCCGGCGCCCTGTTCATGTACCTCGCCGTGAACCAGGCGCCGACGGTTCTTCCCTACGTCCTCCCCTTCGCGGCAGGCGGCCTGCTCTACGTCGCCATGGCGGATCTCATCCCCAGCCTGCATCGCGGTCAGATCGACGCCAGCGCCATCCGTCAGATCCTGCTGATTGCCGCAGGCATCGCCACCATCGTGGCGCTCTGAAGGGCCCGCGCCGGCAGACGGTGCCCGCCTGCTCCGGCCCTCGTGCGAGCGGGTGGACACGCCGTCCTCGGGCGAGGGCGAGACCGAACCCTTGAAAAGGCGGGCAGCACGCGCGTCCCCGGCATTTTCGGACCTGAGTCCGTGGCACATCCTTTGCCCCGGACAAGGCTGGACAACCGGACAGCGCGCCTGCACAAGGGGTTTCACATGTCGGCCAAGCACCACATCATTGTCATTGCCGCCGTGGCGATGCTCGCCACCCCGGCGTTCGCGGAGTCGAACCGGAAGAATCTGCAGGTTTTCAACGACATTGCGGATCAAGTGAACCGCTACGTACACTTCACGATCTTCGATGACGTCAGCGCGAGCGTCGAGGATGGCATCGTCACGCTCACCGGAAAAGTGACGATGCCGTACAAGAAGACGGAAATCGAGAAGCGCGTCGCGAAGGTGGACGGCGTGCGGGAGGTGCACAATCGGATTGAAGTCCTCCCGGTGTCGAGCTTCGATGACGAGCTGCGCCTGCGGATCGCCCGAAACATCTACAACAATCCCTCGTTCTGGCAATATGCCGCCATGGCCAACCCGCCCATTCACATCATCGTCGAGCGAGGGCGCGTGACGTTGACGGGTGTGGTGAACAGCGACGTCGAGAAGATGATGGCGCGGTCGCTCGCCGGGACGTTCGGCGCGTTCTCGGTGAAGAACGAGCTCAGGACCGAGGCCGAGGCGCGGGCCATGATCGAGCGAAGTGGATACTGAGGGGGATCACAACCGCCTTTCGAGCCGGACTTCATCGCGCATCGGAATGCCGCCGAACCCGCTCGTCGGCGTTTCCGATGCGTCACGCAGCAACCCCCCGGGGACCACTTCCGTGATCCGATAGCCGCGGCGCTGATAGAAGTACAGGGCCGGCAGGTTGTCGTTCGTCGTCGCGACGACCACGCGATGCCGGTTTTTGCGTCGCGCCAGCAATTCGGCTTCCGCGACGAGATACCCGCCGACGCCGGAGCGCTGCCACATCGGGTCGGTTGCGAGCGCGACGATCTGCAGCGCCTCCGGCAACAGCCGGTGGGCCAGCGCTCCGGCGATCTCGTCCTTGAGCTCGACAACGAGCAGGCCGGCGCGATCGAGGAGCATCACTTCGCCGAAGGCGATGACGTTGGTGTGTCCGAAGTCACGCTGAAACAGATCGAGCGCCCCGACGCGATCCGCCTCGGAGCTCTCGCGTACGAGCACCGGCGGAAGATCCAGCCGTGGACGACACGCGTCGACGACCTGAAGACGTGCGTCCTCCCAGTCGACGAACCTGCCGCAGCGCGAACACCGGAGCACGACCGGCTTCGCGTGAAGAGCGGATGACATCCCTAGTCTCCTTCCCCCTTGGAGATGTCGAGAGTTCCTGCCCGGCGCCGGTGGGATTGCTTGTGAGGTGACATGCCGAAGGGCTAGAGCCGGTGCAGGACTTTAGTGGAACTTCGCGAGAGGAGCAAGCGCGCGACCGCGCGCCGCGGCCGATCAGGAGCCATTCGAGGAACGCTGCGGCAGTCGAATCTCGAAGACCGATCCCTCATTCACCCGGCTCGTCGAGGATCGGCGTGTCGAGGTTCCTCGAATGACGCCGGATTGGCACGGCAAAGGCTGATGCCATCGAGTCCCGGCAGCATGATATCGAGGACAATCAAATCGAAGGGCGTATCGGCCGCCGCCCGCAGACCCTGCTGGCCGTCATCGGCCGGGACGCACGCGAAGCCTTCGAGCCGTAGATGGAGGCACACGAAATCGCGGATGTTGGCCTCGTCTTCGATGACCAGCGCTTTCGGAGGGGGTGTTGCGCTCACGGTGTAACGAATCCCCGTCGCGGGCGGTCCAACGTATCGTGGCGCCAGGTCCAGCCATTCGCAGTCAGCCAGGGTGCCGGCTGCCTGATGCCTGCCGGATTTCCGGCATGGGAACCGCTTGAGGGCCGCGCGTCGGCTCCTTCGGACCGAGATCTTATGCTGCCACACATTTTTCACATTCCGGCCACCCAGATGTCACACAGGCTTCGTCCATTGAGATAGAGCAGCGGCGGAAAGCAGGAGCGCTTCGCGGTTCGAGACTCCGCCGATTTGACGGGATGACGGAGGACAACATGACTACCAAAGTTCGGAAGATCGTCGCTTATGGAGCAGGGGCCATGCTGGTGGGAGCCTTCACGTTTGCCACGGTCGAGGCCGCCGGGCCTGGAGAAGGCCGCGGGATGCGCGGCCGGCAAGCCCGCATGCGGATGCTCGGTCTCGGTCCGCTGCAAGAGCTCGGGCTGAGCGACACGCAAAAAGAGCAAATCAAAGGTGTGCTGGCGAGCCACAAGACAGAGTTCCGCGCGCTGGCCGATCGCGCCCGCACGGCGCGCAAGGATCTCTCTGCGGCCGTGACGGCCGGAACCATTGACGAAGAGCTCATTCGGGAGAAGAGCGCCGCGCTGGCGGCGGTCCAAGCCGACCTGGCGGTCATGCGCGCGAAGGCGCGAGCCGAGCTGCTCCCCATCCTGACGCCCCAGCAACAGGAAAAGCTGTCGACGATCCGCTCCGAGTTCGAGCGGCGAATGGAAGAGCGCGTCAACGCGGCGCGCAAGAGGCGCGACGGGGATTTCTAAGGGCCACTTGGGGATTCCGGCTTCCGCGGGATCAAGGCGCTGCAGCGCGACGTCGGCGCGGTCCTGCAGGCCACCAGCGCGAGCCAGCCCGAGATTCAGGCCGTCAAGCAAGACATCATGGCGATCTACGCGGCCGTCAGCACCAAGAAAACAAGCGCGGTCTGCTACGCGCGGTCCACGCCGCGTTTCATCGTCCACCAGATAAGCGCTGCGAGCATCGCGACAGCCGCGGCAAACGCCAACCCGAACACCCACAAGGTCCTGTAGAGGATGGACTGTTGCTCCATCCGCACATCCATCCTCACCGGCACCCCCGCCAGGCGATCGTTCAGCAATTGTTCCCAGACGAGAATATTGCCGCGCTCCACGCGACGCGAGGGCGTGTTGTGCTCGAAAATCTTGCTCGGGAGGTGCAGCCGGAACGATACGACCTCGTCGCCGCGCCACGCCACACCGGTGACCTTGGCCCCGGCGGATCGGCCGACTTCCTGGTGATACACCAGCAGGTCGCGATCGCGCGCGAACCGGTAGGTTGACCAGTCGAAGGGACGGGCGGTGCCCAGTTGACGGACGTCGGGAACGTCGAGACGGATCTGCACGAAGCGACGGCCGTCGCGCCGCCACGGACGGCTCACGCGCATGACCCGCGCGACCGTCGATTCGTACATACGGTGGATCTCGCTGCGATCCAGGCGGCCGCGTGAATCGGTCTGGACCGGCAGGCCGCGCAGCGCCGCGAGCGCCGCGAGCGAGCTGTTGACGATGAGGGTGGCCGAGCCGTCGACGCCGAGGTACATCTCCTCTTCGTATTCGTACTGCCGGACCAGTCTTCGATCGCACCCGGCGGCCTCGACGCATGCAATCGCGATCGCGATCACCGTCGTGATGCGAACATGACGCATGACGGCAATGATATCATTCAGTGTCGTGCGCCTCCGGCCCCACGATCTCCTGTCAGATGAATTCACGCCTGTTCCTCATCGACGGCAGCTCGCAGATGTATCGCGCCTATCACGCGATACGCGGCCTCACCGGACCTGACGGCAAGTCGACGAACGCTATCTACGGCTTCGTCACGATGCTGCGGAAGTTGATCAAGGACCAGAACCCGGAGTTCATCGCCGCGGCATTCGATCTGGCCGGCCCGACCTTTCGGTCGGAGCTGGCCACCGACTACAAGGCGAATCGCGCGCCCATGCCGCCGGACCTGGCGGAGCAAATCCCCTCCGTACACCGCGCCTCGGAAGCGCTCGGCGTTCCCGTTCTCACCCACGAGCGCTTCGAGGCCGACGATGTGATCGGCACGATCGCCCGACGGGCGGCCCGCGAAGGCTTCGAGGTCGCCATCGTCACGGGAGACAAGGATTTCTTTCAGCTCGTCACTGACGGCATCAAGGTCTACAACCCGCGGGATGAGGGGACGTGGTACGGCGCGCAGGGCGTGGTCGAGAAGCTCGGCGTCGCGCCGGAGCGTGTGGTCGACGTCCTCGCCCTGATGGGCGATTCAATCGACAACATCAAGGGCGTACCGGGCATCGGGGAAAAAGGCGCGCGTGATCTGATTGCCGCGTACGGATCGCTGGACGAGCTGCTGGCGCGGGCGGCCGAAGTTCCCCAGAAGAAATACCGCGAGGCGCTCCTCGCCCACGCCGAGTCCGCGCGTCAGAGCCGCGAGCTGCTGCGCATCCGCACCGACGTCCCGGTTGACTTCGAGCTGGAGGCGTTCCGCTACCGCGGCGCCTCACGCCAGCGCTGCTACGACCTGTTTGCGGGGTTCGGCTTCCGCACCCTGTTGATGGAGTACGCGCCGACGGCGGACACCACCAGCAAGGACTACGCGCTCGTGCGCTCGCCGGACGAGTTGCGCGATCTCGTCAGCCAGCTTCGAGCCGCAGGCCGCTTCGCCCTGAGCCTCCTGCCGGGCTCGGCGACGGCCATGCGCGCCGAGATCGTGGGAATTTCCATGTCGGACGCGCCACGTCGGGCCAGGTATGTGCCGCTCGCCCATCGCGGTCTCGAGGCCGGACCGACGCTCGGCAGGGAACGCGCGCTGGACATCCTCAGGCCGCTCCTCGAGGACGCATCGATTCTCAAGGTGGGTCACGATCTGAAGTTCGACGCGGTCGTGTTGGCCGAGCACGGCGTCGGTCTCGCGGGACTCGAGACCGACACGATGATCGTCAGCTACCTGCTCGACGCGACGCGCAGCAGCCACGAGCTCGAGGAGACGGTGCTCGAGCACGTGGGCTACAAGGCTCTGACACAGGAGGACGTGTGCGGGCGCGGAACGAAGGCGCTGGGATTCGCCGATGTCCCCTCCGACGCGGCACTCGACTACGCGGGCGAGCGCGCCGACCTCGCGCTGCAGCTCGCCGACACGTTGAAGCCGATGCTCGAAGGGGAGCGGCTCGCCGAGCTGTACCGCACGCTCGAGCTGCCGCTCATTCCCGTGCTCGTGGCGATCGAGCGGGCGGGCGTCAGGATCGACGCGCCTGCGCTGGCGGCGCAGTCCGAGCGCATCGAGCGGGAGCTCGCCACCCGCAGCGCGCAGATCTTCGCGATCGCCGGTGCGGAGTTCAACATCAACTCGCCGCGCCAGCTCTCGGAAATCCTGTTCGACAAGCTGAAGCTGCCCGCGCTCAAGCGCACGGGGAAGACGCGCACGGCGTCGACGGCGGTGGAGGTGCTCGAAGAGCTCGCGCTGACGCACGACCTGCCGCGCCAGATCCTGGAGTGGCGCGCCCTGCAGAAGCTGAAAGGCACGTACATCGATGCCCTGCCGCAGCTCGTGAACCCCGAGACCGGCCGCGTCCACACCTGCTTCAACCAGGCGGTCGCGGCGACGGGGCGTCTGAGCAGCAGCGATCCCAACCTGCAGAACATCCCGATTCGAACCGCGCTCGGGCGTGACATCCGCCGCGCATTCGTGGCCGATGAGGGGCACGTGCTCATCTCGGCGGACTACTCGCAGATCGAGCTGCGGGTCCTCGCGCATCTCTCCGGCGACGAGGCGCTCATTGAGGCATTCCGCCGGGGCGATGACATCCACGATCAAACGGCCTTGAAGGTCTTCGGTCCGACGAGCGGCCTCGATCGGCACGAGCTCCGCCGGCGCTCGAAGATCGTCAACTACGCGCTGCTCTACGGCAAGACCGCCTTCACGCTCGCCAAGGACATCGGCGTCACGAAAGAGGCCGCGCAGGAATTCATCGATGCGTACTTCCGTGGATTCCCGCGCGTCCGCGAGTTCATCGACGCGACGCTTGCGGGCGCCCGCGCGACCGGATCCGTGCAGACGATGTTCGGCCGCAGGCGGCTGGTGCCGGAGCTGATGAGCCGCAACGGCCAGATTCGGGCGGCCGCCGAACGCGTCACCGTCAACATGCCGATCCAGGGCACGGCGGCCGACATCCTCAAGAAAGCGATGATCGATCTGCACGGCGTCCTGCAGGACCGGGCGTCAGGCGGTTCTCCGGACGCGCGCATGATCCTCACGGTCCACGACGAGCTGCTCTTGGAAGCGCCGGAAGAAAAGGCGGAGGACGTGGCAGCCCTCGTGCGCGCGCGGATGGAAGGCGCCGTGTCGCTGGCAGTTCCCCTGACGGTCGACGCGGGCATCGGGAAGAACTGGAAAGAAGCGAAGAGGTGAACCGGGGTCCCCGGTCCGGGACTCGGGGTCCGCGGACTGTCCGTGATGTGACGAGGCTCCTCATCGATGCAAGCGGTGTACACTGACGGCCCGTGATCTGGACCCTCCTCGTCGTCGCGGTCATGGCCGTCGGTGCGGTGCTGGTACGTAATCGTCTCGTCGCGCTGCGGAATCTGGCGGAGAACGCGTGGGCGGACATCGACGTCCAGCTCAAGCGCCGGCACGATCTGGTTCCGAACGTGGTGGAAGCGGTGAAGGGATACGCCGCGTACGAGCGCGGCACGCTCCAGTCGGTGGTCGAGGCGAGATCGCGCGCGATGGCGGCGCAGGGGCCCGGCGCGCGCGGTGACGCCGAAGGTAGCCTGACAACCGCTCTCCGCGGGTTGTTTGCGCTGGCGGAGAGCTATCCTCAGCTCCGCGCCGCGGAAAGCTTCGCCCACCTGCAGGCGACCCTCAGCCAGATCGAGGACGCCATCCAGAACGCGCGCCGCTACTACAACGCGGTGGTGCGGGATCTCAACACGGCCATCCAGCAGTTTCCATCGAACCTGGTCGCCGCCGTTTTCCTGTTCCGGCCGCGTGAATTCTTTCAGCTCTCGTCAGCCGGCGAGGCGGAGGTTCCCAGCGTTGACTTCCCGGGCAAGCCCTAGAGACAGCTTCTAAGGCCGATATCGTTACAAGTGAAGCAAGTTTGTGTGGTGCCGTCGGCCTTGGAAGCTGTCTTAGCGGCGGCCGCGGAGCGGCCGCCTGAAGCTTCGTCACTCCGCTCCCGGGCCCTTCACTCGGCGGTTTGAGGCGAAGCTTCGTTACCAATCACCCTGTCAGCGCGGAGGATTGCGATGATCACGGGCGTGACATCCGGCGGGATGCGCCCACACGCGCGTCTTGCCGGACGTGTTGCGGCGGCCCTACTGCTGACGATGATGGCCGCGGGCGAGGCGTCGGCCCAGCGGTCGCTCGTCATTCAAGAATTCAAGGCGGATGTGCGGGTGAACGCCGACGGCACGCTCGATGTGATCGAGACGATCCGGCCGCGCTTCACCGGATCGTGGAACGGCATCTATCGCACCATTCCGGTGGAGTACCGCACTCCGCAGGGCTTCAACTACACCCTTCGGCTCGACCTCGAGAGCGCCACCGACGAAGCGGGTCAGCCGATGCGACACGAAAGCTCGCGCGAGCGACACTACCGCAAGGTGAGGATCTGGGTGCCCGGCGCCGAGGACGCCACCCGGACCGTCGTGCTCCGCTATCGCGTGCGAAACGGCCTGAAGTTCTTCGACGAGCACGACGAGCTGTACTGGAACGTCACCGGCGATGAATGGGAAGTGCCGATCGAGACGGTCACCGCGGTCGTGCAGCTGCCCGACACGGTGACCGGCGTCAGGGCGATTGCGTTCACCGGCGGCTACGGCTCGCGCGAGCAGGCCGCCGACATCCGGATCGCATCGACCGACGTCACATTCAGGACGAGCCGGCCGCTCAATTTTCGAGAAGGCCTGACGGTGGTGATCGGCTGGAATCCGGGCATCGTCCGGCGCCCCACCGCCACGGACAGGGCCGTGGCTTTTCTGCTCGGCAATCTGCCGCTCGCAATTCCCGCCCTCCTGCTTCCGGCCATGTGGTGGCTGTGGTACTCGCGGGGCCGCGACCCTCGCCGCGGAGCGATCATGGCCCACTACGAGCCACCGTCAGGGTTGTCGCCGGGCGAGGTGGGGACGCTCGTCGACAACAAGCCCGACATGCGTGACATCACCGCCACGCTCGTCGATCTCGCGGTCCGCGGCTATCTCGTCATCGAGGAGGTGGAGAGCGCGAAGCTGTTCGGCCTGTGGTCGAGCAAGGACTACCTGCTCACGTTCCGCAAGCGCGGAAGCGATCTCGCCTCGCTGAAGCCGCACGAAGCGAGCCTCATGACGTCGCTCGTGGCGTCGGCCTCGACAGAAACGCCGCACGTGCTGTCCGTACGAGCGCTCACCGAGGACGCGCGGACGGCGGAGCAGCCGTCGGTTCTCCTCTCGGACTTGCAGAACCGGTTCTACAAGCACATTCCGGGACTGCGCAACTTGATGTACCAGACGCTCATCGAGCAGGGCTACTACACGTCGCGCCCCGACCAGGTCCGGACGGCATACCTCGTCATCGGCCTGGTCGCATCGGGACTCGTGCTGGCGGCGGGGCTGGCATTCAGCCTGCCGCTGGGCGTGCAACCCTTGAGCGCGATCGTCGCCGCGATCCTCACCGCCGCAATCGTCGTCGGCTTCGGCTGGTTCATGCCGGTGCGAACCGTCCAGGGGACGCACGCGCTCCAGCGCGTGCTCGGGTTCGAGGAGTTTCTCTCGCGGGTGGAGGGCGATCGATTCGAGCGGGTCGTCAAGACACCGGAGCTCTTCGAGAAATACCTGCCGTTCGCGATGGCCCTCGGGGTGGAACGGACCTGGGCGCGGGCCTTCGAGGGCATTTGCAAGCAACCGCCCGACTGGTATCGCGGCGGCACGATACAGAATTTCCGTCCGAACATGCTGGTCAACGATCTCGGCCGGATGTCAACACGTGCTGCGTCGGTGATGGCATCGGCGCCCCGGAGCTCGGGCGGGTCCGGCTTCAGCAGCGGCGGCGGCAGCAGCGGTGGCGGATTTGGCGGCGGGGGCGGCGGAGGATTCTGAAGCACTGCAGATCTAGGCGGACCTCATTGATGAGGTTCTCGGTCGTTGCAGGACGGATGTCCCCCTGGCGGAAGGAGGGACTGCACACAGGTCGATGCGGAGTCCGGCTGGTTTTGCGTGGCTATTGGCCGGGCGGCCCTCCGGGTTCCCCACGAACGGCGGTAGACGCCTCGAACAGCGGCGCAGTAACATTGGGATCACTCTCAACAATTGATTTCGATGTTTCTGGGGAGGAGGGAACCATGAACCGCATCGAAGATCGCGGCTACGCGCATCCCGAGGTCCTGGTCTCGACCGACTGGGTCGCCGAGCATCTGAACGATTCGAACATCCGCCTGGTCGAATCGAATGAGGACACGCTGCTGTACGCCTCGGCCCACATTCCCGGCGCCGTCCACGTGGACTGGACGGCCGACCTCAACGATCGCATTCGTCGCGATTACATCGGCGAACAGGGGTTCGAGCAGCTGATGTCACGCATTGGCGCCACGCCGGACACGACGGTCGTCTTCTATGGGGACAAGAACAACTGGTGGGCGTGCTATGCCTTCTGGGTGTTCCAGCTCTTCGGCCACACGCACGCGCGCGTCATGGACGGCGGACGGGTGAAGTGGGAAAAGGAAGGGCGCCCGATGACGCGCGAAGTCCCGGACTACCCGCACACCTCCTACAAGTCGCCAAGGCGCAACGACGCGCCGCATCGCGCATTCCGCCAAGAGGTGCTCGACTTCGTCCATGCGAAAGGACAGCTGGTGGACGTCCGGAGCCCGGAGGAATTCAGCGGGCAGCGTATGCACATGCCCGACTATCCGAACGAGGGCGCGTTGCGCGGGGGCCACATTCCGGGCGCCAAGAGCATTCCCTGGGCGCGCGCGGTGAATCCCGAGAATGGCACGTTCAAGACCGCCGACGAGCTCCGGAAGATCTATCTCGAGGAAAACGGCATCGATCCGGGCAAAGAGGTCATCGCGTACTGCCGCATCGGTGAGCGCAGCAGCCACACCTGGTTCGGCCTGAAGTACCTGCTCGGGTTCGGGAAGGTGCGCAACTACGACGGGAGCTGGACCGAATGGGGCAACCTCGTGGGCGTGCCGATCGAGAAGTGAACGGCACAGCTCTTGCGGATGGTCGCAAGGGCCGCTGAGACGATCGGAACCTGCGTCAAGAAGCTTTCACCGCAGAGCGCGCGGAGACTGGGAAAGAACCAGGCAATTCCTCCGCGCTCTCGCGCCCTCCGCGGTGAAGGCTTTGGATCGATGAAACGTATTAACTCATTGATTTGATTCATCGCCTCCGCGTGCTCTGCGGTGAGAGCTTTCGACGCCGGATTCAGCAT
>JACPPN010000316.1 GCA_016190995.1 Acidobacteriota bacterium | reverse complement strand
TTCACAATGACGGTGACGTCTCGGCCGCCGATGCATCCCCGCTGGCTGCGTTGCTCCTTCCTCAAATAGTCCCGCTATTCTCGGTCGTCACGCCTTGCCAGCGGGGCGCCTCGACGCCCGAATACGTCACCGTCATTGTGAAACGCAGTACTTAGGCTCATGACAGAAAACTTGCTTCATCTGTCACCGTTCCGGTCTTAGGAGATGTCTACGGACTTGCCACGGTTGTCGTGTACCGCATCGGTTGTTTTGCGCTTGGTGTAGCCACATGAATCCGCGCGTCGACGATCTGACAGCCGTCGCCCGGGCCGAACGCGAAGACGGGATTCAGATCGAGCTCCGTGATCTCCGGCAGTTCTTCCACCAGCCGCGAGACGCGAAGCAGGACATCCACGACCGCCTCGAGATCGGCAGGCGGATGTCCGCGATAGCCTTGCAGCAGCGGATAGCCCCTGATCTCTTTCACCATCTGAGCCGCATCGCGGTCGGTCAAAGGCGTGACACGGAACCGCACGTCGCCCAGGACCTCGACGTGGACGCCGCCCAGTCCGAACGCGATGAGCGGCCCGAACAGGGGGTCCTCCGCCACGCCGACCATCAGCTCGACACCCTTCGTGAGCATCGACTGCACGACGACGCCGTCCATCGCATCTTCCGCCCCTCGGTCGATCAAGGCGCGGCGGATCTCGTCAAAGGCGTGCCGGGCAGCCTCCGCATCCGCGAGGCCGAGGTGGACACCGCCCACGTCGCTCTTGTGGACGATGCGATGCGAGGCGAGCTTGACCGCCACCGGGAAACCAATTGCGGTGGCCAGCGTGGCAGCTTCATCCGCGGTGGTTGCGACGCCGCCTTCGGGCAGGCGCAGGCCGGCAGCCGTCAGCACCTGTCGCGTCTCGTCGTTTGACAGCCATCCCTCTCCGCGCCCGGCCAGGGCGCGCCTGCAGATCTCACGCGCGACGGTGAGAGACATGTTCGCAAGAGCCGGGACGATGCCGGGGGGTTCCGCGCGCCACTCGGCATAGGCCGCGACCTTGCCGAGCGCCCGCGCGGCCGCCTCCGGGAACTCGTAGACGGGAATCCTTTCGCGCGGCGGTCCCAGTCGGGCCGCGCCGCGTTCGTCGCCCATGAGACACGCCAGCACCGGTTTGCGAATCGCGCACTGGCCGCGTGCGGCGGCGACACCGTCACCGATGGCAGCGACGACCGCGGGCAGATTCGTCGAATCGACCGGCGTGTAGATCACGATCAGCGAGTCGACTTCGTCGGCGGCGAGCACCGTTTCTATCGCCTGGCGGTACTGCTCGGGCGTCGCGGACGCAATCATGTCGACCGGGTTGGAGGTGGCGGCCGCGGATGGCAGGAAGCTCGCGAGCCTGCTGCGCGTTCCGTCGGTGAAGTCGCCGACCTGGAGCCCCGACGACTCGCACGCATCGACACAGAGGATGCCCGGGCCCCCCGCATTGGTCACGATGCCGACGCGCCGACCGGAGGGAAGCGGCTGATCCGCGAGGCAGGCCGCGAGTTGAAACATCTCATCGAGCGTCTCCGCCCGGATCACTCCGGTTTGTCGGAGCAGCGCATCAACCGCCGTATCCGCCGCGGCGAGCGCTGCGGTATGGCTTCCCGCCGCCCGTCGACCCGCGAGCGTCCGCCCCGCCTTCACGGCGACGATCGGCTTGACGCGGCTGATGCGTCGCGCGATGCGCGCGAAGCGCCGCGGGTTGCCGAACGACTCGAGGTAGAGCAGGATGACGCTCGTCCGCGGATCACCTTCCCAGTACTGCAGCAGATCGTTGCCGGAGACGTCGCCCTTGTTGCCGACGCTGACGAATGTGGACAGGCCGAGCTGACGCTCCCGCGCGAGCGAGAGGATCGCGATACCAAGAGCGCCGCTCTGCGAAAGAAGCGCGACCGGACCCGCCGGCGGGAAGACCGGCGAGAACGATGCGTTGAGCGATACCGCCGGGTCGGTGTTGAGCAGTCCCATGCAGTTGGGCCCGACCATTCGCATGCCGTAGCCGCGTACCTTCGCGTGCAACTGGCGCTGCAGCTCCTCTCCAGGCCCGCTCACTTCGGCAAAGCCGGCGGTAATCACGACCAGCGCCTTGACGGCGCGCGCGGCGCAATCGTCGACCACATCGAGGACAGACTCGCGCGGCACGGCGACGATCGCGAGATCCACCGGCTCCGGAACCGCGCGGACGCTCGGGTACGCCTTCAGACACCGAATCACGGACGCCGCGGGATTGATGGGATAGACCGGCCCATTGAATCGATTCGCCACAATCGCTTCGACGATCCGGTGACCGATGCCCGCCGGATCGCGCGACGCGCCGACGACGGCAATGGATCGTGGCTGGAAGAATGGTCGCAGGGACGCTTCGGTGGCAATGCGATCGCGCAACTCGGCGAACGTCACGCTGGCCTGGCTCGGCGCGACGGACAGGTCAATGTCCACGACGCCGTCGTCGAGCGTCGAGCGCATGGCAAAACCCGACTCCCGGAAGACATCCAGCATCGGCTTGTTTTCGGCTTCCGTGACCGCCCAGAAGCGCTCGATCCCGTTCTGCATCGCTACCAGCGCCAGCCGTTCGAGCAGCAGGGTTCCCAGACCTTTCCCCTGGAACCGATCGTCGACGGCGAAGGCGACTTCCGCGCTCGATCCATCCTGCACGATGTACGAGCCGGCCGCGACGGTGCGTTCCTCGGCGTCGATCGTGCGCCACACGAGGAGCGTGAGCTGCCGGCGTGGATCGCCTGAATCGCAGAACGTGCGGAGCAACGCCGGCCGCGGCTCGGCGTCGCTGAAGAACCGCCGCCGCCTGGAGACCGGCGACAGACGATGAAAGAACTCCTCGAGAGCCGGCCCGTCCTCCGGCCGCGAGGGCCGGAGGGTGGCGGCGGATCCGTCACGAAGAATGAGGCGCCCGCTGACCACCGCGTCTTGTGAGGGCGTCGGCAGGTGTAGCGGCTCGATCTGTGTCAGGAATTCAACTTCGCTTGAGGTGTCGGATTCCCGGCACTGAATGCAGAACTCGGAATCGTGGGCCTCGAGCCAGGATGGAGACCCGGATCGGGCCCGCGGGGGGGTCGGGACGCGACTAGAAGCTCGCGTCGAAGGACTTGGTTCTTGCGGTAGAGATAAGCTCCCGTACCTTTGCCGCGTTCGCGTAGCCAGGCTCCACGCTCAACAGTTTTTCCCACACCTCGATCGCGCCTCTTGGATCCTGTTTTCCGTCGAGCCTCACGATCCCGACGTTGAAGAGGGTCTGCGAGTGGTCGGCGTCGATTGCCAGCGACTTGTCGTACTGCGCGAGCGCTCGGTCCGCGTGGCCGCTGTACCACAGCGCGGTGCCGAGATCGGTGCTGACGTTCACGTTCTGCGGCTGAATCGTCAAGGCCTGTTGATAGTACGGGATTGCCTCCGAATAGCGCTGCGCGTCGTACAGCATGTTGCCAAGCCGAATCGCGGCCTCCACGTTCTTCGGATCCCGCGCGAGAATGTCGCGATACGTCTTCAGCTCTGCTTCGTTGATGAGCGCGGGGGCGCTACCCGCGGTCGCCGGGGTGGCGGGCGCTGTCGCAGGAGCAACCGTCGCGACCACGGCCAACTGCTGTTGCTGGATGTGTTTTTTCCGTGGAGCTTGGCATCCGACTGCCGGAATTCCGGTGCCGGCTCCCCTTTCACTCGGGCGGCGGCGTGATCTCCAGCTCGGGATCGAGCTTGTATTTGTTCTCGAGCGTGACGCTGTACTTGTAC
>JACPPN010000303.1 GCA_016190995.1 Acidobacteriota bacterium | reverse complement strand
GTATGGAAGGGTCGATCGGCCGGCAGGTACGGGTGAGCCGCCGAAAACCGGCTGACATGTTCGATTGGCTCAGGCTAAGTGCTCCGTCGCCGAAATACGGCGACAAGTATTTAGGAGCGCGGCGCCCGGCGGGCAAGGGGCGACAACCGAGCAGATCGGGAATCTGTAAGGGAGGAGCAACGCCGCCCGCCGGGATGCCCCGCCCGAAATACGTTGCCGTACTTCGGCGACGGGGCACTAAGGTTTTCTCTGTGCTCTCTGCAGAACAAACGCCGGAGAACGTGTTTTCCTGACAAGAAAGCGTTTGTTCTACTAGATCGGCGGGCCCGACGGGCCCGCCGCTCGCGCGGGTGCCCAGTGGTTTGGTGCGGGGCAGCCGCGCTGCGTCCTCTGTGGTGAGAGCTCTTGACGCTGGATTCAGGTTCGACGATCAGAACGGAATATCGTCGTCGGCGAGCTCTACCGGCTCCTTGACCGCCCCTTCCGCTGCCGCGGGCTCGGCGCTGCGATCGACGCTGCGTCCCCCGCCGCCGAGCAGCACAACGCGATCGCCGCGGATCTCGGTCGTATAGCGCTTGATCCCGTCCTTGTCGTCCCATTGACGCGTCTGCAGCCGGCCCTCGACGTAAACCTGCTTCCCCTTGACTAGGTATTCCGAGAGGCTCTCGGCCGTCTTGCCCCAGAGGACCACCCGATGCCACTCGGTCTTTTCCTGTTTCTGCCCCGACTTGTCGTTCCAGATTTCGGTCGTCGCGAGGTTCAGCGTCGCCACCGGCGCACCGCCGGGCGTGTAGCGCAGCTCGGCGTCACGCCCCAGATTGCCGACCAGGATCACCTTGTTCACACTGCCCATGGCTGGACCTCTCAGTCTTCATTCCTGCCGATCCGCGGAGGCGGTGGAGTGCATACGCCGCTCAGCGGGCGGGCATCTTTAAACGCTGTCGCGCCAGTGGCGCGACGTCACTGGTCGGGAAGTTCTTGACCACGTGGTCGAACGCTTCGCGCGCCCGATCCGCCTGTCCCATTTTCTCGAGCGCGAGCCCTTTCTTGTAGTACGCCTCGGGCACGAGATTGCCGTTCGGATAGCCCGTAATGACGCGGTCGAATGCCTCGACGGCTTCCTTGAGCTTGTTGTCGAGAAAATACGACTGGCCGATGTTGTACTGCGCATCGTCGGCGAGCTCGGATCTCGGAAATGTCTTCAGGTAGGCTTCGAAGCCCTGGATCGCCAGGCCCCACTGGCCCGCGGCGTAGTCGGCCCACGCGCTCTCGAACATGCGAGTGGGGGAGACGCCAAGGTTGGTCGGCCCGGCGGGCGGTGGAGAGGCGGACGGCGCCGGGGGGAAGACCCCCTCGGCGGGCGGCGTGCCCGGGGTGGCCATGGCAGCCGCGGGGTTGGGCATGGCCGGGATCGCCAGGCGCAGGGCTTCCACCTCCTGCGACAGCGACGAGAGCCGGACGTTCGTATCATCGACCTTCTCGCGAAGAATCCGTACGTCCCCGGCGACGTTGTCGATGAGCAGCTTGTGATCGGCGAACGCCTTCCGATTGATGTTGGCCTGCTCGTCGATCTTCAGGTTCACGCTCTGAAGCGCCCGCGTGAGGTTCCCGAGTAGCGCCTGCAGCTGCTGCGCCTGCTCCTGCAACATGCGGAGATCCGCCATGAGCTGCTGGTGCTCGCGGTTCGCGGCCGCGAAAGACGGAGCCGCGCCGAGTGCGAGCAGCGCCGCGGCCAGTGCCACACGCCTGACTGAAGTCATGCTGAAGCCCTCGTCTTGGATTCTATTTCGCCGTAATGACGAAGTGCGCGCGGCGATTCTTCCGCCACGCGCTCTCGTCGTGGCCCGAATCGAACGGGAACTCCTTGCCGTAGCTGATCGTCCGCAGCCGGTCGCCCGGAATGCCGAGCGACACCAGATAGCCGCGCGCCGCGATGGCGCGCCGTTCTCCCAGCGCGAGATTGTACTCGGCCGTTCCGCGTTCGTCACAGTGCCCTTCGATGGTGACCACCCACGTGGCGTAGGTCTTCAGCACCTGCGCGTTGCTCGTCAGCGCCGCCTGCGCGTCCGCCGCCAGCTCGGCGCTGTCGTAGTCGAAGAACACGGCCTTGAGTGGCGAGTCGCGGTTCAGATCGTCGAGCGACTTCGACCCAATGGACTCCTCGGCGACCGGCTCCGGCGGAATGACCGGCTGCTCGAGCACCGGCTCGGGCGGCGCGGGCGGTCGCGCAGGAATCCCGCCCGGCCGTGACGGCGGCGGCATCGGTCGCGCGACGGGGGGAGTTTTCTTCGCGCACCCGCCAGCCATCAGGACCAGCAAGCCCAGGGCCAACAGCGAGGTGCACACGCTTGGTTTGATCATCGAGTGATTTCGCGGCATCGGTCGAATCCAACGCCTGTCGGTAAATGAAACATCTCCGTGAATGCGTTCAGCGTGACCAGTTCGGGGTGAAATTGTTGCCGGTCTTCGTTACCTGCCTGAGGTCCTTGCCGTCACGCGCGATCGTGAAGATCTGACTCTTGCCGGCGCGCGTCGAGCTGAACGCCACGTGCCGGCCGTTTCCCGCGAAGGTCGGACTTTCGTTGCTGCCTTCCCCGAAGGTGAGCTGCCGGCGCTCGCCGCTCGCAAGATCCAGGACCTTGATGTCGAATCCCGGCCCTGTGCGCGAGCAGTACGCAATCTCATTGTACGGCGCCGGCGACCAGGTGGGACGATCGCAGTACGACTCGTGCGTCAGCTGGCGCGCCGGGCCCAGGCCATCGGCGTCCATCACGTAGATCTGCGGCGTGCCGGTGCGGTCGGAGACGAACGCAATCTGATTGCCGTTTGGCGACCAGGTGGGCGTGACGTCGATCGCGGGATGATTCGTCATGCGCCGCACGCTCCCCCCGTCGGCGTTCATCACGTACAGGTCCGGGTTGCCGTCGCGGTTCGACATGAAGGCGAGACGGGATCCGTCGGGCGACCAGGCGGGCAGGAAGTTCTGGCCCCTCCCGCGCGAGGGCTCCTCCTGCTTTCCCTGATAGATGAACGAAATGAACACATCCGGAGCGCCGCGCTTGTACGATGTGTAAGCGATCGCGCGGCCGTCGGGCGACCAGGACGGCGTGATGGTGAGCGACCGGTTCACCGTCACGCGACGCGCATTCGCACCATCGTAGTCGGTGATGTAGATCTCCTTGACGTTCCGGTTCTCTACCGTCCCGGCCATCTTTTCCGCGTCGCGGTCGGAGGAGAAGGTCAGCTTCGATCGCGCCACCCCTCTCAGCGCCCGCTGGTTCTGGTGGATCTCGTCGGAGATCGTATGGGCATACAGGCGCGGATTCGCCGCCGAGCCGGTGTATTCCTTGCCGAAGACCGATCGCTCACCGCGAACGTCGTACAGCCGCACCTCGACGCGCAGGCCGTTGGTGTCGCGCTGCACCGTGCCCATGACCAGACCATCCGCGCCGAGCTCCCGCCAGCGGTCGAACGGAATCTGCGACAGCGTCCGGGCAGCCGGGATCGACGCATAGGTGTCGCGCGGACTGAGATAGAACTCACGCTCGAAGTTCAGATCGTCCCAGAGCACCTGGCCGATCGTCTTCGCCGCCGCCTGCGTCTCGGCGTCGCTCGCAAGCGCCACGAAATCGGGAACGGCGTATTTCGGCGGGACGCCCGGTTCGCGCGTGCGAATCACCAGACCGATCTCCGACGGTTGTTGCGGCGGCTGCGGGGGCGGCGGCTGCGGCGCTTGCTGAGGTTCAGGACCCTGGAGCAGAACGGTCGCGAGCGCGAGCGACATCAAGGAACGGGGGTTATGGAGCATCACCGCAGATACTGAAAGTTGAGGTGGACAGTCAGGTGATCCTCAGTGAACGCGTTCGGCAACGGCGGCAGCTGCCTTGCCGTCAGCAGCGCGCGCTGGGCGCTCAAGTCAAGCGCCGTGTACCCACTCGATCGCTCGACGACGACGTCGACGAGGCGGCCATCACGCAGAATGGTGAATCTCACCATCGTTTCTCCCGACACGTCCTGTTTGGAATTCCAGTAGCGGTGAATCAGCTCGATCATCGTGGCCAGGTATTCGGGGCAGCAGAAGTTCCCCACATCCAGATACCCGCCGGTGCCGCCACCGCCGCCGCTCGACAGTCCGAACCCCGGAATCTTCGAACCCGTTTCGGCGGTCGTGCTGCCCGGTCGTGGCTCGGCGCCCTTGGTCGTGCTCCGGCCTTTCGCGTCGTGGGGCGCCGATGCCGGCGCGGGCCGCGGCTTCACGACGACCTTGTCTCTGGGCGATGGCAGCGTCATTTCAGGTGGCTTGGGCGCCGGCGGCCGGACAGGCTCCGGGCGGGCCGCGGCCGGCGCCGCTTCCTGAATCGGGCGTCCACCGATTGGCGTCATGCCGCCGGTTTTCGGTCCGGTCGCCCCGCCGAGGCTGATCGTCATCACCGTCCGCAGCTGTTCCTCTCCTCTGTCCCCGATCCACGAGCGCGGCGCCACGACGACGCTCGCGAGGAACAGCGCGTGGCACACGACGGCGAGCGTGAGCATCCGCCCCAGACCTGCGGGGTCGACGGCCCGCTCGGTCAACACCGCACTCACCGGATCTCTCACGGCCGTTCCATCAGCCTTCCGGCAGCCTCGCGACGATCCCCACCTTCTCGACGCCCCCCTCTTTCAGCTTGTCCATCACGTCGATCAGTTCCTGGAGCATCACCCCGCCGTCGCCACGCAGGAACACTTCCTTGTCCGTCCGAGCCAGCAGCGCCTGCCGGATTCGCTCGTGCAGGATCTCAATCCGGACCGTTTCATCGCCCAGCCGCACGAGATGATCCGACCGATAGGACAGCGGAACCGTCACGAACAGGCGCTCGTCGGCGATGGGCTGCGCGCGGCGCGCCTGCGGGATGTTGACGTCGAGGCCACGCTGCATCATCGGCGCGGTGACCATGAAGATGATGAGCAACACGAGCATCACGTCGATGAGCGGGACCACGTTGATCTCCGACAACGTCGAGCCGATACGGCGACCGCGGCCCCGGCGCCCCCCCGATCCGTGTGCCGACTCGTAGGCGTGAAGTTTCGGCATGAAAAGACGCGCGCGTCAAGATCAGGTGAAGTTCCGTTCCGCGATATTCAAGAACTCGAGCGAGAAGTCGTCCATTCTGGAGGCAAACAGCTTCACCTGGCCCGTGAAGTGATTGTAGAAGTACACGGCCGGAATCGCCGCGAAGAGTCCCGCCGCCGTCGCAATGAGCGCTTCGGCGATTCCAGGCGCGACGACCCCGAGACTCGTCGATCCGCTCTGGCCGATGCCCTCGAAGGCCGCCATGATCCCCCACACGGTTCCGAACAGCCCGATGAACGGCGTGATGGTTGCCGTCGTCGCGAGAAACGAGATGCGCTTTTCCAGCTTGTTGAGCTCGACCCCCGACGCCCGGAGCAGCGCGCGATCGACCGCGTCGACGCTCTTCAGCGTTGGACGATGCGCGGGGTTCATCGGACGGGTGTCGCCGGGATTGGTTGGTGACGTCTGCCTGAGTTGCGCGTTGAGCTCCGCATAGCCGGCCTGAAACAGTCCGGCGAGCGGCGCATCACCGAGGCTCCGGCACACCGCTTGAACCTCGGAGAACTTGCTGCTGCGCCGAAATATATCGAGGAAGCTCGCCGTATGTCGCTCGGCGCGATGAAACATCCACAACTTGTAGAGCGTGATTCCCCAGGAAACGATCGAGAAGAGGACGAGGATCAGCAGTACGGCCTTGGAGACCGGACTGGAGCGGGCAACCAGACCCACCACATCCCCGCCGAGCGCGGAGCCGGGCGCGCTTCCGCCTGGCCCCTGCTGCAAGGCAAGAGCGAGATAGCCAAGCGTGAGCAACAAATCCTCCGCAACATGTGCACTGGCGCCGCTGGGAGACAGCGCGGTGGATGAGTAGCCTAACATGCGACGGAATAGCTGTCAAACGTATGATACGATGGAATTTCTAGCTTTTCGCGAGTCCGCGCCGCGTCGTTCTCCGCCGGGACCGGCACGACCGACAGCGCGACAGGTCTTGAAGAGGGTTCCCGGCCGTTCGGTTGGTCCGCGTCATCGCCCGGGCGACAGATGATTCGATACCTCGGCATCCAGCGGCTCGCCGTCATCGACGCGATCGAAGTGAATTTCGAGCCGGGTCTGAACATTCTGACGGGCGAAACCGGCGCGGGCAAATCCATTCTCGTGGGCGCGATTGGCCTACTGATGGGCGACCGCGCGTCAGCGGATCTGATTCGAACCGGTGAAACCGACGCCGTGATCCAGGCTGTCTTCGAAACGTCCGACGGGAGAGAATCGATCGTGCGACGCGAGATCTCCTCACAGGGACGCAGCCGCGCATTCATCGACGGCGCGCTCGTCACGACGAACGCCCTGAAGGACCTCGCCGCAACACTGGTCGAGATACACGGTCAACACGATCACCAAATCCTGCTCGATCCGGCCGCGCATCTGGATCTGCTCGACGAATTCGGGAAGCTGGCGGAGCAGCGCGCCGAGACGACAGCAAGGTTCGAAGCCCTGCGCCGCGCGCGAACCGAGCTCGATCGAGTACAGATGGATGATCGGGAGCGGCGCGCGCGGCTCGAGTTACTCGACTTCCAGGTCCGTGAGATCGAACGGGTCAATCCGGGCGCGACCGAGGACGAGGAGCTGGCCACGATCCGGCGCGTTCTCGCGAACGCCGAGCGCCTGCAGCGGCTCTCGGTCGAAAGCTACAGCGCGTTGTACGAAGGCGACCAGGCGGTCCTCGCGAATTTGTCCGGCGTGTGGCGCCGGCTCAGCGAGTTGGCGACGCTCGACCCGAGCTTTGCGCTGCACCTCGAGTCGCGTGACGCGATCAAGTCGCAGCTCGAAGATCTGGCGTACTCGCTGCGCCAGTACAGCGGGGCGCTCGATGCGTCGCCCGAACGTCTGCAGCAGGTCGAAGACCGCCTGGCCGCCATCGAACGGCTCAAGCGCAAGTACGGACCGACGCTCGCAGACCTCAGGGCGCACCTGGCGGACATGAAAGCCGAGGTCCAGGCGTTGCAGACGTCGACCGAAAGGGAAGGGGAGCTGCAGCGGATCTATGATGGGGCGCGTGCCGATTTCATGACCGTCGCACGCCAGCTCGCGGAGTCGCGGCGCCGAGCGGGCCGGACGCTCGCCCGCGGGCTGGAGTCGATGCTCGCCGAGCTGGCCATGGAGCGCGCCCGTTGCGAGGTTCGATTCAGCGCCGAGCTGCCCGACGCAGGTTGGTCGGAGCGCGGAGTGGACGCCGCGGAATTCTATCTGTCGCCCAATCCTGGAGAGGAGCTGCGTCCTCTCGCCCGAATCGCGTCGGGCGGAGAGCTGTCACGCGTCATGCTCGCGCTACGGGCCCTGACGGCCGAAGGCTCACGGGCGAAGACATTGATCTTCGACGAGGTGGACGCGGGCATCGGCGGACACGTCGCCGATGTCGTCGGACAGCGGCTTCGCGATCTCGGCCGGCGCTTTCAGGTGCTCTGTATCACGCATCTTCCACAAATTGCCGTCTACGGCTCGACGCATCTCGCCATCGCAAAGGCGATTCGTGGCAGGCGTACCGTGACACATGTTGCAAAACTCGACGGCACCACACGCGTCGATGAGATCGGTCGGATGATTGGAGGCGAGCTGTCCGACCAGGTTAGGGCAACTGCCAAAGAAATGTTGGTCCAGCGCGGCCGGACCGAAACTCACCAAGGCGAAGGCGAAAGGGCGAAAGCGAAAGGGAAGCGCGTTGGCTAAGCGTTACTTCATCGAAACGTACGGCTGCCAGATGAATTTCCACGATGCCGAGCGCATGGCAGGCCTCCTTGAGCAGGCGGGCTACGAATCGACCCGCAACGCCGAAGATGCCGATCTCGTGGTCGTCAATACGTGCAGTGTGCGTGAGAAGGCCGAGGAGAAACTCTTCAACCGGCTTGGCGAATTGCGCCATGTGGCGCAGCAGTCGGGCGAGCGGCCTCTCGTTGCGGTAGCCGGCTGCGTCGCCCAGCAGGAAGGCGTCCGCCTCCTCCGAAAGTCGGATGTCATCGATGTCGTCGTGGGGACGCAGCGTCTCAAAGAGCTGCCGGATCTCGTTGCTCGCGCGGAGCGCGAGATGGAGCCGGTCGTCGACATCAACCCGTACGAAGACGTGACGTTTCCCCTGGGAATCGCGCGGCGCGGCGACCCGGTCAAGGCGTACATCAACATCATCGAAGGATGTAACGAGTTCTGCTCGTTCTGCGTAGTGCCTTACACGCGCGGACACGAGCGCATGCGGCCATCGGCCGACATTCTCGCCGAAGCCGCTCTGGCGGCAGCGGAGGGACGACGAGAGATCCACGTGCTCGGGCAAATCGTGAACCACTATCACGCACCGGATGACCCGTCCTGCGATTTCTCAGGGCTGCTCGAGCGCCTCCACGGCATCGAGGGCGTCGACCGGATCCGCTTCGCGAGCCCGCATCCGCGCTATGTCACGACCCGCCTGCTCGAAATCATGCGCGAGCTACCGAAGATCTGCCGGCACCTGCACCTGCCCGTGCAGTCGGGCTCGACACGCGTGTTGAAGGCGATGCGTCGCCGTTACACGCGGGAGTCCTATCTCGAGCTGGTCGGCCGGGCTCGCGACCTAGTACCGGGCCTGACGATCAGCACCGATATGATCGTTGGATTTCCGGGTGAGACGCCGGAGGACTTCGAAGAGACGCTGTCACTCACCGAAGTGGTGCGATACGACGGCATGTTCTCGTTCAAGTACTCGCCGCGTCCCAACACCCTGGCGTTCAAACGGCTTCCCGACGCTGTCCCCGAGGCGGAGAAGACGCGACGCATCGTCGCGCTCCAGCGCCTCCAGGGGCGGATTCAGCAGGAGCTGCACGAGGCAATGGTCGGGACGGAGGTCGACGTCCTCGTCGAGTCGACGAGCCGGCGGCGTACCTGGGAAGTAGCAGGGCGGACGGAGGGGAACACAGTCGTCAACTTCGCGGGCCGGGCTGATCTTATCGGCGCCCTGGCTCGCGTCCGTGTCGAACGCGCGGGCACGCACAGTGTATGGGGCAGGGTGGTCGG
>JACPPN010000308.1 GCA_016190995.1 Acidobacteriota bacterium | reverse complement strand
GGAACGACGGATACACGGAAACGATCTACTCCGTCGCCAACAACATCAACACCCACGAAGGGGGGACCCACCTCTCGGGCTTCCGCTCCGCCCTGACCCGGACGATCAACTTTTACGCGAGCAAGAACAATCTCGCGAAGGACCTCAAGGAGAGCATCAGCGGCGACGACATCCGCGAGGGCCTGACCGCCGTCATCAGCGTCAAGATTCCCCGGCCGCAGTTCGAAGGTCAGACGAAGACGAAGCTGGGGAACACCGAAGTCAAGGGCATCATCGAGGCGATCGTCAACGACAGGCTCGGCTCGTTCCTCGAGGAGAACCCGAGCGTCGCCAAGCGCATCATCGGCAAAGGGGTTGACGCGGCGCGTGCGCGGGAGGCGGCGCGCAAGGCACGGGATCTCGTCCGGCGCAAGGGCGCGCTCGACAACAGCGCGCTGCCCGGCAAGCTCGCCGACTGCCAGGAGCGCGATCCCGCCCAGAGCGAACTGTACATCGTGGAGGGAGAGTCCGCCGGCGGCTCAGCGAAGCAGGGGCGGGATCGACGCTTCCAGGCGATCCTGCCGATCAAGGGAAAGATCCTCAACGTCGAGAAGGCCCGCTTCGACAAGATGCTCGGCAGCGACGAAATCAAGACGATGATCGCGGCGCTCGGGTGCGGGATCGGCGCCGACGATTTCGACATCTCGAAGCTGCGGTACCACCGGATCATCATCATGACCGACGCCGACGTCGATGGCTCCCACATCCGGACGCTGCTGCTCACGTTCTTCTACCGCCAGATGCGCGACCTGGTCGACCAGGGGTACATCTACATCGCCCAGCCGCCGCTCTACCGCATCAAGCGCGGCCGCGCGGAGCACTACATCAAGGACGATCGCGATCTCGAGGCGTGGCTGATCCGGCGGGCGGTGGAGTCGCGGGCCCTCAGGCTGCCCGACGGCGGTCGTGAGATGTCGGGCGCGCCCCTGGAGCGTCTGCTGCAGAAGATGATCGCGTTCCAGAAGTACCTGCAAATCGTGGAGCGTCGCGGTCCGAGCCGCGACATCATCGTCGCGCTCCTTGATCGGGAAGCGAAAGACAAGATGTTTTTTGGGACGAGACCCGCCCTCGAAGCGCTCGCCGGCGAGTTGACCACCGCCTCACGCACAGTCGGCGTGCAGACTGACGAAGAGCACAATCTCTTCGCCCTCGCGATCGAGGATCGATCGGCCGGCTATCCGCGCCACCAGAGCGTGGGCCTCGATTTCGTCACGACGGGCGAGTATCGGACGCTCCTCAACAGCTACCGCGACGTGAAGGCGATTCGGCTGCCTGCGGTGGTGACGAGCGCGACGCCTCCCGAGGAATCGCCGGAAGATCTCCCCACTGCCGCGGCGGATGACACGAGCATCGGCGGGGGGCCGGTTGGCGAGGCGACGAAGCTCGCGTCGGAGCCCAAGAAGCCGGCACGCCCCACGGCGAAAGAATCGGAGGTCCGGATCGAGACTATCGACGCGCTGGTCGAGTTTTTCATTACGGCAGGCAAGCGCGGCGTCGCGATCAACCGCTACAAGGGTCTCGGCGAGATGAACCCGGAGCAGCTCTGGGCCACGACGATGAAGCCGGAGGTGCGAACGCTGCTTCAGATCCGCGCGGAGGATCATGCGGAAGCGGACCTGATGTTCACCACGCTCATGGGCGATCAGGTGGAGCCGCGACGCAGGTTCATTGAAGAGAACGCCCTGGACGTCAAGAACCTCGACGTCTAGGAAAGTCCCGAGTCCCAAGTCTCAAGCCCCGAGTCCCTGAACCATGACCATTGCGCAGTCCAAGATCCCCGTCAACATCGAAGACGAGATGAAGCGCTCGTACATGGATTACGCGATGAGCGTCATCATCGGGCGAGCGCTGCCCGACGTGCGGGACGGCCTCAAGCCCGCGCACCGCCGCGTCCTCTACGGCATGCGGTTGATGGGCCTCGCATCGAATCGCGCGTCCCGCAAGTCGGCCAAGATCGTCGGCGAGGTGATGGGCAACTTCCATCCGCACGGTGACGCGCCCATCTACGACACGCTCGTCCGACTGGCGCAGGACTTCAACATGCGTTATCTGCTCGTCGACGGGCAGGGGAATTTCGGCTCGGTCGACGGCGATCCGCCAGCCGCGATGCGGTACACGGAGGCCCGGCTCCAGGCGCTGGCCGAAGATCTGATGGCGGACCTGGACAAAGAGACGGTCGACTTCGTCCCCAACTACGACGAAACCACCGAGGAACCGACGGTCCTCCCTGCGCCCTTCCCGAACCTCCTGGTCAATGGCTCGGTGGGGATTGCCGTCGGGATGGCGACCAACATCCCGCCGCACAACATGCGCGAGGTGATCGGCGCCGTCACCTGGATCATCGAGCACCCGGAGAAAACACGCGAGCAGAAACTGCACGAGGCCGTTCGACTCGTGCCCGGCCCCGACTTTCCGACCGGCGGCTACATCGTGGGCCGGAGCGGCATCGTCAGCGCGTACCGCACCGGCCGAGGATCGATCTCACTTCGCGCCAGGGCGACGATTGAACATGCCGCCAAGGGCGACCGCGTCTCCATCGTCATCACCCAGATTCCATATCAGGTCAACAAGGCCAAGTTGATCGAGCGAATCGCCGAGCTCGTTCGAGACAAGGCTGTCGAAGGCGTCGCGGACATTCGCGACGAGTCCGACCGCGAAGGCATGCGGATCGTTGTCGAGCTGCGGCGGGGCGAGGTGCCGGAAGTCATTCTCAACAACCTCTACAAACACACGCCGCTTCAGACCTCGTTCGGCATCATCATGCTGGCCATTGTCGGCGGCCGGCCGCGCGTGCTCAACCTGCTGGAGCTCGTCGAGCACTTCATCGAGTTCCGGCGCGAGGTGGTCCGCCGCCGGACTGAGTTCGAGCTGAAGAAAGCCGAAGCCCGCGCGCACATCCTCGAAGGGCTCAAGATCGCGCTCGATCACCTGGACGCGGTGATCAGGCTGATTCGCGGCTCGAAGACGCCGGGCGAGGCACGCGAAGGCCTGACGCGCGAGTTCGCCTTGTCGCAGGTTCAGGCGCAGGCCGTCCTCGACATGCAGCTGCAGCGCCTGACCAGTCTCGAGCGGCAGAAGATCGTCGACGAGCTGGTGGAGCTGCTGAAGACCATCGAGCGGCTGCGCGCCATTCTCGGCAGCGACGCCCTCCTCATGCAGATCGTCGTCCAGGAGCTGCGGGCCATCCAGCAGAAGTTCGGCGACGAGCGCCGGACCGAGATCATCGACGAGAGCGGCGAGTTCCGCATCGAGGATCTGATCGCCGAAGAGGACATGGCGATCACGGTCAGCAATACGGGGTACATCAAGCGGACGGCGATCTCGGCCTATCGCAACCAGCGACGCGGCGGGAAGGGCCGCCTCGGCATGCGGACGCGGGAGGAGGATTTCGTCAGCTACCTCTTCGTGGCCTCGACCCACTCGTACATCATGATCTTCTCGGATCGCGGCCGCGCCTACTGGCTCAAAGTCCACGAGATTCCGGACGTGGGGCCGGGCGGCAAAGGGAAAGCGATCGCGAACCTGGTCTCCATGGAGGCGGGGGAGCGGATCGCCGCGCTCCTTGCCGTCAAGGAATTTCCGGCGGCGGAAGGGCGGCAGTTCATTCTCATGGGGACGCGGAAGGGCATCATCAAGAAAACGGACCTCACGGCATTCCGGAATCCCAGGGCGGGCGGCATCATCGCGATGGGCGTCGAGCCCGGCGATTCGGTCATTGCGGTGCAGATGACCGAGGGGACGGACGAGGCGTTCCTCGGCACCCGCGAGGGCATGGCCATCCGGTTTCCCGTCACCGACGTCAGGCCCATAGGCCGTGCCGCCTACGGCGTCCGGGCCATCACGCTGCGGGAGGACGACGCGGTCGTGGCGATGGAGGTCGTTCGACCGGGCGGTACGCTCCTGACCGTCACCCAGAACGGGTACGGCAAGCGGACGGAGCTGGATGAATACCGCGTGCAGTCCAGGGGCGGAGTAGGTATCATTAACATCCAAACGTCCGACCGCAACGGACATGTCGTCGGCGTCGCGTACGTGCAGGATGAAGACGAGTTCATGCTCATCACCCAGCAGGGCAAGGTCCTGCGAATGGGGATCCGGGGCATCCGGACGATCGGGCGAAACACACAGGGCGTGCGTCTGATCGAGATGGAGGAGAACGACCGCGTCGTCTCAATCGCGCGGCTCGCCGAGCGTGAAGAAGACGACGACGAGAGAACCGTCAGCTGATCCCAGGATTCCGACGGGACGTTACTTCCGGAAGGAGGCTTATCCCATGAGTCGGCGTAGATGTATTCGGCTCGCGCTGTACCTCCCTGCGCTCTTCTGCCTCGTCATGCCGCTGGTCGCCTGTTCCGGAGGCGGCGAGCAGCAAATCATTCAGAAGTACTTCTCGGCCGCCAAGCTGCGCGATCAGACCACGCTCGGCAACATGGCGACGGTCTCCTTCGATCCCCAGACCGACGGCACCGTCCAGAGCATGAAGGTCGCCAGCGTCACCGAGGAACAGCGACGGGTGATCCCGCTGAAGGACTTGAACAAGAAGCACGCTGACGCGAAGAAGGCGGACGAGGAGTTCTCCAAGCGCAAGAAGGCCTACCAGGATGAGAATATCGAGGCCATCGATCGCGTCATCAAAGCCGAGCGGTCGGGCGGGAAGCTGAAGGGCAAGGACCTCGAGGTCCAGGCGGCGTGGACGAAGTGGCGCGACGAGGTGGCCGAGCATTCGAAGCGGGTTGCCGACACCCGCATCGAGCTCGCCAACGCGCGCGGGACTGCCGAGATCAGCCTGTACGACGCGCGGAGCCCGGTCGAGGTCAGCGACTACATCGTGGAGCTCTTCTCGAAGGACGTCACGGTGGCGGCCACCGTCCGAGCGCCTGACGGTCAGGCCGGCAACAGGGATCTGATCATCACGATGCAGCGCGCGCGGGTGAAGCTCGAGGACGGCAAGGAGAGAACGGGCCGCTGGATCATCACCGGAATCCGAGACGCGGCCGCGGGGGCGAAGACGTCATAGGCAGCGGCAGATTGACGCAGGTTGACGCGCGCGAACGAGAACCGGTGCGCAAGGGCTGAGGGTTCAATGCGACCGTCAGCCCTTTTTCTCGTATTGGAAGAATCCGTTCAGGACACGACCTCGAGTCTCGCGTACTTTGCCAGCACCTTTTTCCGGCCGACGCTCTGAAACCTGATCGTCAGCTTGACATCGTCACGCTGAGGCTCGACGTCGAGCACCATTCCGACGCCGAATTGCGGATGCAGTACGCGCATGCCGCTCCGCAGCGTCGTCAGAGACTGATCTTCGTCCTCGTACGCAGACGCCGACTCGGCTGATTCACGCGCGAAGCCTCCGCGTCGCCCTCGGCGCCTGTACGGATCCGTTTGAAATTCGTGGAACGATGACTGCGATGCATACGCTGAGGGCGACGAATAGCTGACATCGTCGACGAGCTCGGCTGGAATCTCGGCAAGAAAGCGCGATGGGTTCGTCGGTTGATATTCCCCGAAGATCCGGCGCCTGGCGGCGCCGGTGAGAATGAGCTGCGTGCGGGCGCGTGTCATGCCCACGTAGCAGAGGCGACGCTCCTCCTCCACGTCCTCGTCGTCTCCAGTCGCCCGCGCGTGCGGAAAGAGGCCTTCCTCCATGCCGGCAATGATGACCACCGGGAACTCCAGTCCCTTGGCGGCGTGCAGCGTCATGAGCCAGACCTGTGCGCCGCGCGCGCCTTGTTCCTCGTCGGCCTCGGAGAGGAGCGAGAGGCGATCGACGAACGCCGCCAGGCTGGTCCCCGCCTCGCGCGTCTCGTAGTCACGCGCCGCCGACGCGAGCCCCATCAGGTTCTCGACGCGGCCTTCTGCCTCCTCGCTCTGCGCATCGCGCAAGTCCTGCAGGTAGCCGGTGCGGTCGAGCATCTTGCCAAGCGCGACGTAGACCGATTCGGTCCTTGCCATCTCGGCGAGACCGACGAGGAGATCGCGGAACACCCGAAGGGAGGACACCGCGCGCGAGGGCAACAGTGCCTCGTCGACCGCGCGATTCAGACGGGCCCAGATCGAGCGGGGCGCGCCGGCTTCCCGGGCGGCAAGCCAGGGGACGTCGGCAGGCTCCGGCAGCCGATCCAGCGCTTCGAGAACGCCCTTGCCGATGCCGCGCGGCGGGACGTTGATCACGCGCCGCAGGCTCACGTCGTCGTGCGGGTTGATCATGAGCTTCAGGTACGCCAGCGCGTCCTTGATTTCCTTCCGTTCGTAGAACCGTACTCCGCCGATGATCTTGTAGGCGATCCGCCCGCGCGTCAGGGCGTCTTCGGGCGCCCGTGACTGCGCGTTCGTCCGATACAACACCGCGACCGGTCCGCCGTCGGCCAAGGGCAGTGCCGCGCGGATCGTCCGCACGATGAAGTCGGCCTCGTCGAGCTCGTCGGCACCGCGGAAGTAGACGATCCGATCGCCGCCCTGCCGGTCAGTCCACAAGCGCTTCTCCTTGCGGCTGCGATTCCGGCTGATGAGTCCCGACGCCGCGTCCAGAATGACTTGCGTCGATCGATAGTTCTGCTCCAGACGGACGATGCGGGCGCCTGCGAAATCGCGCTCGAAGTCGAAGAGGTTCCGCTCATCCGCACCCCGCCACGCGTAGATTGACTGATCCGGGTCGCCCACAATGCAGAGATTGCGATGATGGCCGGCGAGAAAACGGGTCAGCAGGTACTGCGGTCGGTTCGTGTCCTGGTACTCGTCGACCATGACGAAGCGATAGCGCTCGGCGTACCGCCTGCGCACAGACTCGGCGCGGTCGAAGAGCTCGACGGTCTTGAGGAGCAGGTCGTCGAAATCCAGGGCGTTGCTCTCGGAGAGCATGCGGCAATAGGCCTCGAACACCCCCGCGACCAGATCGTCGCGGCGGCTCCACCCCTCGGCGGCCGGCGACGCCATCCGGTTCTTCGCGTGACTGATCCGTGAGAGCGCGACTCGGGGTTGGATGATCTTCTCGTCCAGCCCGAGCTCGCGATAGACCTGCTTGACCACCGCCACCTGATCCGAGGTGTCGTAGATGACGAAGTCCCGGGACAGGCCAATCGCGGGCCCCTCGCGGCGCAGAATGCGCGCGCAGAACGAGTGAAAGGTGCAGACGGAGGCGGGACTGAATTCTCCGCCGAGGAGACGCTCGACCCGCTCGCGCATCTCGTCGGCTGCCTTGTTGGTGAAGGTGACCGCAAGGATTTGGTCCGGCGTCGCGAATCCCCCGCCGACCAGGTACGCAATCCGATAGGTGATGACACGCGTCTTTCCAGATCCCGCACCTGCCAGGATGAGCAACGGTCCCTCGCGTTGCAGCACGGCTTCACGTTGTTCGGGATTCAGGCTGTCGAGGAAATCCATTTCGGGGATCGGGGGTCGGGGATCTCGATCAGGGATCGGGGATCAGGGATCAGGTTCGGCATCAGTGATGACGGTCGATTCCAGTATACCAGCGGATGCGTTCAAGGAGGCGCTCGCTACAGCTGGTGTCATGGCATCACGCTTGCGATCCCCGATCACTCCACCGTCACGCTTTTCGCCAGGTTTCTCGGCTGATCGACGTCGCATCCGCGCCGGACCGCGATGTGGTAGGCCAGCAGCTGCAACGGCACCACCATGAGGATCGGCGTCAGCAGCCAGTGCGCCTTGGGGACCGTCAGGACAACATCCGGGGGCTTGAGCATGGTCGAGAGATCGAGCTCACCGGGATCGGTGAGCGCGATCACGATGCCGCCTCGCGTCTTCGCTTCCTGGATGTTCCCGATCATCTTCTCGAAGACCGCATCGTGTGGCGCCAGCGCCACGACCGGCATGTGCTCGTCGATGAGCGCGATCGGTCCATGCTTCATCTCCCCGGCAGGGTAGCCCTCGGCGTGAATGTACGAGATTTCCTTCAGCTTGAGGGCACCCTCGAGCGCAATCGGGTAGTTCACGCCGCGCCCGAGATAGAGGAAATCGCGGTGCTGGTGGAATCGGTGCGCCACATCCTTGATGAGCGGCTCGCACTTGAGCGCCTGTTCGAGGAGCCGCGGCAGCTGCCCGAGCGCCGACAGATGCTCGCGCGCCTCGTCGCGCGACACCGTCTCGCGCACCTGTCCGAGATACAGGGCGAGGAGGTGGAGCGCCGCCAGTTGTGACGTGAAGGCCTTCGTCGATGCGACGCCGATCTCCGGGCCCGCGTGGGTGTAGACCGTCCCTTCGCTCTCCCGCGTGGCCATGCTGCCCACGACATTGCAGATGGCCACGCTGCGCGCGCCATTCCGCTTGGCTTCCCTGAGCGCGGCCAGCGTGTCCGCCGTTTCGCCCGACTGGGTGATGACGACCGCCAGTGTCCGGTCGCTCACGATCGCGCTGCGATAGCGGTATTCGGAGCCGTAGTCGACTTCCACCGGTATTCGGGCGAGCTCCTCCAGAAAGAACTTGCCGACGAGGCCGGCGTGCCACGACGTCCCGCAGGCGAGGATCAGGATCTTTTCAACCCCGCGCAGATCCGCGGGCGAGAGGTTGAGCTCCTCGAGGAACACGCGGCCCGTTTCCGTCGACACGCGTCCCAGGATCGTCTCGCGCACGGCCCACGGCTGCTCGAAAATCTCCTTCAGCATGAAATGCTTGTATCCGGCCTTCTCGGCCATGACCGGATCCCAGGCGACTCGCTGCGTGGCCTTGGACACCGCGCGACCCGAATAGTCGGTGAACTCGACCCCGTTTCGTGTGATCACCGCCATCTCCTCGTCGCCGAGGAACACGACGTCGCGAGTGTGGCTCAGGATGGCGGGGATATCGGACGCCACAAAGAACTCCGCGTCGCCGAGCCCTACAACAATCGGCGGTCCGTTCCGCACGGCAACGATTTTTTCCGGATCGTCTGCGGAGATCAGGACCAGAGCGAACAATCCGCGGAGGTTCAAGAGGGCGCGCCGCACAGCGTTCTCGAGCCCATCGTCTTGCATCTCGCGCTCGACCAGGTGCGCGACGATTTCCGTGTCGGTCTCCGTCACGAACTGGTGCCCTTCGTGCTCGAGTTGCCGCTTCAGATCGAGGTAGTTCTCGATGATCCCGTTGTGGACGACCACGATGCGGCCGCGACAGTCTCGATGGGGGTGTGCGTTCTCTTCGGTGGGGCGTCCGTGCGTCGCCCAGCGCGTGTGGCCGATGCCGTAGTCGCCGTCGAGCGGATCCCTCTCGATGATCTGCTCCAGCTTTCCGAGCTTGCCCGCGCTGCGCCGGACGCTGACTTCGCCCTTCCGTACGACCGCCACCCCGGCCGAGTCATAGCCGCGATACTCGAGGCGCCGCAGTCCCTCGATCAGAATCGGCAGTACCTCTTTCGACCCGATGTAGCCAATGATTCCGCACATGTGCGTTGGTCCTTGCCTAGTAACGAAGCTTCGTCGCTCCGCCTCCGGCGCCTTCACTCGGCGGTTTGAGGCGAAGCTTCGTTACGAGCCCTTTCTCTTATCGGCCCATCCAGCCTTGTTGACCTGCCTTCCGCGCGCGATCGCGAGGGACCCGGGGGGCACATCCTCCGTGATGGTCGATCCCGCGGCAACGTAGGCGTCGCGGCCGACACGCACCGGCGCAACCAGCTCGGTGCCGCTGCCGATGAATGCGCCCGCCTCGATGACGGTCTGATGCTTGCGCTCGCCGTCGTAATTGCATGTGATGGTGCCGGCGCCCACGTTCGCCTTCGCCCCGACGGTCACGTCGCCGAGATACGTCAGGTGATTGGCTTTCGCGCCGGCGCCGATGATGGCTTTCTTGAGTTCGACGAAATTGCCGATATGCGCGCCGGGACCCACCCCGGACTCGGGACGGATGTGAGCGAAGGGCCCGACACGTGCCCCCCCCTCGATCCGCGCGTTCGTGATGACGCAGAAGTTACGGATGGTCACGCCGTCAGCGAGGTGGGAGTCGACAATCCGGACACCAGCGTGGATCTCGCACGCCGAGCCGATTGTTGTCTTCCCCTCCAAATGAACGCCCGGATGGATAACCGTGTCGGGCCCGACGGCGACGTCCGGGCCGACGTAGATCGTTGCGGGATCCTCCAGCGTCACCCCCGACGCCATGAGCGCTTCATTCCTCTGTTGGTTCACGATTCGGCTCACCTCCGCAAGCTCCGCTCGACTGTTGATGCCGCGGATCTCGCTGGCATCGTCGCAGGGCAGCGTCGCTATCCGGCGCCGCTCGCGACGGTAAACCGCGACGAGGTCCGTCAGGTAATACTCGCCTTGCGCGTTTGCCGTTCCGACCTGTTTCAAACCCTGGAAAAGCGGCGCGAGGTCAAAGGCGTAGATTCCGCTGTTCACCTCGCGGATCCGTCGCTCGGCGGGGGCTGCGTCCTTTTCCTCGACAATGCGCAGGATCTCGCCGTGGCGCTTGACGATTCGACCATAGCCGTAGGGTTGCTCGACGATCGCCGTCAGGATGGTCGCGGCCGCGCCCGTCTGGCGGTGTACCTTGACCAGCTTCTCGATGGTTGTCGTCCTCAATAGGGGAACGTCACCGGACAGCAGGACCACGCATCCTGCCTTCCCTTCGAGCAACCGCTTGGTCTGGAGCAGGGCGTGCGCCGTGCCCGCCTGCGGTTCCTGCAGGGCAAATTGCAGGCCTGGCCAGCCGGCCAGGGCGGCGCGGAGCATGTTGGCCATGTGACCGACCACTACGGTGGCGCTGACAGGGTTGAGCGGCTGGATGGTGCGCAACACGTGCTCGATCATGGGGATACCGCCAACCCGGTGGAGCACCTTCGGGCGGTCCGACTTCATACGAGTGCCCTTGCCGGCGCCGAGCACGACCACGTGGAGATCACTCATCACCAGTGTGTTCATGACGAGAACGGCTGTGGCGCGAGCGCCACAGGTGAGGTCGCTTGCCTTGCCGCGGGATACTCAACGTGCCAGACGGATCCGCCCCCGTCGCCTGAGCGCTAAAATATGGCTTTCAACCAATTTTCTGAATCCTTCATCGGATCGATAGGCGGCAAAATCAGGATCTTGTTTGGCTAACGACCTATTTTCTGAATTCAGCTCTACGGCGCGCCTCAGGTGATCGAGCATGGCCTCGCGATTCCCCCGAAGCCCCTGAGCCACTGCCGTCATGTAATGGGCGTGATCGTTCCCAGGGTCCTGCTGAGTCACCGCAGTGAGATGGCAAAGCGCCTGGTCCGGCGCGCCGCTGTTGAGGGCCAGCGTGGCGGCGTAGACTTGTTCCTGCGCCGTTGTCGGCGAAGCGCTGAGCTGATGTGTGTGACGCTCGCACACCCGCAGGTAAAGCTGCACCCGGTCGTGCAGATCCCGTTCCTGCGGGTAGCGCTCGAGCACGGCCTGAAGGTCCGCCGAGGCCTTCCGGTAATCGTGCCGCTGCAGTGCCTGCAATCCGCGCTCGTACAGGGCCACGGCCTCGAGGTAACTCGTCCGTGGTGCGGGCTTGGGGAGAGGCAATGGGTCAGGCGCCGGCCCGACAGGGGCCAGGGGGGGAACCCGTGGCGAGGCTTGACGCGCCTTCTTCGTAACTTTCTTGGAAACCGGGCGGGCTCGACGCGCACGCCGCTTCGACATCTCGCCCTCCAGCCTTGAACCTTCCTGCAGCCTCGCTGCCTGCCCCTCGGGAATGCCGCTAAAAGGTAGCACAAGCAAAGGCGCTGCGGTCAAGGGACCCGGCCATGCCAAGATGCGCCCGACCTTTCGTTGACGCTCCGAATGGTCGAATTCATGATTAGGTCTTTCGTCCTAGTTTCTTGGCCTCCTCGATGAGCGTGTAGATCTGCTTAGGCGTCGAACCGTATGTTGCCGCCAGTTGCCTGAGCGCCTCACGTCGGCCCATCGTCGCACATTCGGTTATTCGCCAGAATTCTTGCAGCACCTCGGAAGATGGTGGTAGCGCTGGCACATGACGAGCCCCCCTTGACGCTCCGCCAACAACAACCGTATACTCGCCACGCGGCTCACCGAGGTGCTTGAGCACATCTGAAATTGGTCCTTTAACCAATTCCTCGAACGCTTTCGTCAGCTCTCGACCGACGGATACCTCTCTCTCTCCCCAAATCTCGGCTGCCCGAGCCAATGTCCGCTTGATCCGATGGGGTGCCTCGAAGAAGACCACAGTCGCGGATTCAGGTTTCAGCTCTTCCAGCCAGTCTGTTAGGTCTTTTGACCCTCGTGGTGGGAAACCGGCGAACACGAATCGGTCTGCTGGAAGACCAGAGCTTGCTAGGGCTGCAAGCACGGCACTGGCCCCAGGGACCGCCTCGACCTTGATTCCCCGCCGGCCGGCTTCTGCGATCAGGCGCACCCCGGGGTCGGACACCGTCGGGGTTCCTGCGTCGGACACCAGAGCGACCCGCTCGCCCCGGGCGAGACGCTCGAGGAGCCACGGCGACCTCGTCCGTTCATTGTGGTCGTGAAGGCTGAGGAGGGGCTTTGCGATGCCGTAGTGGTTCAGCAGCTTGATGGTCCGACGGGTGTCTTCAGCCGCAATCACGTCAGCTTCGCGGAGAACGCGGAGCGCGCGCAGGGTGATGTCTTCGAGATTACCGATTGGCGTGGCGACGATCGAAAGCACGCCTGCCATGGATGGGGCATCGAGCGGGACGGCAGCTTATTGTACCATTGGCTTTGGGAGCCCCGGGCTGCGCGTCCTTGCTTCCGATGTATCGATAACTCGCCGATGCATTCGTCCGAGCCGCTGCCGCACTTCGTCGACGACTACCTGAGATATCTCCACGAGACCCATCCGACAATCGCGACCCTCGACGGCGTGCATGCGCACGACGACTTGCTCGAAGATCTGAGCCGCTCGGCCATCGAGACGCAGCTCGGCGAGCTCGGCGGCTTCGGCAGGCGCCTGGCGGGCATCGACCCCGCCGGCCTGACCGCCGCGGAGCGCCTCGAGCGCCCGATGCTCGAATCGAGCATTCGAGGCCGGATCTTCGATCTCGAAACGGTGCGGATGTGGGAACGCAATCCACAGGTGTACGGCGAGCTGGTGGCGATGAGCCTTGCCTCCCAGGTGCTCTTCGAGTACGCGCCGATCGAGGAGCGGGCGCGCCGGGTTGTCTCCAAGCTGCATCAGACGCCGCGACTGATCCAAGCCGCGCGCGACAACATCAAGGATCCACCGGGCATCTTCGTCAAGATTGGCCTTGAATCGCTGCGCGGTGCGCTGAAGTTCATCGAGGAGGACCTGCCGCGCGCGCTTGCCGACGTCGACGATCTGCACCTGCTGGCGGACCTGGCGGACGCGTCGATCGAAGCGGCCTCGGCGCTCAAGAGTTACAGCGCGTACCTGGAGAGCGAGCTCGGGCCCCGAAGCCGCGCATCGTTCAGGCTCGGCCGGGATCGGTTCGAAGAGAAGCTGCGCCTGGATGAGGGGGTCAATCTGAGCGCCGATCGCCTGCTGGCGATCGCCGCGCGCGAGCTGGCCGAGACCCAGGAGCAGTTCAGGCGCGTGGCCGGGCGGCTCGATGGTGCTGATCCCGTCGAAGCCTGGCGGAACGCCAAGCTGACGCATCCGGCACCCGGGGAGCTGATTCACACGGCGGAGAGGCAGCTCCAGGATCTCGCGACGTTCATCGAGCGCAACGACATCGTCTCGATGCCCCCCCGGGAGGCGGTCGTGGTGGCGCCGACCCCGCAGTTCTATCGCTGGACGTTCGCGAGCATGTGGACGCCGGGACCGTTCGAGAACCGGCCGATGCGCGCGTACTACTACCTGACGGACGTCGATCCCGCCTGGTCACCCGAGCGGCAGGAAGAACACCTGCGCGATTTCAACTTCGGCGCGCTGTGGGCGATTTCGATGCACGAGGTGTATCCGGGTCATTTTCTTCACTATCAGCACCTGCGTCAGGTCGAGTCGAAGCTGCGGAAGTCCATCCTCTTTTCGCCCGCGTCGTTCGTGGAGGGGTGGGCGCACTACTGCGAGCAGATGATGCTCGAGGCCGGGTTCGGGCGCGGCGACGATCTGATGAAGCTCGGGCAGCTCGCCGAGGCGCTCATCCGCCTCGCGCGCTTCATCGTCGGGATCCGGCTTCACGCCGAGGACATCTCCGTGGAGCAGGGGATGCGGGTGTTTCGTGACGAGGCCTTTCTCGAGGAGGGGAGCGCGCGGCGCGAGGCGGAGCGCGGGACGTTCGATCCGACCTATGTCGTCTACTCGCTCGGCAAGTTGATGCTGCTCAAGCTGCGTGATGACTATCGCGCCGAGCGGGGATCGAAGTACTCGCCGCGAGCGTTCCACGACACGCTGCTCGCCAGCGGCACGGCGCCGTTCTGGCTGCACCGGCGCCTGATGCTTCAGCACGATGATGGGGAGTTGATCGAGTAGGGGGAAGACGTGCCCGCGTGTTTGACAGGAACGCCGTTCCGGGGTATCCTCTGCGGCTGATCATCTCATGACCGATGCCGCTGTACGAGTATGAATGCGCGCCGTGCGCTCACCGGTTCGAATTGATCCAGAAGTTCTCGGATCCTCCGGTCGAAATCTGCCCGGCCTGCGGCGGTCGGGTGCACAAGCTGCTCTCATCGCCGGCCATTCAGTTCAAGGGTTCCGGTTGGTACATCACCGACTATGCGCGGAAGGGCAGCAGCGCGGAACCCACGAAGCCGGCGGGCGGAGACAAGAGCCCTCCCTCGTCCGACTCCGCTTCAGCGAGCTCGGCCGCATCAACGGCCGACTCCACTCCTAAGCACTCCTAGCCTTCATGGGAATCTGCCTTCGCCCTCTTCCGCCTTCGTGCGGAAGAGGGTCCTGCATTCGGCGTGCAGGCTTCAGAACGGCAGCATGCAGACTGGACGTCACCGCGTGACGAGGCGGTCGATGTCGATCGATTGGAGATACTCGCGGAACGGCGCCGCGATGTCCGGGCGCCGCAGCGCGAAATAGACGACGGCCTTGAGGAATCCGAGCTTGTTGCCGGTGTCGTGGCGCACGCCGTCGATCTGATAGGCGTAGAGGCGTCGGCGCGTCAGCAGATGGCGCAGTCCGTTGGTGAGCTGGATCTCGCCGGTCCGATCCTTGCCGGTAGTGTCCAGCGCGCCGAAGATGTCAGGCGTCAGGATGTAGCGGCCGATGATCGCGAGGTCCGACGGCGCCTCCGTGCGGGACGGCTTTTCAATCAGGTCCCTGATTTCGAACACGCCGCCGCCCAGCGGCACCGCGTCGATGACGCCGTAGTTGCTGATCTCTTCCGGCGGGATCTTCTCGACCGCGAGGACGGGACCGTCAAGATCGCGGTACACCTTGATCATCTGCGACAGCGCCGGCGGCGCCGCATCGATCACGTCGTCGCCGAGGATGACCGCGAACGCCTCGTTCCCCACCAGTTCCCGCGCGACGAGCACCGCGTGTCCGAGGCCCAGCGGCTCGCCCTGCCGCACGTACGCGAAGTTGATCATGTTCGAGATCTTGCGGATCTCGGCCAGGAGGTCGTGTTTGCCGCGCGACTCGAGGAACGTCTCGAGCTCGATCGAGACGTCGAAATGGTCCTCGATGGCGTTCTTGCCGCGCCCGGTGACGAGAATGATGTTCGACACGCCGGACGCCACCGCTTCCTCGACGCCGTACTGGATGATCGGCTTGTCGACGAGCGGCAGCATCTCTTTCGGCTGGGCCTTGGTGACCGGCAGGAACCGCGTCCCCAGGCCGGCCACGGGAAACACCGCCTTGCGGATCGGTTGACTCACGCGCGTTTGGCCTCCAGCCGGGAATCGTACCTCAGGAGCCCTCTATTTGGATATACGATTTAGGTCCATGTCTGCGCGAAGCTGCGCGAAACACGCCTGACGCGAGATGATCGATCCGGTTCTGTTGCGCGACAGGCTCGAGGATGTCTGGGCGCGTCTCTTGACGCGAGGCGCGGCGCTGGACGTCAGCTACGAGACGCTGGTCGATCTCGACAGGCGCCGGCGTCAGTTCATCCGGCAGGTCGAGGAGCAGAAGCACCAGCAGAGGCTGGCGAGCGACGAGATTGCCGCGCTCAAGCGACAGGGGCTGGACGCGTCACACCTGTTCGACGCCAACCGCGGGCGGTCGAGGCACATCAAGGCGCTCGAAGGTGAGCTCGACCTGATCGAGCAGGCGCGCGCGCGTCAACTCCTCCGCATCCCGAATCTTCCTCACGCAAGCGTGCCGCTTGGCCGGACGGTGGAGGACAATCGGGAAGTCCGCCGGCACGGCGATCCGCCCGCATTGGACTTCCCGCCGAAGGCTCACTGGGATCTCGGCCCGGCCCTGGGCATTCTCGATTTCGAGCGCGCCGCCCGCATGTCGGGCACGCGATTCTCGGTGCTGATGGGTGATGGCGCGCGGCTCGAGCGGGCGCTCATCAACTTCATGCTCGACCTCCACGCGCGCGAGCATGGCTACACCGAGGTGGAGCCGCCGTTCCTCGTGAAAGGCGCCACGCTGGAGGGCACCGGCCAGTTGCCCAAGTTCGAGGCGGATCTGTTCAGGATCGCGGATTGGGATCTGTTCCTCGTCCCGACGGCCGAAGTTCCGCTGACGAATCTTCATCGCGACGAGATTCTGGACGGCCGGACGCTTCCGCTGCGGTACACGGCCTACACGCCGTGCTTTCGCAGCGAGGCCGGCTCGCACGGCGCCGATGTGCGCGGTCTGATTCGACAGCATCAGTTCGACAAGGTCGAGCTCGTGAAGATCACGGCGCCCGACCAGTCGTACGACGAGCTCGAATCGCTCACGCGCGATGCCGAGCGCGTGCTGGAGCTGCTCGGCCTCCCGTATCGAACGGTGCTCCTCTGCACGGGCGATCTCGGGTTCGCCTCGTCGAAGACCTACGACATCGAGGTGTGGCTGCCGAGTCAACGCCTCTATCGTGAGATCTCGTCGTGCAGCAACACCGAGGCGTTTCAGGCGCGGCGCGCCAACATCCGGTTCCGGCGCGACGGGACCGGGAAGGCCGAGTTCGTCCACACGTTGAACGGATCCGGCCTGGCCGTGGGGCGGACGCTCGTCGCCGTCCTCGAGAACTTTCAGCAGCGCGACGGGTCGGTCGTGATTCCCGACGTGCTGCGCCCGTTCATGGGCGGCCGCGAGATCATCGAGCCGCCGCGTTAGAGATGTCGAACGTCAGCTCTTCGACGAGGCGCGCGAGCTCGGCTTCGAGCTTCTGCCGTCTCGTGGTGTTGTGAGCTCCGCCAGGTCCCGCCGCAACGCCTCGACCCGGTCCTCCTGGGCGTTCAGGTGTTTCGTGTACCGCTCGAGCAGGGCGCGTTCCTCGGCGCTGCCGCGAAGCGCTTTCATGTTCTCGCGGACGCGCTGCTGATCCCGATCGATTGACTGCCGTTCGTCTTGTCGCGACGCGATCTCCCGGCTCGCGACGGCCAGCTCGGTGCGCTTGGCGGACACGGCCACAGGATTGATCAGCCCTTCACCCGCGAATGCGTAGTACGGTTGTGAGATCTGCTGGATGAAGGACTGCGGTGCGCCCGCGACGAGCGAAAGCTCCACGTCGGTAGTTCGTTTTCCAGACCGGCACTTCGCTGATGTAGCTGACGAAGATCTGCCGTGGGCCGAGCCGGCGACGCCGATGGTCATGCGCCGCACATCTCGCTCCCGCGCGGACCCCACCATCGTCAGATACCGTCCAAGCTCCTGCTCGAGGTCCGCTTCGGCAATCCTGATGCTGAGCGAGGGGCTGAGCTCGAACGTCCGCATCTCACCCGCGGAGGTGAGCACCGACAGTTGAATCGTGTGTGAGGTCTCGCCGTTTCGAATCCGTGTCTGCTGCTCGACGCTAAGTACTGCGTTTCACAATTACGGTGACGTATTCGGGCGTCGAGGCGCCCCGCTGGCAAGGCGTGACGACCGAGAATAGCGGGACTATTTGAGGAAGGAGCAACGCAGCCAGCGGGGATGCCTCGGCGGCCGAGACGTCACCGTAATTGTGAAACGCAGTACTAAGGAGCCGTCCCGCGACCCGGCACCGCACCGGCCCGTACCTCGACGCGCGCGCCGCGCAACGCGTTCAAGACCTGCACGACGGTCGTCTGCTCGTCGAGCGGCAGGCGGAGCGTACGGAGCCGGTCGCCGAGCGGTGCGACGGAGTTGTAGCGAATACCGGTAACACGGCCGCCATCGAGATCGAGCGCCGTCAGCGACTTCAACACGTCGTTCAACTGCCCGCTCGTGAAATCGACGACGACTTCGCTGCCGGCCTGCACCCGTCCGACGTGCTCGAAGTAGCCGATGCCGGCCTTGTACAACACCACCCGCCGGACCGGCAGGGACCGCGGGTCGACATCGGTGGCCGCGGCTTGACCCGCCGCCGGCCGGGCGGCGACAGAGAGAAGGAGAAGGATGAGCGACGCCCGATTGGCATGCATGAGACACCTCGCAGGTCGGGGAGAAGGAGGCTCTCCCCTTATCGTCGGCAGGCTATCATTCGTTTGGACGCCGGCGCGCGCCGAAGCGCCGCACGAGGGACCGTCGAAGTGGCGCATAATCAAAAGAGCGGAGGGATGGCCGAGTGGCCGATGGCGGCGGTCTTGAAAACCGCTGTACGGGGAACCGTACCGGGGGTTCGAATCCCTCTCCCTCCGCCACGTAAACCGTGTGTTTTCAGCAACTTACGAGATTGCAAGTTTGCAGTGTGCCTTTGGTCCCGATTTGGTCTCGCCTCCGCGATCTAGTCTCGCTGATTTCGGCCTGATTTCGACATCGCCGGCGACGAAAAGTCCGTGTTTCTCTCCCTCCACTCCTGAAGTGCCTTGCTATAACCTAAGGCCTTAGGTATTATTGGGATAGTGCCCACGCTGATTCGCGAGGAGGGGTTCGAGGTCAAGATCTACACCCTCGACCATCCGCCCCCGCACGTGCATGTCGCGAAAGCTGGTGCCATCGTGAAGGTCGATCTGTCGACGCACCACGCGGTCGAGATCGTGGGAACAATATCCGATCGTGACGTGAAGCGGGCGGAGCGACTGGTCGCACGGAATGCACAGTTCCTAAAAGTGGAATGGGAGAAGCTTCATGGCTGCCCCTCAGGTAAGCGCAAGAGATCGTGATCGCTTCGCGCGCGCGCGAGCGCGGGGGGAGGCGCGCGCGCAGGATCCGTCCGCCGTGGTGGAAGCGCACTACGACGCCGCTCAGGACGCCGTCTCTCTCACGTTCCGCGGCGGCGGATCGATGACGATCCCCCGGGAGATCGTTCCAGGTCTCGAAGATGCGCCAGTTCCAGCACTCGGATCGATCAGCGTCTCCCCGGCGGGAGACGCCGTGTCCTGGCCATCGCTCGATGTCGACGTGTACGTTCCCGGACTCGTCGAGCTGGCGTTCGGCACGCGTTTGTTCGCGAGGGCAACGGGACAGCGAGGTGGCCGGCGGCGCTCACGAGCCAAAGCCGCGGCTGCCAGGGCCAATGGTGCGAAGGGTGGTCGACCGCGCAAGCGGCTGTCTGCGTAGCTCTCTCGTCCCCCGAAGAGTCACCAATGTGGACCAGACGGACGTGCGCACGGAGCGAAAGCCAGCGTGACACGCCCCGTGAAGTCCGTCCGTTCCGACCGCGCCACGTCCTAATCGCTACTTGGCGACTTTTCATTCCCTATCCGCCCGCGAGCACGGGACGCCACAGTAAATCGTGCACGGGCGCCTGGCTGCTTCGCGTTGACAGGCCACCAGCTCGCCCAAGACAATGGCGCGTCTGACAAGGCCCGTCGTCGTGGAAAGGGGGCCGCGGCAACACGGAGCTGCCATGGGATTTCTTGACCGATTCCGCAAAACTGGCGGCGTGGGTGCTTCAGTTCACCAACCTACTGCAGCGTCTGCATATCGCGTCGCGGATCTCGAGGAGCTGACGCGAGTTCTCCGGACGCTTGACCCGCCCAGCCTTGGCACCACGCGCGTCTACCGCGGGCAAACGCGGCAGTTCCTTCGTCCAGACGGACGGACCTCGTTGTTGCCTTCGGCGTCGCGGCCGGGCTTCCGCTCTCAAATAGATCCCGGCTATTCGAGGATCGCCGGATCTCGAGCGTCGAGCGGTTGGCACAGACCTCCGGTGCTGAGGAGATCGGCATTGTCCATGCGCATCTCCCGAACGCGACGCGCGCCGGCGGCGAGTGGT
>JACPPN010000305.1 GCA_016190995.1 Acidobacteriota bacterium | reverse complement strand
TTCGCCTCAAACCGCCGAGTGACAAGACACTGCCGGAACAGGCGAACCTTCGCTACTAGCTGCGCGGCCGCCACGGCGGCCGCGCCTAAGACAGCTCCTAAGGCTCAGGACAGAAAACTTGCTTCACCTGTCACCGTTCCGACCTTAGGAGATGTCTAGTAGTCGAGCACGAAATAGAACTTGAACCATCTGAGATCGCGCCGGACGTGCGCGAGACCCTGCTCGCCCGTCGTGATGTCCCACGCGGCATGAAACGCCTCGTTGATCACATCGGGCCCGCTCCGGCCACGCGCCGTGGGGAGGAGCTCACCGACCGGAAAGGTACCGGCCGGCGCACGCGCGATCAGATCTTTGAACGTGTCGTCGATTCGATCACCGAGGAACGTCTGGATGCTCTGCTTCGGACCGAGTCGGTACGTTCGCCCATTGGACATGCGCGCGACGATGCGGCCCGTCGCCGGATCGAGCTGGCAGGCCACGAGCGCCCGCTCGGTCGCGATGCGGGCATGGTCCCTCAGAATCTCCGTCGTTTCGACGACCTGCCACGGAATATGCGCCGGCATTTCGGCGCGGCGTCGCGCAAGCGACTCGATTTCGTCGCTATGCCCCGTGATGTACTCCCACGTCGTGACGGACCCGGTCTTCATCCGGCCGGGGCCCATGTCGTCGGGATCGAGGGTGCACGACGAGCGGCAGCGCCGCGGCCGCGCGCGTGTGGCGTTCTTCACTTGCGCCACGGACGCCTCGGTCGCGAGATCGATCGAGCGGGCCCGCCTGAGCGCGCGCGTAATCCCGAGCCCCCATCCGATTGTCGGGAGGAAACCGGCGGTATCCAGAACGGTAAAGGACCCCGTTGCCGCGTGATAGCTGCTCTGGACCACCGCGATGACTTCTCCGCTGACGCGGTACCCCCGCAGCGCCTTGGCGGCCCATCCGGCGGCGCGCAACTCGCCGACACCGAGCAGCAGGCTCACGGCAAAGCCCGTCACCTCGCCCAGGAAGTAGGCGCCGGAGGTGAACTCATCGAAGAAGTGCTCGCGCGCCGCTTTCGTCAGACCGAACGACACAGAGTCGATCACGCCCCAGGTGAACTCGCTCACCGTGACGGCAAAGCTGTCAGGCGGCTGCGGCGGCACCGGCCGGAGATTCGGGATCGGGCCGTCGTAGATCAGAGGCACTCCAGCGGTGAAGCCGTAGTTGTTCCTGGCGCCGACGGCGATCGCGGGATGGCTGTAGGCGGCAATCCGCTCGGCGCGATCCTGCAGCGTCGCGGCGTGCGCTATCCCCAGGTCGGGACGAGGCCCGGCAGCGACATAGTGGGACCATAGCTCTCGTCGCTCGTCGCGCGTCGCCGAGCCGGCGCCGGGCTGATTGGGACCGCTGGCAAAACCGAACAGATCGCGCTCCCCCTCCGGGCTCGTGAGCAGGAAGTCTCCCTTGACGTCGCCGTCGCCATCGGTCAGCAGCAGCGTCGATCCTTTCGGATCCCACCTGTAGTAATACGTCTGGCCACCGAGCACCGGGTCGACCCATTCGGTCGTCGCCGCGAGCCGCAGGCCAAGACCCGGGATCGTGCGATAGAAGCGGACACGCTGCGCGTCGTAGTCGTACTCAGCCACGACCGCGCCACCGTCGGTGATCGTGAGCGCCGACTTCGTCTTCTCCCGGACCGGCTGATCCTCGACCTTGGTCCAGTAGCGGACGGAGCGGTGCATGTCCTCGCCCTGTGGATCGTACTGATGCAGCGCCACGACCGGCAGGCTGTCCTTGTAGCTGCTGCCCGGAGAGAAGTCGGTGGAGTAATCGCGTATCTGGCCGCGCTCCGTGCTGCCCATCAGCCTGTCGAGCGCATCGTGCACGAAGGTTCTGTGGATTTGCTGGCCCTCCGTCATGCTCTGCGTGACGGAGCGAAGCGTCAGGTCTTCGTCGACCGCCCACCGCTCCGAGAGCTGCCGCCGTTCGTACCGGTTGGTCTCCCTGAAGGCTTTCGGCTCGAGCTTGGGAACCGAAGGAGTCCGTTCGCCATGCCTGCTCAGCACGAGCGCCGGCGCGCCGAAGACCGCCTCCGTCGTCTCCGTGAAGTCCACACTCGAGGTGAGGTGTTGCGAGAAGTCGTAGCGCCTTTCATGGCGCGCCGACGTCCTGATGGTGTCGAGCGGGTCCCACTCCGTCACGCGCGAGTCGACGTACACCTCGAGGACATCGCTGAAGCGAGTGGTCGACCCCAGGACCTGGCCCGTGCCGGTATACGCAACATCCTGCGTGAAGACATTCCGTGTGCCGGGGAACAGCCGTTCGACGAACGGCCGACGGTACGTCACGCCGCGGACCGCCGAGGTGGTGGGCAGCAGCAGGTCCTTGCGGTTGACATCGAACGCCGCGGGGGGCTCCCACGATTCGAGCGGCCGCGCTGCGTAGACGAGCGCGATCTCGGTGAGCACCACGCTCTGGGTGTCTGGCCCCGCGCGGTCGACGATCGAGACGAGCCGGCCGCGATCGTCGTGGCCGAACACGGTGGTGTTGGCAAGCGACGCCTGCGCGCCCGCGGTCGCAACGACATGCGGCCGGCCCAGCGTTTTCACCAGACCTGCCTGGTTATAGCGCAACAGAAACTTGGAAAACCCGGGGCGGCCGTCCATCTGCACGAGACGGAAGTTGGCGTCGTACTGGTAGGCGTCCGCATGGGTGTAGGCTGACGCGCCGGGACGCTCGACCCGCACTTCCGTCGAGACGCGCAGATCGGCGTCGTTATAGGTCGCCGTGAGCTTCCCCAACACGACGTCGTTGTCGACCGACACGTATTCCTTCGTCTCGAGCTTTCCGAAGGCGGAATACCCGTAGCGCAGGTACACCTTGTTATATGGACCAATGCCGACGCCGAGGTTTTCACGGTAGCGGAATTCCTTGATCTTCGCGTCCCAGTCGTACGTCGAGACGGTCACGACCGATGAAGCGCGGTCGCGATACGTCGCCTCGATCACGCGTGTCGCATCGAGATAGCGAAACGTGTGCGTCCGTCCTGCGGCCCAGCGCCCGACGATGCGGTCGGCCACATCGTGGGCAACCTCTTCGACCGCGGAGCCCGGGCGCGTGATGCGGTTCAGGCGATTGAGTCGATCGTACTGGCGTGTCTCGGTCCCCGCGGGACCACGGATTTCCGTGATTTCGCCGTGCCCTCCGTAGGCGTACAGCATGACCTCCGTCGTGATCTCGACGTGGTCAGGGTTGCCCGGATCGAAATCGCTCCAGCCGATGCCCGCTTTTTTCGAGCGGCGGTCGATCTTCACCGCGACCGGCCGGCCGAGCGCGTCGGCCGTGATATCGCGCGTGACGCCATGCTCGTCGGTCTCCAGCGCCAGCTCGCCACCGGCGTTGTAGTCGAACTGGCGTCGCCCTGAGGCCGTGGCGGCCGCGCCGAGATGGAGCGTGGTCGGGAGCCCGCGGCGATTGAAGTGCGTCTCCTCCAACAGAATCAGCCGGTCCGTCGCATCGGCCACGGAGGGATCTTGTCCCCAGTCTTCGCGGCGCGCGAGCCGCGAGGCCAGCACGGCGGGGTCGCCATTGTTCCCGAAATCGAAATACTTGAATGCCCTCGTCACGACGCCGTAGCTGTCCTTCACCTCCAGCAGGCGCCCCAGTTCGTCGCGGCGGAAGGTCAGGCGGGGAACGTCGCCGGCGTGCGCCGTCGGAATGGCCGGCGGATACTGCTCGGCAACTTGACCGAAGGCATCGAGCACTACGCGGCTCCGCCTGGTGCTCGATGGCGTCTTCTGACGCCCCTCTTCGACACGCCCAACATCGCGGCCCCAGGAATCGCGGGTCACCGTGATGACGCGTCGCGTCTCCTGGCCATCCCAGAAGGAGATGACCCGCGGTCCCTGCCACGCGTCGGGCTCGTACGTGATGCGGACCTCCGGTGCGCCGAACCCGTGGTGCTCCGACTGCTCACCGAGCAGACCAGCGCGGAACGACTTCCGTGCGACGAGCCGCAGCATGGATGGGCGCACCCGCTCGCCGATCGCGTCCACGATGTAGCGCTGCTGCTCGACCGTCGCCGACCAGGATCCCGCGGCTGCGTCGTCGTAGACGAATACGTCGGTGAATGGAGGCGACTTGCGCTCGTTGGTCCGATCATCGGGCGCTGGATAATTGATGCGAACGACGCGATCGAGCTCGTCAATCACGAACGTCGTCTCGTGCCCGTCGGCATCCGTAACGCTCGATGGTACGCCGGTCTTGTGATACCGCCGTTCCGTCGCCTTGTGCACCGGGTCGACGTATCGCTCGATTTCGCCATGGTAGTTGTACTTCCACTGCTCCGATCCCTGATCGCCGCTTCGCCGCTCCCGCTGCAGCAACCGGTCGAACCCGTAGTGGACCGTCGCGCCGCGCTCACTGCCGCCGGCAGTCGGGATTGGTTGCACGTCGATCTGGTTCAGGGGTCCGAGGTCGTGATAGCCGTATCGCGTCACCTCCCCGAACAGCGGGTCGTAGCTCTCTCGAACGCGGCCCCCGCGTTCGTAGGTGAGCTCCCACGTCAGCGTCTCCGGCGTGACGTCGATCTGCTTGGTGACCGACTTGCTCGTCGGCAGACCGGTGTCGTGCGGATCGCGATCCGCCTCCGCGTAGCCGAACGTCCACACGATGCCCCTGAGATCGTGATGCTCCACCAGGTGACCGGTCGGCGGATCGTGGACCCAGGATTCCTCGAGTATTCCCACGGTTCCGCCAAGATCCGGGTACCGCTTCGTCGTCAGATTGCCGCGCGTGTCATAGAGGAGCTCAGTGAACCGCGTTTGATCCTTCGGCTGAGACGAGGGGCGCGGATTGTAGGTCTTGTGCACCTGATGATCGGCGTCGTAGTCGATCTCGACCACTGTGTCGCCGGGCCGGAAGATGCGCGCAAGCAGGAACACGCTGCCTGGCACGTACTCCATGCGCGTGATGTTCCCCTGCACGTCCACATACCGCGCCACCAGCTTCGACTCGCTGTAGTACTCGTACTCCTTGATCCGCGCGGTGGGCAGCGGCGTGGCGAGGCCGGCAAGCACGTCCTCATAGCTCGGATGGTCCGTCAGCGCCAGCGTCGCCGGATCCTTCAGCCGGACGATGTAGAAGACGCTTCGAACGGCCTGATCGCGCGGATCGTACATGTAGATGAACTCGGTGCGCCCGGGATTGCGGTAGACGACCTGTTGGCGTTGCGAATCGAGTGGCTTGTAGCGCCAGCGATGCACCCGTACGTCGTCGAGCGGATCTCGCGCGACCTTGCGAAGGCGACCCCAGAAATCGGCGGCACCGGACTCGCGCACACCGTCGAATTCGTCGCCCCCATCGAAATACTCGTAGGTGGACTCGATGCCGTTCGGATCGGTCAGCCGCGCGAGCAGCGAGCATCGCGTCGGCGTGCCGCCGCTGCGGCCCTTCTGACCGAGATCCGAGTGATATGCGAACGACCACGTTTGCTGGAAGGCTCGCGAGATCTGCTGCAGCCGTCCCCCCTCGTACGTGAGCCACGTGCGGTTGACCGGATCCTCGATGTACGTCTGGCCGGATGCGGATGGATCGGTGGGCACCTGCCGGATCGTCGCGACACGACCGCGGGAGTCGGTAATCCGGACGAGGCCGCGCTGCTGCTCGACCCTCAACGGACGCAGCGCGGGACTGTTGGTGATCAGCCGATCCGTCATCTCGACCAGATCGCCGTCGCCGTTGAAGATCCACTTCTCTTCATACATGGTGCTGAGGACGTAGCTCACCTGTCCCGACTGCGACGACCGCTCGATCGTCAGACTGTGGCCAAGCGTGGCGCTGCCCATCCACATGTCACTCGCGAGCTCCGGCCGATACTCGATCGCACCGGATGCGGGAAGGGGCTGCCGCGCCGCTCGGAACTGGATCCGATTGCCGTCAGGGCATCCGAGCTCCAGGTGACGGTCGATGAAGTCCGGGTGCAGCTCCCACGGCTTGACGTACTCGCGCACGTACAGGTTGTAGGAGTGCGTCCAGCCTTTGCCGAGCGGGTTTGGACAATAGAGCCGCTGGAGGTCGGCGGGCGAAATCGCGTTGAGCGACTGGAACAGCTCCAGGCTGTCCTGATAGCTCGCCTGCACGCTGTTGTACGTGAGCGACAGCCTGAGGTTCTCTCCGTGACCGTTCGTGGCGACGACCGGCACCTCGAGCACGACGTTGCCGCTCGGAAGGTTGTGGCTGTCGCCCGCGTGGCTCAGTCGCTGGAATCCATTCGATTCATACGCGAAGCCGAGATCCCTCGTGTACAGCAGCAGATTGACGAGGGGACGCAGCTCGGGCTGCGCCGACGTCGTGCCGGCGGGCGGCCCGGCTTCGAAGAGCACGCCGGCGGAAAATGACTGTGGTGGCGGCGCGCACGCGGAACCGGCGGGCGGTCGAAACGCGAAGCTGATCGGAACCGCGTGACCGTGGAGCCGCGGCAGGTGTTTGTACCGCACCGCGAGCAGGTGCAGCGCGTGAATCTCGCGCCGGGTATGCAACTCCACGGTGGCTTGGTGTTGATTCGGGGCGGGCGCGATCGTGACGTAGGGGGCACCGGTGAAGTCCTCGTAATCGGCAGCTGTCAGCGAGGGTGAATACGGCCTGTAGTACGCGCGGACCGTCAGCGTCTCGTCGAACGCGATTTCGGGCGGCAGCAAGAAGGTCCGGTAAACTGCCGGCCGATCACGCGTGACGGTCCAGGAGCGGGCGTGATCAGAATCTCAGCCGCTTGAACAGCCCCAGCTTGGCGCTCCTGGTAGTACGGCCGGCCGAGATGCGCGGCCAGCTCGCCCGTGTAGTCACCGTCACGAACGATCTTCCATTCGAGCCGGTCCGCCGGAGGCTGGACGATCTCGACGTCAGCGACTGCGTACGTCAGCGGACACTGACGGCCACCAAGCTGGTACTCCACCCGCACGGTATAGATGCCTGCCGTGTCGGCGTGGAGCGAGGCATCCGGGGAGGGCGTCCAGTCGGCGGGTGTGACGGTCGCGTGCGCCTGCGCAGACGGCCTGGCGACCACGAACCAGCGATACCGCCCGACCTCGCCGGCGACGGCGGGAGGGTTTCCTCGCGCCTTCAGCGGGATGACGGCGCCACGTGCGGCCATGACACACGGGTGCACGTCGGCTTCGATGCCGAAGACAGGTATCTCCTCGCTGCAGCACTCGAAGCTTGAAATCAGCGCGCCGCCCGCATCGCTTCGCAGCAGCCCGTCAGGGTCCCACCGATACCTGCCGCCGCGATAGGCACCGCTCGTTGCCCAGAAACTCTTGACCGGCTGATCCGTGACGTACGCGGTCGCGCCGACTTTGCGCAGCTTCTGCGTCTGCCGGTCCGCCCCGAACGTGTCGGACCGGGCCGTCACGTCGGCGGATCGCCCGCCTCCCCCCGCACCCGCGTCGCGAACCTCCGTGCGCGTCCGGCATGCCGGCTCGAGCAGGAAGGCCGGCGTCACCTGCTCGTTGTGCCACACCTCGAGGCAAGGCCGCCGCAGCGATTCGTAGGTCGTTCGCTCGAGGTCACGCTGCAGCGCCGCAATAGCGGTCGCCGCGCCGTGCGTTTGCAGGCGCGCCAGATCCTGGCGCAACTCGTTGATGCGCCGTCGCGCCGCCGGATCAGGCGAGACGAGCACCGATACCCAGTCGGTGCCGCGGCGCAGGATTGGATTGGTGGCGATCACCTTCACGGTGAACTCACCGAGACCGCGCAGCACGATCACGCGTGAGTGCACCTGATCCTCTCCCGGCAGGTCCGTGTCGAAAGAGGTGTCGGTAAAGTCGACCGGCTTGGTGAGATCGACAGGCGGACCATTGTTGATCGTGCAACTGAGAGCGTCGATCTCCTCGAAGAAGTCCGCCAGCGTCCCGCGGACGTTCAGCTCGATCTCGAGATAGCTGGAGAGGCGGTCGAGCGCGACGCGGCCATCCTGGAAATCGCGCCACCCTTGGTCCAATCGTCGCTCGTGGACGATGAAGCCCGTACCACCCTGCAGGCACCCGCTCGTTTCGCGCGGGTGCGAGATCGAAACGAACGGGTGCAGCTGCACGAGTGGCGCAACAGCCGTCCGACGGCGCGGGTCGGCCCCAAGCAGGTGCGCCACGCCAAACGACTGGACCTGCCGGCGCCGGCGGATCACGCCGCCGCGATGGCGAAACGCAACCGCGATGGTGAATCGTCCTTCACGACGCACCTCCACGGTCACACGACATCCGCGCTGGCTTGCGATGCGCGCAATCCGCGTGTCGTCGATGCTCCAGTCGCAATCGCCGCGGCAGGTGGCCGCCGTCGAATACGCGTACGTCTTTCCCAGGCAGACGCACGTCGGTCCGTGAAGCACAGCGGTGCACGGTTCCGGTTCTGGTTCCGGTTCCGGCTCGGGTTCGGGTTCCGGTTCTGGTTCCGGTTCCGGTTCCGGTTCGGGTTCCGGTTCGGGCTCCGGTTCGGGTTCGGGCTCCGTGTCCGTTTCAGTTTCAGTTTCAGCGTCCGTCTCGGTCTCTATTGGGAACGATTGGTGCGATTCGCGCTCTCGATCCCCCTCGTTCGGATGGTTCGTCGTTTGCCCCGAGCCAGCCTCGGGCGGCGCTGCGAGATCATTGGCCTCCCAGTCGCTGTCGGTGAACCGGTCGATCGGCAGCGATGCCTCACCGAGGACGAGTCGCTTCAGGTGATCCACTACCGCGGGCGCCACGAGCCGGCGGAGGTGCATCTCGCTGTAGAGGAACAACACCGTGAGGCACTGCTGCGCCGAGACCCGTACGGGCTCACCCTCGACAGTCGTGGCGGGAACGATCGTCAGCCGTCCGCGAGTGAGTGCTCCCCGAACGCGAACCGCCGGAGAGGCAACGTGCGCCGCTCGCGGAATTGGTTCCAGCAACTGCGGATAGCGAAGCAGCTCCGGCGGAAGCGTGCCAGCCGAGAGGTCCTCGACAAGCGCCGTCAGGATGGCGGTCGCAACCGACGCCATCCCGAGCGCTTCGCGCAATGGCCCTGGAACACCAACCCGCAGCCGATCGCCATCATCGCCCACCTCGAGCGCCGCATGTGGATCGCCGGCAAAGAGGAGCAGCAGAGCCGGTGCCGACAGTCCAGCGAGCGTAGTTGCGGCGTCGACCGGCAGAGATCGCCGGGGTGATCGGTCGAACGCGAGCGTCAGCTCGAACCGCTCGCGCGCCTGCATGTCACGCGGCAGGCGCGTCGCAAACTCGGTGCGGATGGCAGTGAAGCGATCGATTGAGTCCTGCAGGTCGAGGCCAGCGCCGACCGGCAGGCTCGTGAGGCAAAGCTCGCGCTCGGCGTCATCGATGCTGCAGGAAACGCTCGATCCATACTGCGCCAGCAGGTCTGCAAGCTCGCGGCGCGTTGTGGGCGGAAGTACCCCGATGGCCCACCGGGCACTTATGACAACACGAGGCGTGTCGGAGCGGGTCGCCATCGGTGTCGCGAGCGGGCCAAGGGCTCCATCGCGGCGGCGGTCATGCCGGGCGATTTGCCGCAGGCACGTCTGGCGCGACCTCGGCGCAGTTTGCGGTTCGCGCTGCATTCTGGCACAAATAGTCCTGATGATCAGCAGCGTTGTGGCCGCAGGCGTGGCCGCGGACGCTCGAATCGCGGCGCATTGCTCATTGGTGACGGCCGGGCGGTATTTGGTCGACCGTCACCTCCGCGGCCCGGCGCGATGGAGAGGACCGCTGCGCCGGGAGGTGGCGCATCGGCGTCCGCAGCTGGCGGCCCGGGCGCGCATAGCGGAGACTTTCAATACGTTGGTCGAATCGGCCGACGCACTGCCCCAGCCCGACGTCGATTTCGTGTGCCAGATGCACGATCAGGTCGCCGGCGGTCGCGCGTTTCGAGCATTGCGCGTGCGGGTTGGATCACGGCGCGGGTTCCCGAGCGCGCGCGTCGTGGGAGATCTCGTCGAGGAGGCGCTCCGTCGCGCCAACACGGCGCCGTCGGCCGAGCTCGCTGCCATGACGGCGCACTTCGACTTGCTCTCGATCCATCCGTTTGCCGACGGAAACGGCCGCACCGCTCGGATGGTGGCGTCGTCGTTCCTGCTGCGCGCGGGATACCGCTCGACGCTTTTCACGGCCGTGGAGCAACATTGGCACGATGCGCCGCATCTGTATGCGCAGACATGGCTCCGCCACGACCGGGATGATCCCACAGCTCGGCCTGCGTGGATTTCGGCGGCCCTGCAGGCGATGGTGCGCGGCTCGTGCTGGGCGATCTGGTTCAGGCGACGGGAGGACCGCCTGCGCCGGCTGTGCGAGGCGCACGGCGTGGTGGGAGGCGCGCAGGAGACGGAGCTCGTCGGCTTCGATCTTGGTCTGGGACCCGGTGGGAGGCTGCTCGCGATGCTTCTCGGCAGCTCCGCATCGTGGCGAGAGGTGCGGAAGCGCCTTCCCGCGACCGTGATCGCGCCGCTGCTCCGTCAACTGGAGCGCCTCCGCCTCGAGCAGGTCGCCGACGCGTGCGGCACTCGCGACTGGCGCGAACTGCGGTATGTGCTGGCGTTCGCATGAGCATCCCGCCGGCTTCCATCAGGTCTGAGTCACGAGTGAAGAGTCCGCGAGGCACGAGGCGGGCGTCAGGTCGCCCGCTGTCTGCTACGCGAACCGCACCGGCAGCGCCGTCACGAGAGCGCCGAACGCGCGCGCGGCGGACCCGATCGCCGCCGCGATGCAGACGATGGGCGCCTTCTAGACTCGCGGTCGAAAGGCGTGCCGCCGCGCTGCGCTGTCCATCGGTGAGAGCGGCGGTGCCGGGCCCAGATGCGATGCCAGCTAGGGCCCTCTCGATATCTCAGGGCTGCATCGCCCGCACCAACATCGCTCCACCCAGAATGGCGAGGACCACGGCGAGCACGCGACGAAACCAGACTTCAGGAATCCGGACCAGCACACGACTGCCCAGCACGGTACCAATCGTGACCCCGACGGTGGCGAGCGCCACCCACGGCCAGATGGCCCAAATCTCGTCGTGCTGCATCGCGAGGTACACAGGCATCCGTGCGCCGTCGACGGATAAACCGATCGCCGTCGCTGTACCGACAAATGTCTGTTTAGGGAGGTCGAACCCCAGGAGTGCCGCCGATCGGATGCCGCCCTGATTCCCAACAAGGCCGCCGAGCAATCCTGAAATGGCGCCCGCGATCCAGGCGACGGACCCCTGAAAGCGCATTCGCCGCGCCAGTCCGGTTACCTCACTGGCCGCAGCAAACAATAACAAGGCGCCGAACACGGCGGTGAGCCAGCGATTGCTCGCCCAGCTGTGGAGCATGGCTCCTGTCAAGCCTCCGGCAGCGCTCGTGAGGCCGAAGCTCCACAAGACTCGGCGGTCGACCCGGCCTTGCAAGAGCCAGAGCCGCAGTGCCGTGCCGACGACGTGCGGGATCGAGACGGCCGCGACCGCCAGCCTCGTCTCGACCTGCAACGCCAGGACTGGCGTCAGCAGGCTGCCGATACCGAATCCCGTGACCGCGGCGATCGCTCCGGCTATGGCAGCCACGATGATGATCAGCACGTCGGACCACATGAATCCCTCGAGGACGTGGGCGGCAGAATCAGCGGCGAGACTGGAGCCGCGCGTCGAGCGACCAAGGCCCCGCGCCGACGATGAGCAAGAAGAGTGAGCCCAGGGACATCGACCAATCAGTCCGTGCTTCGTGGGCCATGTGCCAGAAGCCTTGCGCCGCGAGCATCGGCCACTTCGTGGTCGTCAGCGCGACGGCCATGATGCCGAGCAGCGGAATGACGGCGAGACGGGTCAGCAGGCCCAGCAGCACGAGGCTGCCGCAGACAACCTCGAAGGTGCCGACAAATGGCCCGAGTAGCTCCGGCATCGGCAAACCGATCTTCAGGAAGCGGCCAGCGCCAAGCTGTCCAGGAAACAGGAATTTCTGGATGCCTTCCGACAGAAACACGGCGCCGATCAGCAGGCGGATAAGAACGACGGTGGCTGGTGCGTCACTGCGAATGAGTCGTTTCCTCATGTCTAGCCCCTCTTCGGCTTTACATCCTGCACGATCTCGCGATGCAGCTCGTCAACCTGCCGTCGCAGGCGCCGGGCAGGAACTGCGCCCACGAAACGAACTTCGCCAGCCCTTTGCTCATGTGTCCAGCGGCAATCACCCCTGCCATCGGCAGGGCCATTCGCCGCCAAAAGATTCGCCATGCTTTCCTTCTCTCCCAACAGACGCGTTGCGCCCGCCAGCGCAGACCACAGCGCCACGGGCACCACGGCGAGCGCCCACACGCCTTCAAACCAACCAGTGACGGCCGGCCATCCGAGCCAGGTTTCCGTGCTTCTTCTCGGGTAGGATGGTAACCACACCGGGCGACCTGTGGTCAGGTTGTCCCAAATCCGTATACCTATTCGGACAGGCCCGCTTCCGAAGGCCCGCTCCAAGCAGGACGTGTTCCGGAACAGGGAAGCGTACAGGTCGGTCCGCCGAAGCCGACGAACCGGTGCGAACGTCCCCCGCTTCGCGATCCTCGGTAGCTTCGGGAGACGATGCGATGCCGTGGCGAACCTCGGCTCCGTTGGGACTGGAGCCTCATTCCAGGCGTGCGAAGCGGCGTGAGTGACTCACGTGCACCGCCGGCATTCATCCCCTTCGGAGGGGAACGGTACCGGGCTCATCTCCGAGCACGAGCCGCAGATGGTGCGTGCCGCCGTCGTCTACCAGGGGGATGGCGCGCCAGTCGACGGACGTGCCGTCCAATTCGGCCTCGCCGATCCCTTGGCAGAGCCGCGCCGGATTGGACACGGCGATCTCGTAGCGCGTCCGGCCGACACGCCAGACAATTCTGTACTCGGGCCACGAAGATGGGATACAGGGGTCGATCTCGAAGGTCGAGCCGCAGCGCCTGAGGCCGAGGATGCTCTCGAGGCCCGCGCGGTACATCCAAGCCGCGGAGCCGGTATACCAGGTCCAGCCCGCGCGCCCGGCATGTGCGTGATGGGCGCAGACGTCTCCGGCCATGACGTACGGCTCGGCCTTGTAGCGATCGAGGTCTGCGGCCGTTCGCGTGTGGTTGACCGGATTGAGCATGTGGAACAGCTCCACCGCCTCGTCGCCGCTCCCCAACCGCGCCACCGCCATGACCAGCCACACGGCGGCGTGCGTGTACTGCCCGCCGTTCTCCCGCACGCCGGGCGGGTATCCTTTGATGCACCCGGGATCCTGCGCCGACTGGTCGAAAGGGGGCGTGAGCAGCAGCAGGAGCCGAGACCTTCGCCGCACCAGGTGCGTGCGGACGGCGTCCATGGCGCGGTCCGCAAACCGCAGGGGAACCGCGCCCGAGAGGACGGCCCACGACTGCGCGATCGAGTCGATCCGGCACTCGTCGTTCTGTGCCGACCCCAGCGGCCTCCCGTCGTCGTAGTAGCCCCGCAGGTACCACTCGCCGTCCCACGTCCGCTCCAGCACGGCTGCGAGACGACTGGCCTCGGCGCAGTACCGTTCGCTCCGACCCTGGTCCCCTCGGGTCGCGCACAAGGGCGCGAAGTCGCTGAGCACACCGTGAAGGAAGAAGCCCAGCCACGTGCTCTCGCCGCGCCCCTCCCGCCCGACCAGGTTCAACCCGTCGTTCCAGTCCCCGCTGCCGATGAGCGGAAGGCCGTGTGCGCCAACGGTGAGGCCCTTGTCGATGGCGCGCACGCAGTGCTCGAAGAGCGGCCATTGCTCCGGTGAGACGCGAGGCTGCCCATAGGCCTCCTGCACGTCCGGGGGGAGCGGCGGGGCTTCCAGGAACGGCACGCGCTCGTCGAGGATGCCCGCGTCTCCCGTGGTCCGGACGTAGTGCGCCACCGCGTGGGGCAGCCACAGCAGGTCGTCCGAACAGCGGGTGCGCGTGCCTCGGCCGCTCGGCTCGTGCCACCAGTGCTGGACATCGCCTTCGAGGAACTGCCGGCGCGCAGCGCGGAGCAGGTGCTCGCGCTGGAGGTCGGGCCTCGTCAGCGACAGGGCCATGACGTCCTGGAGTTGATCCCGGAACCCGAACGCGCCTCCCGGCTGATAGTAGCCAGAACGGGCCCACAACCTGCAGCTCACGTCCTGATACAGGAGCCACCGGTTCATCAGCACGTCGAAGGAGTCGTCCGGCGTGTGTACCTGAACAGCGTCGAGGATCTCGTCCCAGGACCGGCACACGGCTTCCCGTGCGGCCTCCGCCGCAGCCACGTGCCCATGCCGTCCGACGAGCTCTCGCACGTGGCCCACATCTGTCCCCTGGCCCAGGAGGAACACGAGGCGACGCGTCTCCCCAGGAGCCAGTGTCACGCAGACGTGAAGCGCGGCACACGGATCCAGCCCCGCCCCGACGCGGCCCGAGAGCGCTTGCCGGCCAAGCGCTGCCGGCTGCGCGAGGGACCCGTTGCGCCCGAGAAAGGACAGGCGGTCTCCCGTTGCCGAGTGGGGCGCCTCGCTGGCGTGCGTGAAGGCCACGCGTCCCGCGTACTGACGGTTGTAGGCGTTCCTGGCCAGGAGCGCCCCGGTCGTAGCGTCGCGCCCGGTGACCACATGTACGCGCTGGTCGGCCCGAGGCGGCCCGAGAACCCACTCGTTGTAGGCGAACACACTCAGACGACGGTGCGACTCGCCCTCGTTGGTGAGGGTGAGCAGGGAGAACTTCACCGGGTCCCTTCTCTCCACGAAGATGTCGAGGCTCTGGCGGATGCCGTGCGTCACACGGCCGAAGCGCGTGAGCCCGGCGGAATGCCGAATGACGCATCGCCCGGTCGTGCCCGTGCGGGCCATCGGACCTGGCGTCGGTGCCCAGACCTCTCCCGTCTCCTCGTCGCGGACGAACAACGCCTCGGCGGTCGGGTCTGTCACAGGGTCGTTCTCGAACGGCGTCAGCCTGTTCTCGCGGCTGTTCTCCGACCACGTGTAGGCCGCCCCCGAGGCGCTGACGACCGTCCCGAACGAGGGGTTCGCGATCACGTTGACCCACGGTAGCGGCGTCTCCTGCTCCGCCTCGAGCGCGACCGCGTACTCTCTGCCGGCGTCGCCAAACCCCCCGATCCCATTGGCCAGCGCGAGCCGAGGCATCGCCTCGACCACCTGGGAAGATGAGGAAGCGGACGAGGGACGCGAGGGCACGAGCTCGTCCGGCTCCGGTCCCGACCAGTCTGCATCGGGCCGATCGAGCTGGTTCGCCAGTTCGCCGCGGTCGCCGCTGAGGACGGCCCGCGCCACGGTCGCGAGGAGGATGCGCTCGCCTTCGGACATGCGGTCCCCGCGCAGCAGGTAGGCTCCGCCCGGCCGGTGCTTCCATCCCCTCCACGGGCCGGTGTCGAGCAGCGCGGTGATCTGCGCGTGCATCTCGTCGAAGTAGCCGACCGGGTGCTCGTTGAGGATCACGACGTCCGCCCTGAGGCCCTTGAGCCGCCAGTACTCCTGCGCCTGGAGGACCTGGCGCACGAGCGGGAGGTCGTTCTCTTGGACGACCCGCACGAGGAGAATAGGGAGGTCGCCGGAGATGGCGTGAGGCCAGAGACCCTCCTGGCCCAGCTCATTGCGGGCCAGGAGCTGCGGGCTCGCGCGGAGCGATCCGTCGGCGTAGAGAACCCGCGACGCCAGGCGCTCGAACAGCAATGCCTGTTCGTTCGAGATGCCGAGGTGCCGCAAGCCGCTTTGCGCTTGCGCGTAGGCCAGGGCGAAGGTCCGTGCCGTGGCGCTCGGCTCCCGATACTTGTGGGCAAGAGCCACGACCGTCTCTCGGCTCGATGCCATCCCCGTGGCGAACGACAGCCTCACGAAGGCGCCCGGCGCGAGACGGATGCGTTGCCGCAGGCTGACGATGGGGTCGAGCACGGCGCCCGTGGTGCCCGAGAGGGAGCGCCCATCGAGCGCTTGGGGACTTTCCGGACCTCGTCCGCGGCCGAGAAAACGGGCACGGTCGCTCTCCCATTCCAGGGACCCCTGTGTCCGGCCTTCAAGACTCAGGACATGCACGGCCCACGCCTCCGCTTCGTCCCGCGCGCGCGGGCGCCGCCGACAGAGGAGAGCCGCGCTTTCGGGCAGGTATTCCGTCTCGACGAAGAGCTTGCCGAACGCGGGGTGGGCGAGGTCATCGGCCGGCGGGGTGAGGACGATCTCGGCGTAGCTGGTGATGTCGATCTCGCGGAAGCGGTCGCTGTGGTTCGTCACCGCCAGCCGGCGCACCTCGACGTCGTCTTCGGTCGAGACCGCGATGTCGAGCTGCGTGCCGATGTCGTTGTCACGACGACGGAACGTCGCCTTCTCCGCCAGGAAGGTCACGACATAGTCGTTCGACTCCAGGCCCATCGGGTGAAACGTGGGGGACCACACCAACCCACTCCGTACGTCACGCAGGTAGATGAACTGGCTTCCAGGGTCCCGGGTCGGATCGTCCCGGTATCGCGTCACCGCGCGGCCACGGCTGAAGCTGGCGCCCCCTCCCCCGTTGGTGACGACGACGATGTAGTTGCCGTTCGACAGGAACTGCGCGTGAGGGAACCGCGTGTGTGCCGAGCGGAAGCGGCGAACGGCCACCGCTGCCACAGGCGGTGCCATGTGCGTCTCCTCGGCCGGCCGCGGCTGTGCGATCCGCGCCTGCCGCGGCACCCGCTCCTGGAGCAGGAGCTCGGTGGCCTGCATCCGGGGGTCGGCGTGGAAGCGCTTCACCATCAGGTCGCCAAGCAGGGCATTCGACAGGGCCACGAGCGTCATGCCCTGGTGATGGGCCAGGAAGGCTCGTACGACCACCCCCCGAGACCGGGTCTCCCCCTTCACCGTACCCTCGGGCTCGTCGATCCCGCCGTGCGTGTAGTCGATGGACTCATAGTAGCCGTAAGCACCGTCGAGCCCCGTCGCGGCGAGACGCCGGAAGTTGTCGGCAGCCTGCGCCGGCTCGAGCATGCTGGCGAGGGCGGTGGCGTAGGGGGCCACCACCAGTTCGTCGCCGAGGCCCCGTTTCAGGCCGAGGCCGGGAACGCCGAAGGCTTTGTACTGGTAGTTGTCGTGCCGATCGACCAGGTTGTAGGCCGACTCCGACATGCCCCAGGGGACCCCGCGCTCGATCGCGTACTCGATCTGCCGGCGCACGGCCATGCGGCACGCCTGGTCGAGGAGCGTGTCCGGGTAGCTCCTCATGACCAGGAGGGGCATCAGATACTCGAACAGCGTTGCGCTCCACGAAAGGAGGGTGGGCATCCCGCCCACGCTGGTGATGAGACGTCCCAGGTGGAACCAGTGCATCTCGGGAAGATCGCCTTTGGCGATCGCGATGAAGCTGGCCAGCCGCGCTTCGGAGGCCAGTAGGTCGTAGTACGAAAGGTCCAGACGGCCGGGTCCCTCGGCGTCCGCGAGGCGATAGCCGATGGAAAGGATCCGACGCTGCGGGTCGTAGAGGAACCGGAAGTTCATCCCGTCGGCGAACGCGGTCGCGCGCCTGGCGAGGCTATCCGCTCGCCCAGCGAGATCGATCACCGGCGAGGTGTGCGCGGCGATCCCCGCGTGCAGCCGACGGGCCCAGCAGATGACCTTGGTCTCGGGCGAGTCGGGCGGGCCCGTGTCAAGCGCCCGGATCGCGGCCTCCAGCCGATCCCGGCGCGCCGCTAGGTGCGCGAGCTTGGCCTCGGCATGCTCAGGGCCCGCAAGGATGCGTTCGACGGCCGCTGCCTCTTCCGCCAGGTGAACCAGGCTGTCCGGGCGAATGCGAGGCCGTCCCGGCGGAAGAGCCAACGCCTCGCGGAGCAGTGCGGCGACGTCGCCGATACCTTGACACACCCGCGCCGCCGATTGCGGACTCCGGCTCAATTGACGCAGTCCTTCAGCCAACGTCAGAAGAGCGCCCGAGAGGTTCCCGCTGTCGACCGTGGAAACGTACCGAGGCGGAAGCGGAGCCAGGTTCTTCGTGTCGTACCAATTGAGCAAATGGCCTTCGAAGCGTTCGAGGCCTTCCAGGCTGGTGAGAGTAGCCTCGATCTTCAACAAGAGGTCGCCGGTTCGAATGAAGCCGAGGTCGTGGGCCGCCAGGGTTGCGAGCAGCGCCATGCCGATGTTCGTGGGCGAGGTCCGATGGTCCACCCTGGGCTCGGGCGTTTCCTGGAAGCTGTCCGGGGGCAAGCCGTGGTCCTCGCAACCCATGTAGGCCTCGAAGTACCGCCAGGTCTTGCGCGCAACGCCCCGGAGGAACCGGCCGTCCTCCGGGGTCAGCTCGCGACGTCGCGGAGTCACGGGCCGGCTCAGCCCGTAGGCGACGAACGGGGCGGCCGCCCACAAGGCCAGCACGGGAACGGCCGTGGAGAGCGCACCCGGGCGCACCAGCGAGACCAGGACGAGGCCGGCCAGCGCAATTGACGGGCTCGCGGCCATCTCCACCAGGAAGAGCCGCGTGCCGGCGCCCTTCGCTAATCCGGCACCTCGAGCCGCGCCGGCCGCGGCCGTCTCCCACTGGAGCAGACGACGCCGCGTGACCACCAGACGAACGAGCGTGACGAGGATCGCGTGCGCCATCGCGTAGGCCTGGTTGGCGACGAACGTGAGCTGCAGCGACGCCTGAGCGAGGGCAGTCTTCATGTCCTCCGACAGCGCGCGCAGGAACACTCGCCACGGCTGTCGCGCTCTGGGGCCGGCGAAGGCCTCGAAGACCAGCGGATAGACGGGGAAGGCAAGGGCTGCCAGGACGGCCGCCGTCCAGATCGCCGGGCGTCCCGGCAACGCCGTCCAGGCCAGCAGGAGCAAGGCGACGGTTGCGGGGGCCAGCAGGCTACGCCGCAGGTTGTCGAAGATCTTCCACCGTGAGATGAGCGGCAGACGGTTGCGCTGGAGGCCCGAGCGAGTGGGGACGAAGGGCAGGAGCCAGAAGAGGATCTGCCAGTCGCCCCGCACCCAGCGGTGCTGCCGCCGCGCATGCGCGAGCACGCTCGAGGGATAGTCGTCCACCATTTCCACGTCGGTGACGAGCGCGGTACGGGCGTGGACGCCTTCGAAGAGATCGTGCGACAGGAGGGCGTTCTCGGGCACGCGCCCTTCCAGAGCCGCCATGAAGGCATCGACGTCGTAGAGCCCCTTCCCGGTGAAGATGCCCTCGCCGAACAGGTCCTGATACGTGTCCGACACGGCGGTGGTGTACGGATCGACGCCGGTGTGGCCCGCGTAGAGACGAGCGAAGCGCGAGCCCGCGGCGCTGGCCATGGTCACGCTGACCCGCGGCTGCAGAATCCCGTACCCCTCGGTGACGCGGCCGACGGAGGCGTCGAAGTGAGGGCGGTTCAGAGGGTGAGCGATGATGCCGACGAGCTTCTTCGCGGCGTCCCGAGGCAGGCGCGTGTCCGAGTCGAGGGTGATGCAATAGCGCACGCTGGGGAGGATCGATTCGTCGCCGACCTGCACGTGGAAAGTCGTGTCCGTGGCGCCGCGCAGGAGCCGGTTGAACTCTTCGATCTTTCCCCGTTTGCGCTCCCACCCCATCCACATCTGTTCCTGGGGATTCCAACGGCGAACCCGATGGAAGAGGTAGAAGCGGTCTGTGCGTCCTTCTCCGTCTCCGTACCGGGCGTTGAGCGCCTCGACGCCCGCGCGGGCGGCCGACAGAATGGCCTCGTCCTCCGGCATCTCTCGCGCGAGGGCGTCGGCGAAGTCGCTCAGGATGGCGAAGTGGATCCGCGGATCGAGGTTCCCGAGCGCGACGACCTCGATGTGTTCGATCAGGGCGTGGACCTGCGGCACGCTCGTGAGGAGCGTGGGCACGACCACCATGGTCCGCGTGTTCTCCGGGAGGTCCCCCTGGAACTCGAGGCGTGGCAAGCGCCGAGGGGGCGCCAGACGGGCGGTCAGCCGCTGAACGAGCGTGGTGGCCACCTCGCTGGCTGGCAGCAAGAGGAGCAGCGCCACCCACGCCTGTCCCCTGGACGTTGCGCCCAGCGAGCGCCCGTAGGCGACGCCAACGCCGAGCAGCAGCGCGGTCATGAGTCCGATGGATCCGAGATAGGCGGCAGTCGCGTGAGCGAAGACGAAACGCCTGACTCGCCTGACGAGACCGGGCCGATAGGCCACGTCTGTCTCGAGGTCGTGACGACCTTTCCCAATGAGGTGGTGGCCGACGTGAGCGGCGCGATCGGCAGCCGATCCGGTTTCCACAGCCTGGCGTGCGCTCTCCAGGGCACGCAGACCGACGCGCATCTGTGCCTCGCCGGTGGGATCGGCCAACTCCTCCACGACCTGGCGGTAGCGGTCGCGACTGATGAAGTCCATGCTCCCGTACACACCGGCCGGGTCGCGCTGCAGCACGCGCTCGACCAGGCTGACGGCCTCGAAGTGATGACTC
>JACPPN010000304.1 GCA_016190995.1 Acidobacteriota bacterium | reverse complement strand
GGCCTGCGGATGATCATCGAGGATCTCATGCTCGACCTGATGTACACGCTCCCCAGCCAGAAGAAGATCCGGGAGTGCGTGGTCACGCGCGAGGTCGTGCTGGCGAAGGAAAAACCGATTACCCTGATGGAGAAAGCGGGATAGTCGACTGCCGACCGATTCATGGAACCCATGGAAGTCTACGAAACCCTCCCCATCGTTCCGCTCCGCGATCTCGTGGTGTTTCCGCACATGATGCTGCCGTTCGTCATCGGACGGCCCTCCTCGACGCGCGCCCTGGAGCATGCGCTCGCCAAGGACAAGCGTATCTTCCTCGCGGCGCAGCACGATGCCTCCGTCGACGATCCGGCGCCCGGCGACATCTACGCGATGGGGTGCGTCGCGAACGTCGTGCAGAGCCTCAAGCTGCCCGACGGGAACATCAAGCTCCTCGTGGAAGGGGTCGACCGCGCGCGCGCGGTCGAGTGGAAGGAGGACAAGGGCTTCTACCGCGTCGTCGTGAAGATCATCCCGCGACAACGCGAAGCCTCCCCTGACGTCGAAGCCACGATGAGCCGCGTCGTCTCGCTGTTCGAGCAGTACGTGAAGCTCTCGAACAACCTCCACTACGACGCGATGATCGCCGCCGTGCGCGTCGACGATCCCGGCAAGCTCGGCGACACGATCGCCGCGCACCTCGTCGCGGGGGTCGAAGAAAAGCAAAATCTGCTCGAGATCATCTCGGCGCTGGAGCGGCTCAATCGCATCGCCGGCATTCTCGAGATCGAGGTGGACAAGCTCCAGGTCGACCGCCGCATCCAGTCTCGCGTCAAGAAGCAGATGGAGAAGGCGCAGAAGGAGTACTACCTCAACGAGAAGATGAAGGCGATCCAGAAAGAGCTGGGGCGCAAGGACGATCGCGGCAACGAGGTGGAGGAGCTGCGCAAGAAAATCGAGCAGGCGCGGATGCCGAAGGACGTGCAGGAGAAGGCGATCCAGGAGCTCAAGCGGCTCGAGGCCATGCCGCCGATGTCCGCGGAGGCGACGGTCTCACGTAACTACCTCGACTGGTTGATCGCGGTGCCTTGGTACAAGAAGAGCCGCGAAAGCCGCGACCTGAGGCGGGCCGAGCAGATCCTCCACGAGGATCACTACGGGCTCGAGAAGATCAAGGACCGCATTCTCGAGTTCCTCGCCGTTCGCGCCCTGGTGAAAAAGCCGAAGGCGACCATCCTGACCTTCTCGGGGCCCCCGGGGGTCGGCAAGACGTCGCTGGCCAAGTCGATCGCCCGCGCGACCAACCGCAGGTTCGTACGCCTCTCGCTCGGCGGCGTCCGCGACGAAGCTGAGATCCGCGGGCACCGTCGGACGTACATCGGCGCGTTTCCCGGCCAGATCGTCCAGATGATGAAGAAGGCCGGGACGATGAACCCGGTGTTCCTGCTGGATGAAGTCGACAAAATGTCGATGGACTTCCGCGGGGACCCTTCGGCGGCGCTGCTCGAGGTGCTGGATCCGGAGCAGAACCATACGTTCCTGGATCACTACCTCGACGTCGAGTTCGACCTGTCGAACGTGATGTTCATCTGCACGGCCAATGTGCTGCACACGATTCCGCAGGCGCTGCGCGACCGCATGGAGGTACTCCAGCTCGCCGGCTATACGGAACACGAAAAGATCGAGATCGCGCGCCGCTTCCTCGCGCCGAAGGCGACCGACGCGACCGGGCTCAAGCCCTCGAACGTCAGCTTCATCGACGAGGCGTTCCAGACGATCATTCAGCGGTACACCCGTGAGGCGGGCGTCCGCAATCTCGAGCGGGAAATCTCGTCCATTTGCCGCAAGATGGCGCGGAAGGTCGTGGTCGAAGGCAAGAACTTCTCGGAAGAAGTCACGGGCGAGAAGGTCACCGAGTACCTCGGCGTGCCACGCTACCGGACGACGACGGCCGAGCAGAAGAACGAGATCGGGATTGCGACCGGCCTCGCCTGGACCGAGGCGGGCGGCGAGATCCTGGTGACGGAAGCCACCCTGATGCCCGGCAAGGGCCATCTGACGCTCACCGGCAAGCTTGGCGACGTCATGCAGGAATCGGCGCAGGCGGCCATGAGCTACGTCCGCACCAAGGCTGAGGAGTTCGGCATCCCGAAGGAATTCAATCGCAAGACCGACGTGCACGTGCACGTTCCGGAGGGCGCCATCCCGAAGGACGGACCATCGGCCGGCATCACCCTGGCCACGGCCCTGGTGTCGGCGCTCGCACGCGTCCCCACCCGGAAGGAAGTCGCCATGACCGGGGAGATCACGCTCCGGGGCAAGGTGCTGCCGATTGGCGGCGTGAAGGAGAAGGTGCTCGCCGCCCACCGCGCGGGGCTCAAGAACATCATCCTGCCCAAAGACAACGAAAAAGATCTGGCGGATATTCCGAAGGCCGTGCTGGACACCCTCGACCTCTACCTCGTTGAGACGATGGACGAGGTGTTGAAGATCGCGCTGGCCGGGCCGCTTCCGCTCTCGCTGCAGGCGCCTCCGGCCGACGAGCCGCCGCCGATCGCGGACGAAGCGATCACGCACTGACCCGCTCTCGATGAGATCCGCGGCCGTCCGGGGCGCCGCTGGAACACGGTCGCGCGCGTCCGCCCGGGCGGCGCGCGCGCCGCACAGCTGTTGAAAGCCTTATCCGTCGAACTGATCACGAGCGCTGCGGGCGCGGCCGATATTCCCCGCGATCCCATTCCCCACGTGGCGCTCGTCGGACGATCGAACGTCGGAAAATCGAGCCTGATCAACGCGCTCACGCGGCGTCGCGTCGCGCGGACGAGCGCTGCGCCCGGCAAGACCCGGCTCGTGAACGTCTATCGCGTTCGCCTGGCCCGTCCGTCGCGGGCAGAATCCGGCCTCGACCCGGACGCGCGCCGCTTCTCGGGTCTGTTCTGCTTCGTCGATCTACCCGGCTATGGGTTCACGCGCGGCGGCATCGGCGCGCGCGAGCAGTTCGCCGACGTGACGCGCGAGTACTTCGACGCGCTGGGCACGACACCCGTAGCGTCCGGCTTTCGCCGGACCCCTGGTCTCGGCGGGAAGGGCGGCGCGCCGGGGGTGACGGCCCGGAGCGGCCGTGGGCCGTGGATCGCGGGAGTGATCCTGGCCGTCGATGCGCGCCACCCGGATCTCGAGGCGGATCGTCGCGCGCTGGCGTGGCTCGACGAGCTCGATCTCGCCGCAATCGTGGTCGCCACGAAAGTCGACAAGCTCTCTCGCCGCGAGCGCGATGTGCTCGGGCGGCGCGCGGAAGCAACGTGTGAAGCCCCATGCCTGCCGGTGTCGGCGGTGACGGGCGAAGGATTGGATCACCTGTGGAAGCACATCACCACCTTGGTCAGCGGGCACGAGACACGGTAGACACCGCGGCGCTGGAACTCTCGACGCTGAAGGACCTCAGCACGACGGACCTGACCCGAATCGCGAAGGAGCTCGAGGTGCCCGGTGCGAGCGGCATGCGCAAGCAGGAGCTCCTTTTCGAGATCCTGCGCGCCCGCACCGAGAAGAACGGCTTGCTGTTCTCGGAAGGGGTTCTCGAGACGCTGCCGGACGGGTTCGGCTTCCTGCGCGCGCCCGACTACAACTACCTGCCGGGCCCGGACGACGTCTATGTCTCGCCGTCGCAGATCCGCAAGTTCGATCTGCGCACCGGCGACACCGTGTCCGGTCAGATTCGGCCGCCGAAGGATGGCGAGCGCTACTTCGCGCTCATCAAGGTGGACGCGGTCAACTTCGAGCCGCCCGAGCGCGTCCGCGACAAGATCTTCTTCGACAACCTGACGCCGCTCTATCCCCAGTCACGAATCAAGCTCGAAACGGGCGAGAGCGGGAACCTGTCGGCGCGCGTGCTGGACCTGATGGTGCCCATCGGCAAGGGACAGCGCGGCCTCATCGTCGCGCCGCCGCGCACGGGCAAGACGATGCTGCTCCAGAACATCGCGAACAGCGTCACGACGAATCACCCCGAGGCGTACGTGATCGTCCTGCTGATCGACGAGCGCCCCGAGGAGGTCACCGACATGCAGCGGTCGGTCGGCGGCGAGGTCGTGTCGTCCACCTTCGACGAGCCAGCGCAGCGGCACGTCCAGGTCGCCGAGATGGTGATCGAGAAGGCCAAGCGTCTCGTCGAGCACAGGAAGGACGTCGTCATTCTGCTCGACTCGATTACGCGGCTTGCGCGCGCTTACAACACCATCGTTCCCCCATCCGGCAAGGTGCTGTCGGGCGGCGTCGACAGCAACGCGCTACAGCGGCCGAAGCGGTTCTTCGGCGCCGCACGCAACATCGAGGAAGGGGGCTCCCTGACGATCATCGCCACGGCGCTGGTGGACACCGGCTCGCGCATGGACGACGTGATCTTCGAGGAGTTCAAGGGCACCGGCAATCTCGAGATTCACCTGGACCGGAAGCTCGTCGATCGCCGCGTCTTCCCGGCCATCGACATCCAGAAGAGCGGCACCCGGAAGGAAGAACTCCTGATTCCGAAGGACGATCTGAACCGCACGTGGGTGTTGCGGAAGGTGCTGATGCCGCTGTCTCCCGTCGAATCCATGGAGCTGCTGTTGTCGCGCATGGGCAAGACGAAATCCAACGGCGATTTCCTCGCGTCGATGTCCAACGGTGGCCGCGGTTGAACGACTACCGCCTGAAAGGCGGTAGACTCCGGCGCACGACTGAAAGTCGTCCCGCGCCCCCTCGCGGTAGTCGTTCATAGGGCGCACATTCG
>JACPPN010000301.1 GCA_016190995.1 Acidobacteriota bacterium | reverse complement strand
TCGTTCCGCTGCGACCGGCGGCCGTGGATGCCGTCACAGCTGAGCTCGTGCCACTGCGCGACGAGGCTCTGGCCTGGCGTCGCCTTCGCGGCACAAGGCGGACCGTGCGCATCCGCGAGTTCCGTGCCCGCGCGGGTTGCGATCCGGCCACATTCGTGGGGCGCTTTGGCGAGATCGAGGCCGTCCTCGACCGCATCCGCGAGACCAAGCGCCAACTGACGGAAGCGAACCTGCGCCTCGTCGTGTCGATCGCCAGGCGGTATCGCCACGGCGGCCTGTCCCTTCTCGATCTGATCCAGGAAGGCAACTTCGGGCTGATGAAGGCAGTGGACAAGTTTCAGTACCGTCGCGGATTCAAGTTCTCGACGTATGCGACGTGGTGGATTCGGCAGGCTATCACGCGCGCGATTGCCGATACCGGCCGCACCATCCGGCTTCCCGTTCACGTCATCGAATCGCTGAACCGGCTGAACGCGGCGCGACGGGACTTGACCAAACAACTCGGCCGAAATCCTACGGTGCTGGAGCTCGCGCGTCGGATGCGCGTGAAGCCGGACAAGGTGCTGCTGCTCATTCGATCGGTGGTGCCACCGACGTCGCTCGAGACGCCCGTTGGCGAGGAGGCGCCTCTCGGAGCGTTTGTTCCTGACGTGGCGACGCCATCGCCCGAGGATGTGATGCTCCAGCGCGACATGCGACGGCGCGCCGAGCGGGCGCTCGTACCGCTCACGCCGCGGGAGCGGCGCGTACTGCGACTGCGTTTTGGCCTCGGCACAGACCGCGAGCACACCCTGGAGGAGATCGGCCGCACCCTGGGCGTTACGCACGAGCGCGTGCGACAAATCGAGGTGCGGGCGCTGACGAAACTGCGGCGGGCACAGGCGCCCGCAGCCGCCTGAGGCGAGAAGCGATCGTAGGACGGAACCTGGTCCCTTCAGAGGATCTCGAAGCCATGATCCGGGAAAGGGCCGAAGCTCGACACGTGCTACGACGCCATCATGGGCTGTCGCGTGTTCGTCGAGGTCCCTCATCGGCATCATCAAGAAGGCAAGCGCTGCCGAGAACATCGCGACGTCATCCGCGTAGTGGGCCGTAGAGGGAGGATCGTCGAGCCTGCAGGGCTTCGATGGCTGCAGCGTGCAAGTGTCCGTTCGACGCCACGATCCCCAGGTTGCGCTCGAGCTGCCGGCCGGTGCGGAAATCGAGCGGCCGTCCGCCGAGATCGGTGATCCGTCCTCCCGCTTCCTCGACCGCCAGTGCGCCCGCGGCGTGATCCCAGATGTGCTCGCGGTAGTCTGGCTGCGCCGGGATGCGCACGAGGAGATCCGCATGCCCTGCCGCGATCGCCACGTGCTTCGCCTGGCCATCCATCAAGACAGGGAGACGCTCAATGCCGGCCGCCCGTATCAGCTCGCGCGTCGCATCCACATCGATGTGCGACTCGGCGAACGACTGCACCATCCGCGCCTCGCGCAGCAACTAGACCTCAGAGACGCGAATCGGTTGAAACTCGGCGGCGTCCATTGCGCTGATCCACGTTCCACGGCCCCGCCGTGCGACAAGCAGGAGTCCGGGCTCGCGGCCGTGACCGGGCTCACGAGCGACCTTTCCCAATCCTGCGCCATCGAGAGTCGGACACCCCAACATGGCGACTGTCGGGTGGTAGTCCTCAAGAAGTGCGAGCGCCACGACGTAGTGCCCGCCGCGCAAGAAGCCCTCGGTGCCATCGACAGGATCAAGGACCCAGAAACGCCGGGCAGGGGAGCCGGCGCCTCTGCCCAGGAAGCGAAGCAAGTCAACGGGCGTCAGCGCCGGGAGCAGAGGCCGGACGAAATGCCGCATCTGTTTGGCGAGCTCCGATCCGGTCTCGCCGCCCAGCGTGGAAGCATCTTCCTCGGCGACGAGCGGGTCACCGGGAAAGGCGCGTTCCAGTGCGCTGGCGAGAACCACTTGAACGGCCAGGTCGGCGACGGTCAGCGGCGTTTTGTCGCGCTTCTCATGCGGGCGAGGCGCACGCCGCTGAATCCACCGAGCCAGCTGCGCGGCTTGATCGACAGCCCGAAGCACGTCATGAAGCGCAGCGTCGAGCAGGTCAGCAGACTTCTCGTTCACGTCCTGAACCATCCATCCTCCGGCGACAGACCCCGCGGCTCACGGGCGAATCCAATGTTGATCGAGGAGGTAGTCGAGTCGGCGGCCCTTGCGGGATCGAAGGCCGGTGCGGCGAGCACCGCTTCGACAAAGGCCAGCAGCTTGCGCCGCACGTCTCGCGGCAGGCGCGGATACCAGATCGGATGGGCCATCACCAGCCCGCGGAACGCGAAGAACGGCGCGGCAACTTCCAGCAGCTCGCGGTCCCCGCTGGCGTCAAGATACCTCGTCCAGAACCGCTGAAAGAGGGCGCCGAGCGGCCCGTCGATGTCCCCGAACCGTTGCAGCGAGAAGAACAGGTAGTTCATCGTCAAGCTTGTCACATCATCGGCGGGATCGCCCCATTCACCCCGCGCGCGATCGGGGACGGTGAAGTTGGTGCCTTGGCGAAAGAGGATGTTCCAGGGATGAAAGTCGCCGTGCACCTGCCGGAGCCGATGCGCCCGATCCTTCACGCGCCAGCGCCAACGGACGCACGCCTGCTCGAGCGCTCGATCTGTCCGGGCAGGATCTCGTCGTACGTCGACGGATACGCGTCGGCGAGCCCCATGATGCATTCACTGCCGCCGACGAGCTCGCGCACGCGGCGTGCGTACAGCTCGGGAGTCGGTCCACGGACGCTGTGGATCTCCACGAGGTACTCGCAGAGCGCGTCGGCGCGCGCGAGATCGAGATCCGAGAGCGCGGCGCCGTTGCGAAGGCGTTCCAAATCGCGGAAGTACTCTTCGCCTTCGACACACTCGTTCAACAGAAACAGTTCTCGAGCGTCGCCGAGCGACAGAAGGTTGTCGTCGTGGGTGAACGTGCCGACGTCCAGGCTGCGCATGTGGCGCGGCAGACGGTTGTACGCGTCATGGCTCCAGAGAAGGACGTGCGCGCGGTCGGCCATGTGCTCGTGGCCGAAGGGACCAGGGCTGACGGTCTCGAAGACTGCCGACCCTGGCTGCCCGTTGGTGACGTAATCGACTCGCACGGGGGTGCCGTACCCGTACGCCTTCAGTGCACCTTCACTAGCGCTGGTATCTCCCATGGGCGAGAGTCGAATGACACGAACTTCCGCGCCGAGGACACCGGCCACCGGACGGTCGTAGGCCTGAACAGGGGACTTTCAAGAATCTTTCAAGATCCGGCTCTGAGGGGGCAGTCGTCGGCGCAGAGGACGATCGGCTCGAAGACAGCCTCTAAAGCGGCACCGACGGAACTTGCTTCATTTGCAAGGACATTGGCGTCAGAGGATGTCTGGTGGGGTGAGTGACGGGTCTCGAACCCGCAACCTCCGGAGCCACAGTCCGGCGCTCTGCCCTTGAGCTACACTCACCATCGGGCCGCACGCCAGGGAGACGACCGCACGTGCGGGGGAACCATTTAGTGTAGCACTGCGATCCGGGGCGAGCAATCGAGCTCCTTCGGTCTTCGGTGGTAGTGTCTCAGTCCGGTTGAGCGGCAGGCACTAACATCTCTGCCTCTTCGATCAGCGCGACGATCTCCGCCATGTCCCACACGCGATCCGTCAGACCTGCCTCCATCGCCGGAATCACGCGCAGCGTCTTGTGAATCTTCGTCCAGTTGTGGAAGAC
>JACPPN010000300.1 GCA_016190995.1 Acidobacteriota bacterium | reverse complement strand
TCTGCCCCTATTGCGGGTACTATCGGGGACGCCAGGTGCGCGAAGTGGAAGAAATCTAGCCATCTGTCGCGCCGGCCGACCAGAGGGGCGCGATCGCGTCGTTTTCCGCGACAATTGAGTGCCCACGTGCCAGGTCTCAACCCACCGCCTTCGGTCAGCTTTCAGCTGGTCCGATCTGATCGGTGGCTTCGGACAGGCGAGCACGTGGGCATAGGGGAAAAACACAATCGTTACTGTGAACGAACTACCGCTCGCAGACGGCGCGGCTGCGACTTTCAGTCGCGCGCGGAGTCTACCGCCTTTCAGGCGGTAGTTCGTTCAATCGGACCACGTTTCAGGCGTAGTGTCCGGCTTGAGCCGGATCCAGCGCCGCTACATTTCGTAGCGCAGCGCGTCCACCGGAGGCAGTTCGGCGGCGCGGCGCGCGGGGTACGTCGACGTCACGATCCCAATCACGGTCAGGGTCCCGAGCGCGAGCGCGACGGTCTGCCACGTGACGATCATCCCCGAGAAGCGCTCCGGCATCGGGGCCAGGTTCACCAGAGCGCACAACCCGAGCGCGACGACCATGCCCGCGCCGCCGCTGAACGCGGTCAGGAAGAATCCTTCGAGGAAGAACTGCCGCTCGACGGCGCGCGTCGTGGCGCCCAACGCCTTTCGCACGCCGATTTCGCGCGTGCGCTCCCTCACCGCGATCAGCATGATGTTCATCAGCCCGATCCCGCCGAGCGCGAGCGTCACGAGGCCGACGATGGTGAAGAACTGTTTCATGTATTGGATGATGCGATCGAAGAGCAGCGTCTCGAGGCCCGTGTCCCAGACCGGCACCGCCTCGCGGTCCGCGGGGTCGAAGTTGTGGCGGCGCGCGAGGATCGCGCGCACGTTTCCTTCGAGCGGCCACACCACGGCGGCCATTCGTGCGGTCCGCGCGGCCAGCACGCTCGGCAGACCGTCGATCACCCATTGATGGGGCGCGACGATGATTTGCGAGACGGCGGTTGGGCCGGCATCGGGCCGCGGCAGATCCCGTAGCATCGTCGCGAAGGGGATAAAGATCTTGTCCTTGTCGCGGCCGCTGTAGTCGCTGTCCTGGTTCTTCTTTCGCAGCTTGCCGACGACCGTGAAGGGCATGCCATTGAGCGTGAGCGGCTCGCCGACGGGATTGCGCGAGCCGAACAGCTGCTTCCCCATCTCATCGCCGACGAGCGCGACACGCGTTGCCTGCTCCTCGTCACGCCAGTTCAAGTGCCGCCCGTGCTCCAGATCGATCGTGCGGATGTCCTGGTACGGCGGCTCGACGCCGTGCACCATCGAGGCGGCGGCGTTGTACCGGCTCTTCACCTGAACGCCCGCGCGCTGAATCTCGGGACTGAGCGCCCGCACCATCCGCGACTGCGCAGCAATGGCGCGCGCGTCCTCGACCGTCAAGATCACGACCCGGCCCGCCCGTTCGCCGCCCGCCTGGAGGCTTGTCCGGCCGCCCCAGACGATCGCGATGTTCTTGCCGAACTCGCGCAGTACCGCCTCGTTGCCGCGTCGAAAGCCTTCACCGGTCGCGGACAAGACGACGATGGACACGATGCCCCAGAGAAGGCCGAACATCGTCAGGAAGCTTCGAAGCTTGTTCGCGCGCAGGTTGGCGAGCGACTGGACGAGCGCGTCGTGCATACAAGGAACCTGCGCTTCGTTGCTAGAGCGGGAGCAGCACCTTCTCGCCCTCGCGAAGCCCGGAAAGCACCTGTGTCTTCGTGCCGTTACCGATACCGAGCTTCACAGCCACCTTCCGACGGCCATTCGGGCTCGCCGGGGACGGGACTTCGACAAACGCATTCCGTGCGGTGTCGTAGGTCACCGCAGCCTCGGGAATGATGAGCGAGTCCGGATGCCGCTCAAGGATGATTTCGGCGTTCGCCGTCATGTTGGCCTTCAGCTCCTTCCCGGGATTCCGGATCGATATCTTGACCTCGAAGTTCGTGACGTTGTCCTTCTCCACCCCGATGGGCGAGATCTCGGTGACGCTCCCGTCGAACACGCGATCCTTGAAGGTCTCCACCGTGATTCGCGCCGCCTGGCCGAGCCGCACGCGGCCGATGTCCACCTCGTCGACCTTCCCGCGCACGAACACCTCGTCAATGTCGCCGAGCGTCATGACGAGCGACGCCGCCGCCCCGAGGTTCAGGATCGAAGACACCGGGCTCCCAATCTCGACATCCCGCGTCAGCACGGTGCCCCTGATCGGCGCCCGAATCGTGGCGTTCGCGAGCTCTTCCTCGGCGCGCTCCAGCGTCGCCCGGGCCTGCGCGACACTCGCCGTCGCTTCCGACACCTTCGCGCGCGCGACCGCGAGATTCGATTGCGCGGCCCGCATGCGGTTCTCTGCCAGCTCGAGGGTGCTCTGCGCCGAGTCGAGCTCCGACTGGGGGAGCAGCTTCTGACTGAACAGATTCGACGCCCGGTCGTACGCACGGCGGGCAAACGCGACGTCCGGCCCTTCGGCCTCGACCGTATTCTTCGCGATCTGCGCCTCGGCCGCCTTCAAGCCGGCCTGCGCCCCCTGAAGGCTCGCCAGCGCTTCGCGCACCCGCGCACGGAGCATTTCCTTGTCGAGCTCCGCCAGGACGTCGCCCGCCGTCACGATATCGCCGACGTCAACGCGCAGCCCCTCGATGATGCCATTGGCTTTGGATTTGATCTCGACCTTTGCGATCGGTTCGATCTTGCCGGTCGCCACCACCGATCTCAGCATCGTGCCCCGCTCGACGACGGCCAGACGCGAGGGGTCGAAGTCCGCTTTCGCCCGGCTCAAGCCGGAAAAACCGTACACCGCGGCCCCCACAGCGATGACCGCGGTGCCGCCCGTGACGAGCCGCTTGCGAGAACGCGTCATGATGTCTCTCCGAACAAGGACAACGAGGCCGGGCTTGCGGGGCAACCCAGGACTTGCCCGAGTGCTCACACTCCGGCGCCGGACGATGTCTTGCGCCAGGAGCTTTTGACGAATGGAGCCGTCAGGTTGTTCAACCCAGGCCGCGGCGGCGGTCTGGACTCCCTGTCTTTGCGCACCCCACCGCGCAGGCTTCGTCACTGAAGGGTTTACAATGCCGCGCACTCGAGGCGGCCACATGTGGGTCTTGCGAGAAGCGGGACGGCGTGAGGATCAGGGCCTGACGTTGCGACTCCTGCCCGGTGGAAACAGGACCATCGGGCGCTCCGCCGTCGCCGACTTCATCGTTGGGCGGCCGCTGGTGTCGAGGGTCCACTGCCGGCTCGAAGTGCGTCCGACGGGTGAGCTCGAAGTGCACGACTTGGACAGCACGAACGGGACGTTCGTCAACGACCAGCGCGTGGATCGGGCGGTGCTCGTAGCCGGCGACCGGCTCAGGATTGGACGGCTGGAGCTGGAGGTCAGATGGGCGCCGGATCCAACCGGGGGATAGCGGCGGCGCCGGGCGTTTGCTGCCGCGACTCGTCGAGGTCCTTCCGGCGACGCTGCTTCTCCAGATACATCTCGCCGTCCGCTTCGTCGATCACCTGGTCCAGTGTCTTCGAGAGGGCGAACCCCGCGATGCCGTAGGACGTCCCGACCGTCACGGGCGTCTCGAACCCCGGGAGCGGCATCTCGGCGAGCACGTGGTTCAATCGCTCGAAGCGCAACCGCGCTTCGCTCGCCGGCAAGCCGAAGAGCAGCACCAGGAACTCGTCACCGCCCCAACGGAACAGCAAGTCGTCGGCGCGAATGAGCGAGCGGATCGCCCTCGCGGCCGTGCGGATCGCGACGTCTCCGGCGTGGTGTCCGTAGGTGTCGTTGATCGTCTTCAGGTCGTTGAGGTCAACGACGGCGACCGAACCGGAGGCGTGCCCGGCGCCGCCGCGGTTCTTCTCGACGAGGGAGTAGAACGCGTGCCGGTTGAGCGACTCCGTCAGCGGATCCATCCGCGCCATCACCTCGAGCCGATCGCGCGCACGCATGACATCGACGTGCGCCGCCTCCAGCTCGCGCCTCACGCTCTCGGTGACCAACATCACGGTGCCGAATCCCAGGAGGATCTCGAGAATCAGATCGTACAGGGAGGTGTAGTGAAGGTAGGCGACGGGCAACTCGTTGCTGTTCAACGCCGCGTACGTGAAGATCGGGACGTACTGGAGAAAGTTGAACGTCAGGAGCAACAACGCGACGGACGTCACGCGCAGGCCCGGACCCCGCCGCGCATCCTGCCGGGCGGGCCTGAGGGCGCAGTACGCCGCATAGAAGAAGCAGGCCAGGATGGCGGTGTGCGGAACGAAGAAGATGTTCAGGTCGCCGCCGCCGAGCCAGGGCAGCATCACGCTCAGGAGCAGGCCCGGCCCCAACGCCACGAAGTGGCGGCGCGTCAACTCGATGCCGGTCACGTGCGCCTGGCATCCGGCGATGAACAGGTACCCGAACGCATACTCGGCGAGCAGGTAGATCGGTTGCAGCACCGGGGCGACCGGCGGCACCGTAAAGGACAGCAACAGCGACGCGAGAGCGATCGTGAGACACGACCACGCGGCCGTCCAATAGCGCAGCGCCACGCGAGGGATCGACTGCAGCAGCAGGTACGAGAGCGCGGCCATCAAGCCGATGCCCGCCATCTGAATAGCGAGGTTGACCAGACTTGGTTCCATAGGAATGCACGCGTTCCGCCCCCGGGCGGGACCGAGAATGGTGCGACAATTCCCTTATCGGAATGTGGCCGCGGTGTGGGTAGAGATCCGGCTGAAGAGCTTGTGAACAACGGCCATCACCGCGGAGAGCGCGCAGGACGCGGAGCCGGGGTTTCCCTGAGAATCGTTCCTCCGCGCGCCCTGCGTTCCCTGCGGTGAGAGCTTTTTTCACACGCTCTGGAGCCGGACACTACAGGTCCGGGTGAATTCGGATATGACAGCGGACGCGAAACCGCGTGCAGCCGCGTGCACTCCCGGTCACGAAGCTTCGACGCCACACCGAGGCGCCGTTCCTGCTCGTCGGTGGGGGCAACGCTTCGTTACAGGCCTGTCAGGAATGGGTTGGTTCGTCGCTCTTCACCAATGGTCGTGGCAGGTCCGTGGCCAGGATAGACGACCGCATCATCGCCAAAGCCGAAGAGCACGTTCTTGATAGAGCGCATCAGCGTGTCGTAGTCGCCGCCGGGAAGATCCGTTCGGCCGATCGAGCCGGCAAAGAGCGTGTCCCCGACAAACAGCTGCCTGCCTTTCGTGCCCCTGACGCCCGCCTGCAGGCACACGCCTCCCGGACAGTGGCCGGGCGTGTGGTGAACGCGCACATCGTAGTTTCCGAACGTCAGGGGTCCCTCGCCCTCGTAGAAGCGATCGACGGGTGGAGGCGGATCGACGCGGAATCCGAACGCCATGCCTTGCTGCACCGCGGCTTTGTACAGAAAATGGTCGTCGGGATGGAGCCAGATGGGCGCGCCGAGGGCCGATTTGGCCCGGCCGACGCCGCTGATGTGATCCATGTGGGCGTGCGTCAGCAGAATCGCGCCAACCGAGAGGCGCTGGCGTTGTACGATCTCGAGCAGTTCTTCCACCTCGTCGCCCGGATCGATGAGAACGGCCTCGCGCGTCTCTTCGCATCCCAGGAGGAATCCGTTCTTGAAAAACGGCTCGACGGCACGGACCTTGAGCAGCATCGCGTCCAATCTTAACGGTTCTTCCGTCCGGCTTCATCCATGGCCGTCTCGCGCCTGACTGGAGTGTTTATGGAGCTGAAACGTCTCATGTGTTCGTGTGTCGGCGCGCTGGCGCTGACAGGGTGCGTCAGCGTGACGCTGGCCGCGCACAGCTGGCAGGGACCGGTGACTGCCGGAATCTTCACCCTCGAGAAGCTGACCGACCAGCTGTACGTGCTGTACGGCCGTGGCGGCAACGTCGCGTTCTACATCTCGGGCGAAGGAGTACTGGTGATCGACGATCAATACCTGAAGGCGGCGGTGGATGGCAGGACCGTCGAGATTGCGCAAGGGATCGTCGACAAGATCCGCTCGGTCACCGACAAGCCGATCAAGTTCGTCGTCAACACGCATTACCACGGCGATCACACCGGCGGGAATCCCGTGTTCGTCAAGATCTCGACCATCGTGGCGCACAAGAACGTGCGCAAGAATCTGCTCGCGAACCGGGAGCTGATCCTCAAGGAGAGCCCCGGGACCATCGCGAAGCTCGAAGCGGATCTCGCCGCCGCCCGCGGCGCCCGCGACGAGGCGAAGTCCGAGCAGCTCGGGTCGCAGCTCGCGGCGGCTCGATCGCAGCTGGCGGACGCGCAGGCCATCGATGTGCGCCAGACGCTCCCCCAGGTGACCTACGACGGCGAGTTGCAGATCTACCTCGGCGATGAAGAGATTCGCGTGATGCATTTCGGGCGGGCGCACACCGACGGCGACTCGGTGATCTACTTCACGAAATCGGGCGTCGCGCACTGGGGCGACACGTTCGTCAACGCGAACCACGCCTTCATCGATGTGCGAGGGGGCGCGAGCACCGCTGAATGGCTCACCTTCCTCGATCGCGGCTTGTCGATCGTCCCGGCGGCGGCGAAGATGATTCCTGGCCACGGCAAGGTCGGCACCGTCGCGGAGGTGCGCGCGTTCCGGCAGTATCTCGCCGACCTGCGAACGGCGGTCGGGGAGCAGATCACGGCGGGCAAATCGAAGGAACAGGCGGTAGCCGCGGTCGCGCTGCCGCAATATGCGAGCTACGCGGGCGGCGCGGCGCGCCTGAAGACGAATCTCGGGACCGTCTACGACGAGATGAAGAAGCCGTAGTATCGAAGCTTCACCGTTCTGACGCCCGGACCCTCACTCGGCGGCTGGAGGCGAAGCTTCGTGGCTTTGACACTCTCATGATACTGGTGGCCCTCGACGATCTTCTGTTCAAGTCGAAGATCCGGACCGCGGCGCGGCAGCTCGGCGTGGAGGTGGCCTTCGCCCGGACGCTGGATGAGGTGATGCAGCAGGCGCGCCGCATCCGGCCGTCGCTCCTGATCGTCGATCTGAACAGCGCGCCAACCGATCCCCTCACGGCAATCGCGCGCATCAAGGCGGACCCGGATCTGGCGGGCATACGCACCGTCGGGTTCGTCTCGCACGTCCAGACGGATCTGGTCGCGGCCGCGCGAGAGGCCGGCGCGGACGAGGTCCTGGCCAGATCGGCTTTCGCGGCCAATCTCCCCCGCATCCTCGAAGCGGGCCGGTAACCTATCGATTCCGCCTTCGCCGGATTATCGGGTCGTGCGCCCCCTGCGGCGCAAAAGCTTGACCACAGAGAACGCGGACGCCGAGACTGGAAAGGCTCATGATTCCGAATTGGCTTTTCAGTCTCCGCGTGTGTGAGACCAGCGTTGCCACAGATCGAGGATGTCCTCGCGAAAGAAGAAAGACGCGAGGCCGGCCAGCAGCAGCACGATGACGGTGACGAGGATCCAGACCGCTCTCTGCGATCGAACGGAAGCGGCCGGCGGTCGTGCCGGTTCCTTCCTGGACGGCTCCTTCCGCGCCAACCGCTTCAGCGCCTCGAGCGCCGACTGCGCCTCCCTCAGCTCCGCGGCCATTTCCCGCGCGTCCTGATATCGAGTCTCGAGGCTTTTCGCCAGGGCACGGCCTGCGATTCGGTCCAACTCGGGGCCCAGCCGCGAGTTGAAGCTCGAAGGAACGGGCGGCGTCGCGCCAAGGATCTGCATGAGGGTCGCCGACGCCGTCTGACGTGCGAAAGGCGACTGTCCGGTCAGCATCTCGTAGAGGATGACGCCCAGCGAGAAGATGTCGGTCCGGTGATCGGTACGCTCCGCAAGCGCCTGCTCGGGCGACATGTAGCTCAGGGTATTCAGCACGTCGGCGGTGCTGCACTCCGCAAGGGTGGCCGCCGCCTCGCGCATGGCACCGCCCTCGGTCCACCTCGACAGCCCGAGGTCGAGCATTTTCGCGCGGCCTGTCTGCGTCACGATGATGTTGCCCGGTTTCAGGTCGCCGTGGATGATGGCGGCTGCGTGCGCTTCGGCCAGCGCCTCAGCGAGCTGGAACGCGAGGTCGACGGCGCGACGCGGATTGAGCGCCCGATCGCCCATGACGGATCGCAGCGTCTCGCCCGCCACGTACTCGGTCACGACGTAGACCCATCCCGCCTCCTCGCCGACGTCGTATACGGCCGCAATCCCCGGATGAGAGAGCGCGGTCGCCACGCGGGCATCCTGAAGGAACGTCTGCCGGAGGACGGGATCTTCTGTGATGGTGGGGGGAAGGATCCTGACCGCGACCGTGCGGCCGAAACGCAGGTCGCGCGCGCGGTACACCTCACCGAGTCCGCCCGCGCCGATCCGGTCCAGCACTTTGTAGTGCCCGATGCCCTCGAACATGACGGGGACAAGAGATCTTCCAAAGCCGGTGTCCCTGCAAGCGAGTCGGTGCGGCTCTAGAATCTGCCTTGGCTCGAGGATTATAGTAGCGAAGCTTCGCCTCAAACCGCCGAGTGACAAGACACTGCCGGGACAGGCGAACCTTCGCTACGAGCTGCGCGGCCGCCACGGCGGCCGCGCCTAAGACAGCTTCTAAGGCTCATGACAGAAAACCTGGCTTCATCTGTCACCGTTCCGGCCTTAGGAGATGTCTAGGCGCCTCCCGGGCTTCACTGCGCATTCACGAGAGGAGCATCGCCTGAAACCTCCGCTCGTCCTCGCTTCGACGCTCGTCGCCATGGCCGCCCTGTCGCGGGCGGCGGTCCCCACGAGCCTGCTGCTCATCGTCAACAAGAGCGACTCCACCCTGACGATCGTCGATGCCCGCGCGCGCGTGGTGCAAGCCACGGTCCCCACCGGCAGAGGGCCCCACGAGGTGGCCGTCTCGAGCGATGGGCGGACCGCATTCGTCAGCAACTATGTCGGGACGCGCGAGGATCGCGGCCACACGATCACCGTGGTCGACCTCGTCTCGCTCAAACCGCTCGGCGAGATCGAGCTGCTGCCCAGCCGCGGGCCGCACGGCCTGGCGGTGACGCGCGATGGCAGGTGGCTGCTGGCGACGGCCGAGGTGTCGAAGACCATCGTCAGAATCGACGCGAAGACACAGAAGGTGGAGGCCAGCCTCGAGACGGCGGACGGTGTTCACATGATTGCCGTCGCGGGAAGGCACGGCAAGGCGTACGCCGCGAGCATTCCAGCGGGCACCGTGACCGTGGTGGATCTGAACCGCTGGAAGGTCCTGGCGGTGATTCGCAGCGGCGCGGGATCCGAGGGAATCGACATCACGCCGGATGAACGGTTCGTGCTCGTCTCGAACCGCGAAGCCGGGACCGTGTCGGTGATCGACACGTCCACCGATCGCATCGCCCGGACCGTCGACGTCGGACGCTTTCCCATCCGGATCAAGGTGACGCCGGATGGTTCGCGCGCGCTGGTGAGCAACATGCGTGCGAACGAGATCGCGGAGATCGATCTGAAAGCCTGGGCGGTGAGCCGGCGCCTGCCCGTGGGCAATGCGCCGGTCGGCATCCTGATGGCCCCGACCGGCGAGCTGGTCTACGTCGCGGCAACGGCTTCGAACAAGCTGTCGATCGTCGACTTGAAGGCCTGGCAGGTCATCGGGGAGCTCGAAGCAGGTCGTGAACCGGATGGGATGGCCTACGCGAGGCTTGAAAGGTGAGGAGTGGTCGACAGTCAAGGTTCGACCGGTCGGCTGCTATTTTCGCGGCTTCGAGGGCCTGAGCTCGACGCGGCTCGGCAGGCTGCGGCGGTCGTGGCCAATCAAGTCGACGACCACCTGCGCGACGTCTTCGGGTGCCAGCTTCCATTCGGTTCCGGCGCCATCGTGATGTCCGGCGAACTCGGTCCGCACCGATCCCGGCATGACATAGCTCACCCTGATGTCGTCGTACCGCAGCTCCTGCATCAGCGCTTCGCTGAACGCGTTGAGCGCGGCCTTGCTCGCGGAGTACGCGGCGCCGCCCGCGAACGGGTTCTTGGCCGCCAGGCTGCTGACGTTGATGATCCAACCGCCGCCCCGGCGCCGCAGGTGCGGGATGGCCGCCCGGCAGCAGTAGAAGACGCCGTTCAGGTTCGTTTCGACGGTCTCGATCCACTCCTCCGCGGGCTGATCGGCGACCTCCCTGAAGAAGCCGACCGCCGCGTTGTTGACGAGGATGTCGAGGCCGCCGAACCGGTCGACGGTCCCCTCGATCATGCGCTGCACGTCGCGGTGACTGCGGACGTTGGCGGCGAAGGTCTCGACCGCCGCCTCATCGGCCAGTTCACTCAGCCGCGCCCGCGCGGCGTCGAGGTTCTCCTGACGCAGACCGCCGATCATGACGCTGGCGCCGCGTGCCAAAAGCGCGGACGCGATGGCGAAGCCAATGCCGCGCGATCCGCCGGTGACGAGCGCGACCCTGCCGTGAAGTTGAGGCGTGTCATCCATGGCCATAGAATAGGCTGGTCGGCAGTCGACAGTCGACAGTTCACAGTCGGCGGTCCTGCAACGGTCGACTCTTGACCCTCGACTGTCAAGGCTATGCCCATCGCCATCCTCGGCGCCGGCGAGCTCGGCGGCGCGCTCGCATCGAAGCTCGCCGGGCGCGATTGCGTCGATCTCCTCCGCCTGATCGATGACGCCGGTTCGGTGGCGGCCGGCAAGGCGCTCGACATCCAACAAGCGGGACCAATCGAGGCGTTCCGGACTCGCGTGATCGGATCGGCCGACGTTTCCGATGCCGCGGGTGCCGACCTTATCGTCCTCGCCGACGCGGTTGGAACGGGCGACTGGCGGGGCGAACCAGGCCTGGCGCTCCTCAAGCGCCTGGCGGGTTTCGGGAGTGTCGCGCCCATCGTGTTTGCCGGAGCCGGACAGCGCGAGCTGATGGAGGTTGCCGCGCGGGAGCTGCGGATTGCGCCGAAGCGCCTGATTGGATCGGCGCCGGGCGCGCTCGCCGCCGCGCTGGCGGCCATCATCGCGCTCGACACGAACGGTTCCTCGACCGACATCTCAATCTCGCTCGTCGGGACACCGCCCGAGAGAACGGTTGTTTCGTGGAGCGAGGCGGGCATGGCCGGGCAGGCGCTCGGCCGGATTCTTTCGCCGCCGCAGATCGCGCGTCTGAACGCGCGGCTGCCGAGCCTTTGGCCGCCCGGTCCTTACGCGCTCGCGTCGGCCGCCTCGCGCGTCGCCGAAGCCGTCGTTCGCGACTCGCGGCGTCGGTTCTCCTGTTTTGCAGTGCTGGAGGACATCGCCATCCGTGGCCGCGTGACCGCCGTGCCGGTGACGCTCGGCGCCGACGGCATCCGGAAGGTCGTCATGCCTTCGCTGAGCGCTTTCGAGCTCGTGCAGTTCGGAAACGCGGTGGTGTGAGAGCGCTGTCATGGACCCATTGATCCTGAATCCGGCGTCAAAAGCTTTCACCGCAGAGCGCGCGTACAAGGGGCGCGGAGACTGGGAAACTTGGTAATCCCTCTGCGCGGGCCCTCTGCGGTTAACGCTTGGGCTCGATGAGATCAGGTCGAGGGACTGATATGAAACGATTCCACCGGGTCTTGTGTGCGGCGTTCCTTCTCGTCAGCGCGGGTGTGTCGGGCGACACGGCGCCAATCGACGCGAGCCGCTACATCGAGCATGTCAAGTTTCTGGCCTCTGATGAATTGCAGGGTCGAGGGAACGGCACCGAGGGCCTGGAGAAAGCCGCGCGGTACATCGCCGATCGGTTTCGGGCTTTCGGTCTTCTGCCCGGCGCACCCGACGGCACCTACTCGCAGGCGTTCGAGATCGTCACCGGCCTGCAGATTGGCTCGAAGAATGCGCTGACGTTTTCGACCGGCGCCGCGCAACATGCGCTGCAGCTCGGCTTCGACTACTACCCCGCCTCGGTTGGACCCGCTCCAGGTTCTTCGCCTGACGCGCTGCCGCTCGTCTTCGCGGGCTACGGCATCAGCGCGCCGGCGTTCCAGTACGACGACTACGCGTCGGTCGAGGTGAAGGACAAAGCGGTCCTCGTGCTCACGCACGAGCCGCAGGAGAACGATCCGAACAGCCGGTTCGACGGCAAGGCCAACACGCTCCATTCCGAGCTGATGAACAAGGCGATGGTGGCTCGCGCGCACGGCGCGCGGTTGGTCATCCTGGTCGAGGACCCGGCCCACGTCGTGGAACAAACGAAGTACGACAGCTTCTTGAAGGATCCGCAGGCGGACGAGTACGGCGTGCCTGTCGTGCGCGTCCGGCGGGACGCGTTGAAACGCGCGCTGGGAGGCGCGCTCGACCTTGACGCCGTGTTTCGTGACATCGAAGGCGACCTGCAGCCGCGCTCCAAGGCCCTCGAGAAGCTCTCCGTGTCGCTCGTGGAGGATTTCGGCAAGATCCGGCGCACGGTCTTTAACGTGGTGGCCTCGCTCGAAGGCGCGGACGCGACGAAGCGCCGCGAAGTGGTCGTCATCGGCGCCCACTACGATCATCTCGGCCTGGGCGGGCGGCATTCCCTCGCGCCCAGCCTGACGGGCGAGATTCACAACGGCGCCGACGACAACGCGTCGGGCACGGCGGCACTGCTCGAAATCGCCCGCGCGGCGGCGCTCGAGCGATCGTCGTTTCCGCGGACGCTCGTGTTTCTCGCCTTCGCCGGCGAGGAGCTCGGTCTGCTCGGATCGTCCTACTTCGTCAACCACCCGACCGTTCCTCTGGACCGCGTCGTCGCGATGATCAACCTCGACATGATCGGGCGTCCGTCAGGCCGCATCCTCGTGAGCGGCCTCGATTCCTCCCCGGCGCTGGCTGACGCTCTGAAGGCCGCGAGCGCCGGCGTCCCGATCGAGGTCAAGACGTTCGGCCAGGGCGCTAGCGTGGGATCCAGCGACGACACCTCGTTCCTGCTGCACCGCATCCCGTCGATTGGCTTCTTCTCGGGATTTCACGCCGACTATCACCGTCCCAGCGACGACTGGGGCCGGATTGACGCCACGGGCGGAACCCAGGTGGCCCGGATTGCGTTCGTGCTCGCGCGGACGGTGGCTGCGCGGGCCGAGCGGCCCGAATTCGTCCGGACCGTCGCGGCACACGGCGGAACCGCGAGCGCGACGAGCGGCGGCTATGGACCCTACTTCGGCTCGGTCCCCGATTTCGCCGAGGAAGGCACGGGCGTCAAGTTCGCCGACGTGCGGGATGGGAGCCCGGCGGCCAAGGCCGGTTTTCGCCGAGGTGATGTGATGATCTCGTTCGGCGCGGTGGCCATCAAGAACATCTATGACTTCACGTTCGCCCTTCGAAACAAGCGTCCGGGCGACACGGTTGAAGTTGTGGTCTTGCGTGAGGGAAAGGAAGTACGGGCGACCGTCGAGCTGACGAATAGACCGTGACACGGCAAGACACCTGAGGCCATGGGCTTGACCGCGGGCGCCGAGAGCGCGGAGGAATTGGCTGGTTTTCCGAGACTCCGCGTCCTTGCGCTGCCGTGAGAGCTGTTGACGCCGGAACCTGGAACCAACTGCATGTCTATGAGGCCCTGTGCAGGGACAGACCGCTCGCGAATTCCGCGAGCTTGCCGCGCAAGATCAGGCGGCCGCGATGCAAGCGCGATTTCAGCGTCTGCGGCTTCACGCGCAAGATGGCGCTCGCCTCTTCGGTGGAGAGCCCCTGAATGTCCCGCAGGATCACGGGCGCGCGGTAGACTGGCGGCACGGCAGGCAGCGCCTCGACCAGCCGCTGTCGCAACTGGTTCCGCATCAGTTCATCGTCGGCCAGCGTCGACCAGTCGACGAGATCCCGCGCCTGCCGCACACCCGCTGCCCCGCCGTCAGGACCCGCGCCCGCTCTCGCGTGTTTGGTAATTCGCAGCCGGGACATCGCCGTGTTGAAGGTGATACGAAAGATCCAGGACGACAGCGCCGCATCGCCGCGAAAGGCCGAGAGCTTCCGATACACTTTCATCAGGACATCCTGCGCGACCTCTTCGGCGTCCTCGCGGTTCTTCAGGTAACGCAGCGCGAGCCGCTGGATCTTCGGACCGTATTCGGCCGCCAGATCCGACAGCGCCGCTCCATCTCCTGTCCGTACCCGCTCGATCAAGGCCCGGTCCCCTGCCCGGTCCCCCATGGTCTCCTCCGCGGAAAGAAGAACACCAGGCGCGGGTCCGATATTCCGCGAGGGCCGGATGCTGCCTTGAAGTGAAGGTTTGTTGCGGCGGCGACGGAGACAGGCGGTCAGTTGCGGCGGGTCACGAGCGTGATGATGGCGACGGGCGCGCCGATTCCCAGCAGCACGACGAGCGCCATCAAGGTGACAGCGGCCGGGCGGCCGAAGTTCAGCGTCCAGCCCGCGCCGCGGCGGGCGGGCACGAATAACGCTGGATCCTCCGGATTCACGTACAGGACTTTGAGACGCCACACTGCGCTGTCGGGCGCGTGCGGCGCCGGCGCGCGGCCAATCTCCGCCATCGCCCTGATGCCGACGACGGTTGACGCGAGAACGGCGGTGCCGAGCCCGAAGGCGTAGGCCTCGCCGAGGCCGCCCCATCCGCGTTGCCACAGCTGCACGAGCTGCACGGCGGCGAGCGCCTGAAACGCGATCCAAATGAGGGCGAACAGCGCCACCGCTTCGGCGGCGGCCAGCATGCGGCGCCGGTCGGACGCTTCGTCCCCGTGGGTCGCGTGCCGCGCGGGCGCCGTGCGCCACAAGAGAATCACCGCCATCGAGCCGAACGCGAGCGCGAGTGAGAGCTGCACCCAGAGCGGCAGCAGGACCAGCGCCCACGACTTCTGCTGCCAGCGATCCGCGATGATCGTGCCGCCGAAATGCACCGGAAGATATGGCGTGAGCTGCGGATACCGTCCGACGAGATAGCCGGCGGTCCCCGCCATCACTGCGCCCGTGAGCGCCGCCGCAAGACCCGTAACCCGACTGGGCGCCGTGATTCTTCCGGAGTCCAACAGCTTCAAGCAGGCCTCACGATTCGGGAGAAAACGGCAATGCGGCGACCATGCGGTGTGCCGATCGGGCCGGCTCACGCTCGAACACCGAGCAAAACTCCCGCGCGATTGTCACCTCGACACTCGCCATCTCGACATCACGGCCCACGAGCCGCGCAATCGAGGTAACACCACGATCCGCGAGGCCGCACGGCACGATCAGCTTGAAGTAATCCAGGTTCGTCCGGACGTTCAGGGCGAATCCATGGCTGGTGATCCAGCGCGAGATGCGAACCCCGATCGCCGCCAGCTTCTCGTCCCCCACCCAGACGCCCGTCAGGCCCGCCATCCGGGTCGCTCTGATCCCGAACGCCGCCGCCGTGCGGATGAGCACCTCTTCGAGATCCCGCACGTAGCGATGGACATCCAGACGATCGGGTCGCAGACAAAGCACCGGATAGCCGACGAGCTGGCCGGGCCCATGATACGTCACATCGCCGCCGCGTCCCGTTTCGTGCAGCGAGACGCCACGGGTGTCGAGGTCCTGAGGTGAAGCCAACACATGGGTGAGGCTGTTGCGCGCCTTGACGCCCAACGTAATGACGTGTGGATGCTCGAGCAGCAGGAGCTGATCGCCGATGCGGCCCGCGCGACGGTCCTCGACGAGCCGCTGCTGCAGGCGCAGGGCGGCTTCGTAATCGACGATGCCGAGCCGGTGGATGTGGATGGAGCTCACAGCGAGGCCAGCTCGAAGCTCTCAATCTGCGTCTTCAGGTGTGACATGAACTGATCCGCAACGGCCCCGTCGATGAGGCGATGGTCGTACCCCAGCGTCAGATAGGCACGCTGCCGGATGGCAATCGCATCCTCGATCACGACCGGCCGTTTCTCGACGGCCCCGACCCCGAGAATCGCCACCTGTGGCTGGTTGATGATCGGCATCCCGAACAGCGCCCCGAAGACGCCGGGATTCGTGATCGTGAAGGTGCCTCCCTGAACGTCCTCCGGCTTCAACTGCTTCGTGCGCGCGCGTTCCGCCAGGTCCGCAATCGCGCGGCTCAGGCCCAGGACGTTCTTCTCGTCGGCATTCTTGATGACCGGAACGATCAGTCCCCAATCGAGCGCCACGGCGATCCCGAGATTGATGGCCTTCTTGTAAACGATGTTGTCCCCGTCGAGCGAGGCGTTGACGAGCGGAAAGGCGCGCAGGGCCTCGACGGCGGCCCTGGCGATGAAGGACAAGTAGGTGAGCTTGACGCCAGCGCGCTCGAATTCGCTCTTCTTCGCCTCGCGCACCCGTGCGACCCGCGTGAAGTCCACCTCGAAGACTGAATGCACGTGAGCGGATGTTCGCCGGCTGAGCACCATGTGCTCGGCGATCTTCTTCCGCATCACCGACATCCGAACGATGTCGACGCGATCGCCCGGCCGCTCGGCGTGCGCGGGGCCAGAGGGCGCCGCCGGGCGCGCTTGCGCGGGGACGGGCAAGGGCGCGGCGCCACTCTTGTCGATGTACCCAAGGATGTCGTCCTTGGTGACACGCCCGCCGATGCCGGTGCCGCGAATCTGGCTGATGTCGATGTCGTGCTCGCGCGCGATGCGGCGGACGAGCGGCGATGATTTCTGCCGCCGCAGCTCCTCTTTCGTCGGCTCTCGAGGTACAGCCGGTGCCGGCTCCCGGCCCGCAGGAGCTTCCACGCCCGCGGCCTCACGACCTCGGCCGCACCCCTCCTCCTCCTCCTCCTCTTCCTCCTCGCGCTCGGCCGCTGCCGGCTCCCTGACCGCGGTCTCGACTGGCGTTGCGGCTTCGCTCGGCGTCGTGGCCGGTCGTTCTCCTGCCCGCGCCGTGCTCGCCGCGGGCGGCGGTGGTACTGCGGCCGGCGTCGCTGAGGGAGCGCCCGGTTGCGCAGCAGCTTCTCCCGGTTGCGCGATGACGGCGACGACGCTGTCGACCGGTACCGTCTCTCCCTCCTTCGCGCGGATCTCCGACAGCACACCCGCGGCAGGCGAGGGGATCTCCGCATCGACTTTGTCCGTCGAGATCTCGAATAGAGGCTCGTCGCGAGTGATGTTGTCGCCGACTTTCTTGATCCAGCGGACGATCGTGCCTTCCGCGATCGACTCGCCCATCTGCGGCATCACGACGTTGGTAGCCATGGCGGTGACTCCAGGAGTGATGAGGTGCGACGGCTAGAGGTGAATCGCCGCCCCATGCGCCGCGTGCGCAGCCTCGCCGACCGCCTCGGACATCGTCGGATGCGCGTGAATCGTGCGAATGAGGGCCTCGACGGTGCATTCGAGCCGCAGCGCGACGGTGGCTTCCGCGACGAGCTCGGTGGCGCGGGGCCCGATCATGTGGACGCCGAGGATCTCGTCGTACTTTTTCTCCGCGACGATCTTGACGAACCCTTCCGACTCGTTCGCGATCTTGGCCCGGCCGAGCACCCCGAACGGAAACACGCCGACGCGCACGTCATGCCCCAGCTCCTCGGCCCGCCGCTCGGTCAACCCGACGCTGCCGATCTCGGGATCGCAGTACGTACAGGCGGGCGCGTGATCGTAGTTGAGCGGCTTGACGTCGCGCCCGGCGACGCGCTCCGCCACGAGAATCCCTTCGGCCGATGACACGTGCGCGAGCTGCGGATGTGGACGCGACGGAATCGCAATCACGTCGCCAATGGAGGAGATGCCCGGGACCGAGGTGCGCAGCAGATCGTCTACCTTGACGTATCCCTTGTCGAGCTGCAGGGGGACCTCCTCACCGAGGCCCGCCGTGACCGGGCCCCGGCCGGTCGCCACCAGAACCATGTCGGCTTGTATGCGCTCCGTCCGGCCATCAGCCAGCTCTGCCTCGAGCGTCACGTTGTCGGCGCCAGCCGTCGCCCTTGACACGCGGGCGCCGGTGTGCACGGCAATGCCCTGCTTCCTGAACGACTTCTCCAGCTCCGCCGAAATCGCTTCGTCCTCGATGGGGAGCAGTCGCGGCAGCAGCTCGAGAACGGTCACCTCGCTGCCGAAGCGCCGGAAGATGGATGCAAACTCGACCCCGACGGCGCCGCTCCCGAGAATCGCGATGGAGCTGGGGACCTCACGGAGATTGATGGCCTCGTCGCTCGTGATGATACGCGCTCGATCGATCGTGACGCCCGGCAGACCGCGCGGCGTCGATCCGGTGGCCACGATGATTTCTCGCCCCTGCAGCTCCTGGTTCTGATCGCCCGTAACCTCGACGCGTCGGTTGTCCAGCAATCGGCCGCTCCCTTTGATCCAGTCGATCTTGTTCTTCTTGAACAGGAATTCGATGCCGCGCGTCAGACCTCGGACGATGCGGTCTTTGCGTGCCTGGACTTGATGCATGTCGATCGTCGCGGCCTGCCCGATCGTGATGCCCCACTCCCGTGCCTGTTGCACGATCTTGAGCGCGTGGGCGTGTTCGAGGAGCGCCTTGGTCGGGATGCAGCCCCAGTTGAGGCAGGTGCCGCCAAGGACGGGCTGGCGCTCGACAACCGCCGTGCGGAGCCCGAGCTGCGCCGATCGGATAGCGGCAACGTAGCCGCCCGTACCGGAACCAATCACCACGACGTCATAGTCACGCACCACAAGCGCTCCCTCTGAACATCGATCCGACGTCCGGCGGATGCACGATCAAGGACTGGATAGGTCCCTACCGCCGAGAACGCGCGGATATCGCAACAGTAGTCTCCTTCTATGCGCGTGCTGGGCCGCCTCCTTCTCGCGACGTTTTCTTGAGCGATGACAGGGGCACAAAGCCCGCCGGCGGCGCGGTTTCCGGGGCTGGGGCCGGCGCGGCCTGTTCGGGATTCAAGCGCGCGACCTGGGCCCTCAACCGGCTGCATTCGTAGCGCAAGTCCCAATAGGACTGATTCAGGGCCTCGAGCCTGCGGGCGAGACGGCGGGCATAGACCAGTGACGCAAGCGCGAGAAGAAACGCGAAGCCGACAAACCATTCCAGCATCGTCAACTGTCGTGCAGGAGCCCAGCGTGCACGCCGGAACGGTACGTTAGTCAACCGCTCCGAAGGGTGTCAAGCAACGGGCGGGGTCCGTTCAGCGCGGCGCCTCTGGATAGCTCTCGGAGCGACACGTCGTCAGCCATCGAGGCGCCGATCACCTGGAGACCAAACAGGTCGATCTCCGTGGCCGTTGTGATCAGGTGCAAGGACCGTCGCTCCTCGGCTCCGGTAGCTGATGACGGCGCTTCTCTTCGGGCTCACCCGCTGCGGCGTGCCCGTTGACACCACCGTCCTGGTTGCGGCTCGACCGCGCTGGGCCTACAATACGGCGCTTTCCGTTCCGTCTTCCATGACAGCCCGACTGAAGACCATCCTGGTCGTCGATGACGATGAGGGGATGCGGGACACCCTGACCGCGATCCTCAAGCGCGACCATCGCGTGATCGTGGTCTCGACGGGTGAGGCCGCCCTCGCGATCGTCAAACGCGAGGACGTCGATCTCATGCTGCTCGACATCCGCCTGCCGGGCATCGGCGGCCTCGAGGTGCTCAAGACCGTGAAGGAAAGCCACAGCCTCATCGAGGTCATCATGATCTCGGTCATCAACGAGGTCGAGACCGCAGTCAAGGCGATGAGGCTCGGCGCGTACCACTACATTGCGAAGGATTTCGAGTACGACGCGCTCCGCTCGCTCGTGCGGAACGCCAGCGAGCATCAGGACCTCAACCGCCGCGTCCTCACCCTGAGCGCGCAGGTCGCCGAACAGTCGGATCGCGAGTTCGTGGCCGGTTCCAGCAAGGCGCTGCAGCACACCATGGAGCTCGTCCACAAGGTGGCGAAGCTGTCAGCGACCGTGCTCATTCTCGGGGAGAGCGGTACGGGTAAGGAGTTGCTCGCGCGTCTCGTTCACCGCGAAGGCGGGCGCGACGACGCGCCGTTCATTACGGTCAACGTGGCGGCCATCCCGTCTGAGCTGGTCGAAAGCGCCCTCTTCGGCCACGAAAAAGGTTCGTTCACCAGCGCGCACCGGCAGCAGCTCGGCAAGTTCGAGCTGGCTTCGGGGGGCACGCTCTTCCTCGACGAGATCGGCGATCTCCGTCTGGACCTCCAGGTCAAGCTGCTGCGCGCCATCCAGGAAGGAGAAATCGAGCGGGTCGGGGGCACCAAGCCAATCAAGACCGACTTCAGGCTGATCGCAGCCACCAACGTGGATCTCGACAAGGCGGTGAAGGAGGGGCGGTTCCGAGAGGATCTCTACTATCGGCTCAACGTGATCCCGATCAAGATGCCGCCGCTTCGCGAGCGGGTCGAGGACCTTCCCGAGCTCGTCAATCTCTTCATCCGGCGGTTCAACGCGAAGTTCCACAAGCAGGTCACTGGGATCTCCGAATCGGCGTTGCAGATCCTGCGATCGTACTGGTGGCCGGGGAACATCCGCGAGCTGGAGAATCTGATCGAGCGTCTGGTCGCGATCACGGACAAGGTCTGGCTCTCAGACGAGGACCTGCCATTCGACTATCACTTCGCCAAGCTCGATGCGTCCGATCGCGGGCACGAGACGCTGTTCCAGGAAGCGTGCGACACATTCGAGCGCAATTTCATTATCCGTGCGCTCGAGCGCTCGGACTGGAACGTCACCGCGGCGGCCCGCTATCTCGGTCTCCCGCTGAGCACGCTGAAGCACAAGATAGGACGGCTCGACATTCGCGAGATTGCACGCCGGCTGCGGGGGGCCTAGACATCTCCTAAGGCCGGAACGGTGACAGATGAAGCAAGTTT
>JACPPN010000299.1 GCA_016190995.1 Acidobacteriota bacterium | reverse complement strand
TACACGTGGTCGTTCAGCACGAGCGGCGGGCGGCCCGATCCGAAGTCGGGCCCGGGCGGTCCCATCCTGCTCGTCACGAACGCGGGCGATCCCTTCGGCTACTACTACGCGGAGATCCTTCGCACCGAGGGCCTCAACGAGTTTGCCGTCGCGGACGTCAGCGAGTTGTCGCCGGGCATGCTCTCCTCGTTCGACGTCGTGCTTCTCGCGCAAACCGCGCTGTCACCCGCGCAGGCCGCGACACTGCGTGACTGGGTGAACGGTGGCGGCAATCTAGTCGCGATGCGTCCCGACGCCGAGCTCGCGACGTTGCTGGGCCTCACCCCGACGACGGCGACCATGACGGACGGGTATCTGCTGATCAATACCGCCAGCACGGCCGGTGCCGGCCTCGTGAACGAGACAATTCAATTCCACGGCACCGCGGATCGATACGGGTTGGCGGGCGCGACCAAAGTTGCGACGCTGTACACCGCCGCGGGCGCGGCCACCTCCAATCCCGCCGTCTCGCTCGTGGCGGCCGGTGCCGGGCAGGCTGCCGCGTTCACGTACGACCTCGCCCGTTCGGTGGCGTATTCGCGCCAAGGCAATCCCGCGTGGGCGGGCCAGGAACGCGACGGCAGCAACCCGATCCGACCCAACGACCTGTTCTGGGGCGGCGGAAATCCGGACTGGATCGATCTCGGGAAAGTGGCCATTCCTCAAGCGGACGAACAGCAGCGTCTGCTGGCAAACTTGATCATCACGATGAACGCGGCCAGAAAACCGCTGCCCCGCTTCTGGTACTTCCCCTTCGGCAAGCCCGCGGTCGTCCTGATGACCGGCGACGATCACGCCAACGGCGGCACGCCAGGCCGGTTCGACCGCTACCTCTCCCTCAGTCCGCCTGGCTGCTCGGTCACCAATTGGGAGTGCGTGCGGTCCACCGCGTACATCTACCCGCACACGCCGATGACCGATTCGCAGGTCGCGTCATACGAAGCGCAGGGGTTCGATGTCGGCGTGCACGTCGACACCGGTTGCGCCGATTGGACGCCATCGACGCTCGAGGCGTTCTACGCCGCGCAGATCGGAACCTTCCAATCGAATTTTCCGAGCGCTCGTCCGCCCGCGGCGGGCCGGACGCACTGCATCGTCTGGAGTGATTGGGCATCGCAGCCCAAGGTGCAGCTGGCGTACGGCACGCGTCTCGATGTGAACTACTACTACTGGCCGCCATCGTGGGCCTCGACGCGTCCCGGCTTCTTCACGCATTCGGGAATGCCGATGCGGTTCGTGGATCTCGATGGCTCGATGATCGACGTCTATCAAGCGGCGACGCAGCTGACCGACGAGTCGGGCCAGGTCTATCCGGCCACGCTCGACACGCTCCTCGATCGCGCGATGGGCGCGACCGGCTACTACGGCGTGTTCACGGCCAACATCCACAGCGACGCGCCGCTGTCGTCGGACGCCGATGCGATCGTGCAATCGGCCCTCACTCGTGGGATTCCCGTTGTTTCAGCCGCGCAGCTCCTGCAATGGCTCGATGGCCGCCACGGCTCGTCGTTCGAGAGCCTCTCGTGGAGCTCGGGGACCCTGACCTTTACGATCTCGCCGGGCGCGGGGGCCGTGGGTCTGCAGGCCATGCTTCCAACCGAGGCGGGCGCCCTGACGTTCTCTGGATTAGCGAACGGCGGTGCCGCGGTCCCCTTCCAGACCACGACGGTGAAAGGGATCGGCTACGCGGTATTCGCGGCGTCGGCCGGATCCTACACGGCCACCTACTCGGGAGCACCGCCGCCTCCGCTCCCCGCCCTGTCAATCGATGACATCACGGTTACCGAGAGCGCTACCGGATCGGTGTCGGGGCTGTTCACCGCGCGGCTGTCCGAGTCGAGCACGAAGACGATCACGGTGAGTTACGCCACGGCAGACGGCAGCGCATCGGCGCCGGCAGACTACCTGGCGAAATCCGGTTCATTGACATTCTCGCCGGGGGCCACCTCGGCAACCGTCGCGGTCACGGTCAATGCGGACGGCCTCGTCGAGCCGGCGGAAAACTTCTTCGTCAATCTGACGTCGCCGTCCAACGCGACGCTCGCGAAGAGTCAGGGCACCGCCACGATTCTCGACGCGCCGTCCATCGCGGCGCCGTCGGGACTCGGCGCGACGGCGGTCTCGAGCACGCGCGTGAATCTGACGTGGACCGACAACGCGACCAACGAAACGGGATATCGCGTCGAGCGGCGCCTGCTGCCGGGCGGCGTCTACGGCGTGATCGCGACGCTCGGAACGAACGCGACGACCTTCAGCGACACGGGCGTCGGCGCGTCATCGAGCTACAGCTACCGCGTGCAGGCGTCCGCCGGCACGATGAGATCGCCCTACTCGAACGAAGCGTCCGTCACGACACCCCCCGGCGGGCTGCCTTCAATCGCCATCAACGACGTCACGGTCTCGGAGCCGTCCACCGGGACGGTCAACGCCATCTTCAACGTGACGCTGTCGGGTCCGGCTCCGTCGACGGTATCGGTGAACTTCGTCACGGCGAATGGATCCGCGTCGGCGGGAAACGACTACGAGCTGAACGCGGGCACGCTCTCTTTCGCACCCGGCGTCACCTCCAAAGCCATCCCGGTGCTCGTGAAGGCGGATGCGGTGACCGAGCCGAACGAAACGTACTTCGTCAATCTGTCGGGCGCGACCAACGCCACGCTGGCGAAGAATCAGGGTGTCGGGACCATCATCAATGGCGGGCCCCCGCCTCCGACCGGCAGCGGCCTGACCGGTGAATACTTCGCGTCCGCGGATCTCACGAACCGAAAGTTCACCCGCGTCGATCCGATCGTGGATTTCGATTGGGGCAAGAAGTCGCCTGATCCGTCCCTGCCCGCCGATGGCTTCTCGATCCGCTGGAGCGGGGAGCTCGTTCCACGTTTCTCGGAGACCTACACGTTCTATGCGACGACCGATGACGGCGTCCGCCTGTGGGTCGACGGCGTGCTGCTCATCAACGACTGGACGAAGCGCGGCAAAAAGGAGCTGAAAAAGACGATGGCGCTCAGCTCGGGGAAGCCGTATTCCATCGTGATGGAGTTCGCCAACTTCGAAGGCAACGCCATCGCCAAGCTGTCCTGGTCGAGCCGAAGCGAGTCGAAGAAGATCATCCCGCAGAGTCAGCTCTTCCCGTGACCGCGCCTGGGAACGAAGCTTTGCCTCACACCGCCGAGTGAAGGGCCCCGGGGTGCGGAGCGATGAAGCTTCATGACCGGCGTCTCGCCAGCGACTCATCTGTATCCTAATTGACACGGCCGGAGACCGGGTGACAGCATACGGCGCTCGGACAGCCGGATAGGCCGGTTGCGGTCTGAGGCTGGTCTCGGGCTTCGTCCGTTCATTGCAGGGCGAGGGGCTCCAGCCGATATGTCTTTCAGTGACAGGCGTCTGCGGCGCCTGTGACTGAGAGAGCGGAGCTGTGCCCGGCTGACCGGTCCGGCCCGATTTCAACTCGGCACTCCCATGCGGTATCGTTATCATTTCGCACGGTTGCACGATTCTGCTCGCTTCATACTGATTCTGCTCACGGTTGCAGCCCCTGCGCAGGCCCAGCCGCAGGTCGATCCGGCAACGGAGGCGCGATTCCGGTTCGGGCCGCTGTTTTTCACGCCGACGATCGGGATTTCGCAGTTGGGCATCGACTCGAACGTGTTCAACGAGGCGGGCGTGCAACAGCGGGACTGGACCGCGTCGGTGAGCCCGGCCGTTCGAGGGGGCCTGCGGTTCGGCGTCGCGCGTCTGACGGGCGGGGCGGCCGTGGATTTCGTCTACTACAAGGAATTCAAGGATCAGCAGTCGGTCAACCAGCGGCACGACGTGCAGCTCGAAGTTCTGCTCGCCCGACTTCGGCCGTTCGCGGGCGTCGACTTCATCATGACGCGGACCCGTCCCGACGAACAAATCGATGTACGGGCGCGCCGGACCGAGCCGGTGGTCCGCGTCGGCACCGATATCAAGTTGACGAGCCTGACCACGATCACGCTCGTGGCGCGGCACCATTCGGTCAGCTTCCGCGAGGGTGAAAAATTCCTCGGACAGGAGCTGCGCCGCACGCTGAATCGCCGCTCCGACGCCTTCGCCGGTTCGGTGCGCTTCTCGCTGACGCCGCTGACGACCTTCGTCTTGCTGGCGGAAGCGGAACGCAGTAGATTCGAATTCACGGAGCTGCGCGACTCGAACAGCGTCCTCATTTCACCGGGCTTCGAGTTCAGCCCGGACGCGCTGCTCAAGGGAACCGCGTACGCCGGGTTCCGGCGTTTTCACGCCCTCACGCCCGGGGTGCCCGACTTCAGCGGCGCGATCGCCGCGGTCAGCCTGTCCGCCACGGCGCTGGGGACGACGCGCCTCGACATGCGGCTCGAGCGCGACGTGGCCTATTCCCTGGAAGTGCCGACGCCGTACTACGTGTCGACCGGCGGGGGCGTCACGGTGACGCAGCAGGTGTTCGGGCCGTTCGACGTGCAGGGCACGGTCAACGGTCAGCGACTGGTCTTTCGCGCGCTCGACAGTGTCCAGGTCGTTCTTGGTTCCACGCGCGTGGATCGCGTGACCATCGTCGGCGGCGGCGTGGGATATCGGGTCGGGCAGACGGGCCGACTCGGCATCACGGTCGAGTACGCCGAGCGCAGCTCGAGCACGTTCCCTGATCGCTCGTACAACCGGACGCGCGTGTTCAGCTCTTTCACATACGGTTTCAAATGATCGCGACCGCTCAGATTCTGTGTCTTTCGCTGTGGCTGCTCGGATCGGCCGACCAGGATCGCCCGGCGGGCACGTCGCGCCCCGACTACGTGGTCGGGCCGCAGGATGTCCTGACCATCACGGTCTTCGAGGAGCCGCAGCTGACAGGACGCTACACGGTCAGCGCTGACGGCGCCCTCACATTCCCGATGGTCGGCCGCGTGGGCGCGAGCGGGCTGACGCTTCGGGGCATCGAAGACAAGCTGACCAAGCTGCTCGCCGACGGATACCTGAAGAACCCGCAGGTGAGCGTCGAGGTCGAACAGTACCGCAGTCAGAGCGTGACGGTTACCGGCGAGGTGCGCTCGCCCGGCAAGTACATGATGACCGGCCAGATGACGCTTCTCGACGCGCTCGTGCAGGCGGGCTCGGTCACAGCCCTGGCGAGCACGGAGGTGCAGATCATGCGGCCCAGGACGGGCGCGAGTGCGGGGGCGGCCGCGGAAATCCTCAAGGTCGAGATTACGGATCTGCAGGCGGGCAAGCTGTCGCAGAACGTGACGCTCAGGGACGGCGACACCGTGTTCGTTCCCAAGGCACAACCCGTGTTCGTGACCGGTCAGGTGCGCAGTCCCGGTGCGTATGCCGTCCAGCGGGGAATGACGGTGTTACAGGCGCTGTCGCTGGCCGGCGGCGTGTCCGATCGCGGGTCATCCCGCCGCATCAAGCTCATTCGCATCGTCAATGGCAAGAAACGAGAGAGCACCGTCAAGCTGACGGACCTCGTCCAGCCGGGCGACACCATCGTGGTGCCGCAGCGATTCTTCTGATCGAAGAGCCCGCAGACCGCCACAGCGGCACGGAGCGCACAGAGACACCTCAAGCATTGATCCCGGATCCGGCGTCAAGAGCGTTCACTGCAGAGAACGCGGAGCACGCGGAGGCTCAGAAACGCCAATTGATTCCCGCTCCCCGATGAACATCCTCGGCATCTCCGCCTACTACCACGATTCGGCTGCCGCGCTCGTCCAGGACGGAGATCTGGTCGCCGCCGCGCAGGAAGAGCGCTTCACGCGCAAGAAGCACGACCCCCGGTTCCCGAAGCACGCGATCGCCTATTGCCTGCGCGAGGGCGGGATCACGGTCCGGGATCTCGACTACGTTTGTTTCTACGAAAAGCCGTTCCTCAAGTTCGACCGGCTGCTCGAGACCTACCTCGGGTTCGTCCCGCAGGGATATCGATCGTTTGTCACCGCCATTCCGGTGTGGCTGCGCGACAAGCTCTGGATGCGCGACGACATCCGCAAGATGCTCGACTACGAGGGGGACGTGCTCTTCACCGAGCACCACGAATCGCATGCCGCCTCGGCGTTTTATCCGTCGCCGTTCCGGGAGGCCGCGTTCCTGACCATGGACGGTGTGGGCGAATGGGCGACCTCGAGCTACGGCGTCGGCCGCGGCAACGCGCTCGAGATGATGGGCGAGCTGAAGTTCCCGCACTCGCTCGGTCTTCTATACTCGGCGTTCACCTCTTACGCCGGCTTCAAGGTGAACTCGGGCGAATACAAGGTGATGGGGCTCGCGCCGTACGGCGAGCCCAGGTACGTCGACGTCATCCTGCGCGAGCTCGTCGATCTCAAGGAGGACGGTTCGGTCTGGCTCAACATGGAGTACTTCAACTACTGTCAGGGCCTGACCATGACCAACGGCAAGTTCGATCGGCTGCTGGGCGGCCCGGCGCGCCGGCCCGAATCGCGGCTCACCCAGCGCGAGATGGATCTTGCCCGCTCGATCCAGGACGTCACCGAAGAGGCGATGCTGCGCATGACGCGCCACGTGCACCGCGAGACGAAGCAGCAGGCGTTGTGCCTAGCCGGCGGAGTGGCACTCAATTGCGTCGGCAACGGCCGCATCCTGCGTGAAGGGCCGTTCGACCACATCTGGATTCAGCCGGCGGCGGGTGACGCGGGCGGCGCCGTGGGCGCGGCCCTGGCGGTGTGGCATCGCTTCCTCGAGCATGGCCGGCTGGATCCCAGCTCGCGAACCGACGGGTATCTCGACGGGATGAAAGGCGCGTTCCTCGGTCCGGCTTTCACCCCCGCTGAGATCCGCGGGTTCCTCGACGACCGGGCGATTCCCTTCAGGGAGGTGCCGCGCCACGCTCTGCCGCAGGAGGTCGCGCGTCTGCTCGCCAACGAGCAGGTCGTCGGCTGGCTGCAGGGCCGGATGGAATTCGGTCCGCGCGCGCTGGGCGGTCGGAGCATTCTGGCCGACGCGCGCTCGACGCGGATGCAGTCGCAGCTCAACCTGAAGATCAAGTTCCGGGAGAGCTTCCGGCCGTTCGCGCCCTCGGTACTGCGCGAAAACGTGAGCGAGTGGTTCGAGGTCGATTGCGAGTCTCCCTACATGCTGCTGGTCGCGCCGGTGCGGGAGGAGCTGTGCTTCCCGATGACGGCCGAGCAGAAATCGCTCTTCGGCATCGAGAAGCTGAACGTGCCGCGGTCGACGATTCCGGCCGTGACGCACGTCGACTATTCCGCTCGCATCCAGACGGTCACCGAGCGCGAGAATCCCGCGTACTACGCGCTGCTGAAAGCCTTCCGCGACGAGACCGGCTGCGCCGTTCTCGTGAACACCAGCTTCAACGTCCGGGGCGAGCCGATCGTCTGCACGCCAGCCGACGCGTACCGCTGCTTCATGCGCACGGAGATGGACTATCTGGTCCTCGAGAACTTCATCCTGGACAAGCGCGAGCAGCCAGCGGTGGAGAACGACGACAGTTGGATGCAGGAGTTTCAGCTTGACTGAACGCACGCACCAGCCAGCGTCGAAGGAGCTGCGTACGTTCGCGCTCGTTGTCGCGGGCGGATTTCTCGTGGTTGGCGCGCTGTCGTTCTATCGCACCCGTTTCCAGCCGACGCATGTGACCGCGTGGGTGTGCTGGATCCTGACGGCGCTCATCGCCATCGCGGGTCTTGTCGCGCCGTCACGGCTGGGTCCGATCTTTCGCGTGTGGGTGAAGGTCGGCCACGTGCTCGGCTGGATCAACACGCGGATCATCCTTGCCGTGACGTTCTACGGCCTCTGGCTGCCGTTCGGCATCGTCTCGAGGCTGGCCGGCCGCGACCCGCTGCAGCTCGGCCGGCGACGGCACACCTACTGGGTTCCCAAGAAGCCGCCGGTAGAGCCGCCCACCCGCACGTACCGCCGGATGTTCTAACAGGGTGATGAAAGAAGGCTTACCACAGAGCGCACAGAGGACACAGCGTCGAGAATGCTGCGGTCATGCGGTGAGCTATACCCTCAGCGAAAGGTCAGGCATGTGAGCAAAATCGGCATCCTGATGGAGTTCGGGCAGTTCCTCAAGGCGAACAAGAAGCTGTGGCTGCTTCCCATGCTTCTCGTGCTCGCCTTCCTCGGAATCATCTTTGCGCTCGGCCAGTACTCGGCGGTCGCGCCGTTCATCTACACGCTCTTCTGAGAACATTTGTCGAACAAACGCTCTCTTGTCGGAAAACCCGTTCTCAGGCGTTTGTTCTACAGAGCACCCATCCGAAATCTGCAATGGTTTCCGTGATCGTCGACCCGTCGCTCCGCTATCCGGACGATGAGGACGGGTTTCCGCCGGACGAGGCATTCCCCGAGTACCGGTGTGGCGCGCCGTCGCGGTCGCCGAACCCGGTCTACCGCGCGGTGCGCGAGTGCTTCGCCCAGGCGCGGCTCGACGGCGCGCGTTTCGGCACGCCCGCGTGGAACCCGCTGGCCGAGCTCATCCGTCCCGCGAGCCGTGTGTTCGTGCTCTGCAACTTCGTCCAGCATCACCGGCCCGCAGAGTCGTCTCGCGAGTTCATGAGCAAGTGCATTCATGGCTCCGTTCTGCGCGCGCTCATCGACTACGTCCTGCTCGCGGTCGGGCCCGAAGGGCGCGTGACATTCGGGAACGCGCCGCTCCAGTCGGCGAGCTGGGAGGATGTGCTGCGTGATACCGGGGCTTCGTCCGTGCTGCGGTTCTACGAGTCGGCAGGCGCGAACGTCAGGGCTCGGGACCTGCGCCTGCTCGTGACGGAGCGCGGACGGCTGGGCAACGTCACGCGCGTCGATCGCCGATCCGAGCGGGACGCGGTTGGCGTCGATCTCGGCTCTGCCAGTCTTCTCGCCGATCTGCCCGCGCCGTCTTTCCGCGTGCCGGACTACAGCCCGGACGAGACCGCCGCCTTTCATCAGAACGGCCGTCACGTGTACGTGCTGCATCGCGAGATCGTCGATGCCGACGTCATCGTGAGCCTTCCGAAACTGAAGACGCATCAGAAGGTGGGCATCACCTGCGCGCTCAAAGGGCTCGTCGGCGCCATCGCACGGAAGGATTGCCTGGCGCACTTCCGATCGGGCCCTGCCACCAGGGGCGGCGACGAATACCCGGCGGATCCCATCGGCGTCCTGCGAGCCGTCTCACGGCTCCACGACAACGTCCAGCGGATCGCGCCGGAGCGCGCCTCCGGCAGCGTCCTGCGCGCGGTGGACATGGTCGCGCGACGCGTCGCGGATCGACTCGTTCCCGAAACCGACGGGAGCTGGCATGGCAACGACACCGCGTGGCGGATGACGCTGGATATCGTTCGCGCGGCGACCTTCGCCCGGCGCGACGGCACGCTTGCCCGGGCTCCGCAACGGCAGCATCTCGTCCTCGTGGACGGCATCCTGGGCGGCCACGGCAATGGCCCACTCTCGCCCGATCCAATCGACAGCCGCGCCCTGATCTTCAGCGACGACCTTGCGGCGGCCGACAGAGCCTGCGCCGCACTGATGGGGCTCGACGGCGACCGCATCCCGCTCGTGCGCGAATCGGATCGCGTCCTGGCGCACACATCGACTGGGATTGAGGCGATTGTCAACGGGATCACGAGCACGCTCGCCGGTGTTGGCGAGCGTCGCCTGGTTCGCTTCAGCCCACCGGCCGGATGGAGGGGGCGCGTCGAATGTCTCTAGGCGCTCGCGTGCGCCAGCGTCGCCTGTCGCCGGCCATCGAGGAGCGGGTGGCCGCCTACGCCCGGCCACTCGATGCTGCCGAGCGGCTTCGCATTCAGCTCGAGGCGTTCAATCGGGAATGGCGGCGGATGACGGCCGATGTGCCCTTCTATCGTGCGCTCAAACAGGCCCGCGATCTGCCGGACGCCTTCGCCGACTGGGATGACGTCACATCGTCGGTACCGGTGACGACGAGGGCGATCGTGCAGCAGAACGGCGCCGCGATGGCGTCGGCATCGCGGCAGGCCGACTTCGTCCGCGCCACCGGCGGGTCGACGGCGGAACCGGTACGCATCCCGCAGTGGCGCACCGAGGTGGATGAGACGACACCGGATCTGTGGCTCGCGCGCGGCTGGTATGGGCTCGCCCCCTCGAGCCGCCTGTTCCTGATTTGGGGGCACCGCCACCTGCTCGGTGCCGGCGTCAAGGGATGGCTGAACGGACGCGCGCGGGCGCTCGCCGATCGCCTGTTCGGATACTGCCGTTTTTCGGCCTACGACTTGAGCGCGACCGCTCTGCGGCGCGCGGCGGACGAATTGATCGGATTCGCGCCCGATTACGTCCTGGGATACAGCGTGGCCCTCGATATGTTCGCGCGCGCGAACCTCGATCGGGCTGACGCCTTGCGGGCTCTCGGGGTGCGGGTGGTCGTAGGCGCCGCGGAAAATTTTCCGGCCCCCGACAGCGCCTCGATGTTGACAGCCGTGTTCGGTTGTCCGGTCGCGATGGAGTACGGATCCGTGGAAACGGGCCTCGTGGCGCATACAGACCCCTCGGGCGGCTATCGCGTCTTCTGGCGGAACTATCTTGTCGAGGCGGAACGCGTCGAGCGGTCCGAGCATCATCGTGTGTACGTCACGGCGCTCTATCCTCGCGCCTTTCCACTGGTGCGCTACGACCTTGGTGACGAGATTGAGGTCGATACGGCGGAGGGGCGCGTCGTCGGCATCGAGGGCTTCCGACGCGTCCTCGGCCGCTCGAACGACTATCTGCCGCTCGATGCGACCATGCGCGTGCACTCGGAAGCGTTCGCGCACGCGGTCAGCGGCCATGCCGGCGTGTTCGGATATCAAGTTCGCCAGGCCAAAGGCATCGCGTGGCTCGCGCTCGTGACCGACGGTCGGCGCCTTGATCCGTCCATCGAGATGAGCATCCGCCAGAAGCTCCGTCGAATTCATCCCTTGCTTGGCGACATGCCCATCGATTGCGTCGAACGCCTCGAACGGACGGTTGCGGGGAAGACCCGGACGGTCATTCGGCTCTCCGACTGACTCGGAATCGGGATTCGGAACTCGGGACTCAGCACCAGGCACGCAGCACCCAGCACCGAGGACGCAGCACCCCGCACACTCACCAGCACCCAGCACGCAGCGCTCGTCACTGTCCCATGCGCGTCGCCCTCACCTGCGATCATCTGTCACCGACACAAGTCGCCGTACTCAAGCACGCAATGTCACGATTCGCCGCGGCAGGCCACGACCTCGTCCCGGTCGAGTTCTACGGTGGGCTGCTCGGCTATGGCTGGACGAAAGACGATGCGGAGCGGCCGCGAGAATGGCGGTGTCTGTTCCCCGACCGGATGCAGGCGAGCCGTACCCGCGTCTTCCTCGAGCTCGCCCGGCTCGTTCGACGCGAGCGCATCGGCGTCGTCGTCATCAACGGCTGGTTCGAGCCGGTGTCCTGGTGGATGGCGCTGACGCGACGACGCCTCGGTGTTCGCCTCGTGATGATTGGCGACTCGACTGCCGCCGATCGACGCAGGCGGCCTGTTGCGGAGCTGGGGAAGCGCATGTTCCTTCGGCGCATGGATGCCGTCTTCACCGCGGGAACTCGACAGCGTGCCTATCTTCGGACGTTGGGAGTTTCACCCGCGCGCGTCACGCTCGGATGCGATGTCGTCGACAACGCCAGGTTCGCGGCCTGCAACCCACACACCGGGGCGCGGGCGTCCGCCGAAGGTGGTCAGCGCCGCATCGTCATCGGTACTGCCGCACGCCTGATTGCCGAGAAGAACCTCGATGTCGCCATCCGGGCATTCGCTTCGGTGGCGAAGGCCGAGGCGCTGGCTCTGGCATGGCGGCTTGCCGGCCGCGGCCCGCTCGAAGAAGGGCTGCAGGCTCTCGCGGCGAGTGTCGAGGCGCCGATCGAGTTCGCCGGGTTCGTTCCCCACGGAGGCATGCCCGGGTTCTACACGGGCCTCGACCTCTACTGGCAGCCAAGCGTGTCCGAAGCGTGGGGGTTGTCCATCAACGAGGCGATGGCGGCGGGCTTGCCGGTGCTCGCCTCGAACCGCTGCGGGTGCGCCGACGATCTCGTCCGGGCCGACAACGGTTGGACGCACGGGCCGTCGGTCGAGGAGCTTGAGGAGGGTCTGCGCGCCGCAATCGCGCGCCGCGAATCGTGGCGCGACATGGGGCGTCGTTCGCGCGATCGAATTGCCGCGTGGGGGCCGGAGCGCTTCGCAGCCGGGCTTCTGGACGCGGTGCAGCTTGCGCAGGGGGCGGCGACGCTGTCCGATCGACCGGCCACGCGGCATGTGGAATTGTCAGCATGAAGTCCGAGCCGCTTCTCGCCTTGCCGTCGCCGTCGAACGTTCTCGCGATCAGCATCTTCGGCGTCATCGCGTACGCATTGTTCCGCTTCGCGCTGTTCAGCGGCGAGGCTCCGATGCTGCTGCCATTGATAGGGGCGGCGTGCTCCGGCAGCTTGCTGCTGCTCGTTGGCGGTCGCCGCACGATCACCCAGAGTTTCATGCGGTGCGGGTTCCATCTGGGCGCGTTCGCGTTCTTCATGCTGTATCCAATCCTCTCCCCGGGCGACGCGGAGCAAGTCACGCCGGCGATCAAGGAGCTCGTGGGCTGGGCGATTTTGCTGACCGTTGTCGGGTTCGAATGCGGATATTGGGGAACGCGCCTGAAGACGCCGGAGCGTCCGCACCGCGTCTCACTCTTCGTCTATACGCCGAAGCAGCGCAGGCTGCTCGTCGTGCTGGTCTACTTCGGGATCGTCGCGTGGTTCCTGACGATTCTCGACTATGCGGCGTCAGCAGGCGTCAGCGTGGTGGACGTCCTGTTCACCATGCGCGCCCCGGTTGAAGGCCAGCGCCAGGAGTTCGCCACCACGCTCAGTGGCCCGTTCCTGATCGTGCAACGAATCCTGGCCGGCGGCACCTTCCTCGCCGCGACCGCCGCGTCGGTCTTGCTGACCGGCCCCGAGCGTCCGACACGAATCCTCGCCTTCAAGTACTGGGTGGCGCTTCTCGTCTGCGCGGGCGCGGGGTTTCTCGGCGGCTCGCGCGCCATGTTCCTGTTCTCCTTCGCGCCGATTTTGTCGACCGGCTGGATCATGCTCTCGCGGTCGAACGTGCAGTCGGCGCGCTTCGCGTGGGCCGCCAGCGCGTTTTTCCTGCTCGTCGCCTCCTGGGGCGCCATGTCGGCCATGCGCGGAGGCGACATCCGCAACTACAACGGCACCATTGAGAGCTTCGCCCCCGAGCTCCACGCGCGGGGCGCGCTCGACATCTATTCGCAGATGAACGTCGTGGTGCAGGCCTTTCCAGAGCTGATTCCATATCAGAGAGGCCTGTCGCTCGTGCCGCTCGCGCTCGGCTGGGTACCTCGGGCCGTGTGGCCCGGAAAGCCGTACCCGTTTTCGCTGTACATGAATTTCCTCAACGGCGAAACGGTCGAGAACCGCGCCGCAAGCATCGCGGTCGGGCTCCCGGGGGAGGGGTACGGCAACTTCGGGATGGTCGGCGTCTTCCTGTGGGCGGCGCTCATGGGCTTCGCGTGCCGGCGCGGCGACGACTACATCGGCGGCTTCCATCCCGCGCATCCGTTGCGGCTGCAGATTGGCGGCATGGCCGGCATCTGGGCCGGCCTCATCGTCCGCGGCGGCGTGCCGGAGATGTTCTACATGGGGCTGGGCGCGATGCTGCTGCCCTTGGGTCTGACCATCTATCTCTTCGGATCGGAGCGGCCGATGTTCGCGCGTGCACCTCAGGTCGTGTCCCCGGCCCCGACGCCGGTGTGGCCGCCGCTTTCGCTGGCCCAACGCGGGCCGGCATCACTTCAACAGTTGCCGGGCGGCGGGGCGCGCGTGCAGCCGCCTCCTCACCTCGAGCGTCGCTGATGCGCGTCCTGCACGTTGCACCCTCGCTTGCTCCCGAAGCGGGAGGACCGGCACGCAGCATCAGGCTTCTGGCGGACGCGTTGAGACAGAACGGCGTGTCGGTTCGTATCGCCGCGCATGCCGCGCCCGACGCCAACGCCATCGCTCTCGATTTTCTGCCGATACCCGGGGAGTTTCCCACCCGAGATTCATCCAGACGCCTTGCGGCGGCCATCGCGGACTCGATGCTGGTCGAGATCCACAGCGTCTGGAACGCCACGACCACCAGAGCCGCCGCCTTGTGCCGACGCGCGGGCGTCCCGTACGTCTTGGCGCCACGCGGCATGCTCGACCCGTTCTGCCTCGGACACCATGCGTGGCTCAAGCGCATGTACGAGCGGATCGCGGACCGCGACACGGTCACCGGCGCGAGCGGCTTTCATTTCCTGTCGGAAGAGGAACGCGATCGCGCGGTCATCGGCCGGCCGCTCCAGCCCGACGAGGTCGCCGTGGCGAGCAACGGCGCAGCCACACCGCCGCCGCTCGTGGCCGGTGCGTTGCGGTCGCGGTTTCCGGAGACCACCGGTCGCCAAGTGCTTCTCTCGCTGGGCCGATTGGACGCGATCAAAGGAATCGACCTGCAGCTTGAGGCGCTTGCGCGAATCCACGAGTCGCGCCGCCCCCTGCTTCTCGTCATCGGTCCGGATTATGGGGACAGCGATCGTCTTCGTAGGATGGCCCGCCGCCTGGCGCTCAACCCCTGGGTCACGTGGGCGCAGCCGGTTTATGGCGACGAGCGGTTTTCGCTTCTGGCCGATGCGGACGCTGTGCTGCTGACGTCGCTCTACGATGCGAACCCGGTCGTAGCCACCGAGGCGCTCGCCGCCGGGGCCGTGCTCGTGGCGACGAGGGGCTGCGGCGGCCTCGATGCTGCCGCGCGGCACGATGCCGCCCTTGTGGCCGGACGGACGGCGGAGGATCTTGCGGCTGCGATCCTGGCTATCCTCGATGATCGTGATGCGGCGAAACGGCTCCGGGAGCGCGCCAAGGCGTACGCCGCATCTGCGCTGTCACCCGAGAAATCCGCGCAACCCCTGATCGCCTTGTACACACGCATTCTCGAAAACGACGCACCGGGGCGCCGCCGCACGGCATGAGCGATCTGCAGAGGGTCACACCGGTTGTCCTGACCGCGAACGAAGAGGCGAACGTCGGCCGCACGCTCGAGGCGCTGCAGTGGGCGCGCCGGGTGGTGGTCGTCGACTCCGGCTCGACCGACGCGACGGAGCGGATCGCGCGCGGCTTCGCCAACGTGAGCTGGTTCAGCCGTTCCTTCGACCGGCACGAGCGCCAGTGGCGGTTCGGCGTCCATGAAACGGGAATCGATAGCGATTACGTGCTCGCGCTGGACGCCGATCATCAGGTGCCGCCGGCTTTCCTCGCGGAATTGAACGACCAGTTCCTGCCCGGCGGATTCGATGGCGGCGTGGCGGGCTTTGATTACGCCATGGAAGGTCGCAATCTCGGGGGGTCGCTGTACCCGCCGCGCGTCGTCATCGCGAAGCGGGCGGCGCTCGGCATTACACAGCCCGGGCACACGCAGCAGTTCTCGATCGGCGGGTCGACGTACCGGTTCCGCGCGCGGCTCGTTCACGACGATCGCAAGCCGCTCGAGCGTTTCGTGCAGTCGCAGATCCGCTATTCGAAGCTCGAAGCGGACCGGATCCTGCAAGGCCGATCCCGAGGATGGGTCGATCGACTGCGGCGTGCCGGGCTCATGCCCCCAATCGCCGCCGCGTTGGCGTACCTGCGCGCAAGAGGTCCGTTCGGTGGCGCCGGCGCTGTCAGGTACGCATGTGAACGCGCGACGTTCGAGTGTCTACTCGCGATGAGGCTCATCGCGTCGGAACTCGACGAGGCCGAACCTTCCGCTGCCGCGGTGGCCGAGCATTCGCGCTGAACCGCGCACCCCGCCAATCACTCGTCACGAAGCTTCGTGGCTCCGCCCCCGGCCCGTCACTCGGCGGGTTGAGGCGAAGCGTCGTGACTCCTCTTCGCACAATTGCACGTTCCAGGCACGTGGCGAAGGGCGTCCTAGCGCGTTCACCTCGCACGGACACGCTCCTGGCGCTACGGGCAGGATGAGAGAAAGCCGATAACAGCGACAGGTGAACGTGCCTTGAACATCCTTGGAATCAACGCGTACCACGGCGACGCGAGCGCCGTCCTGGTCGTCGACGGCCGTCTAGTCGCGGCCGCGGAAGAGGAGCGTTTCAACCGCGTGAAGCACTGGGCCGGCCTGCCGGTCGAGGCGGTGCGCGACTGCCTCGAATCTGCGGGCCTGTCGCTTACCGACGTCGATCGCATCGCGGTCTCACGCGACCCGAGCGCGCATCTGCACGAGAAGATCCTCTTTGCGTTGTCCACGCGCCCCAGCTTCGGGCTCATCAAGGATCGGCTCGCCAACGCGGCCCGCGTGCGCAGCGTGAGCGCGCCGCTCGCCGCGGCCCTTGGCGTGCCGCTCGATGCGGTACACGCGGCCGAGGACCGGGTCGAGCACCATCGCGCGCACATGGCATCAGCGTTCTTCGTGTCGCCGTTCGATCGGGCGGCGTGCCTCTCCATCGACGGCTTCGGGGATTTCGTCAGCGCGATGTGGGGCGTGGGGCGCGGCACGTCCATACAGGTCGACGGTCACGTGCCCTTTCCGCATTCGGTCGGGATCTTCTATACGGCCGTGACCCAGTACCTCGGATTTCTGAACTACGGCGACGAATACAAGGTGATGGGGCTCGCGCCCTACGGGCAGCCCGAGTACCTTGACGAGTTCCGGAAGATCGTCCGCGCCAACGGGAACGGGTTCCGCCTGGACCTCGACTACTTCCTTCATCACTCCGATGGGGTCTCGATGGTGTGGGACGCGGGCGCTCCCGTCATCGGGCGGGTCTATTCCGATGCCTTCGTCAACCGGTTCGGCCCCGCGCGCGAGCCGGGCGGCGCGCTCGACTCGCGCCACGCCAACGTGGCCGCCTCGCTGCAGGCCCTGACGGAGGAAATCTACTTCCACCTGCTCAACCACCTGCACGCGCGGACACGGCTTCCGGCTCTGTGCCTCGCCGGCGGCGTCGCGTACAACAGCGTCGCGAACGGAAAGATCCGCGCGAATACCCGGTTCGAGGATGTCTACATTCAGCCGGCCGCGGGCGACGCAGGCACCGCCGTTGGCGCGGCCTTCAGTGCGTGGCACCAGGCATCGGGTCACGAGCGCGGCTTCGTCATGCGGCATGCGGCATGGGGGAGCGAGTATTCGGACGCCGACATCGCGTCGGCCATCGTGGAACGTCGGGCGGATCTCGCGTCGCTCGGCGGGGCGGTCCGCTGCGCCCAGGATGAGGCGCAGTTGTGCGACCTGACCGCCCAGGCCATCGCCGACGGGAAGATCGTCGGCTGGTTCCAAGGACGGATGGAATGGGGCGCCCGCGCCCTGGGACAGCGAAGCATCCTCGCCGACCCGCGTCGCGCGGGAATGAAGGACCTGCTCAACGCGCGGATCAAGCGCCGCGAGCCTTTCCGGCCCTTCTGTCCTTCGATTCTTCGCGAGCACGTCGACGAGTACTTTGAAGGCGCGCTGGCCGATCCCTTCATGATTTCGGTCTATCCGATCCGGCCCGACAGGCGCGCGGCGATTCCCGCGGTCACGCACGTGGATGGCACCGGCCGACTGCAGGCCGTGAGCCGCGACGACAACCCGCTCTACTGGAGCTTGATAGACGCGTTTCGGCGGCGCACGGGTGTGCCGGTCGTGCTCAATACCTCGTTCAACGAGAACGAGCCGATCGTCCGGACGCCGGCTGAAGCGCTCGACTGTTTCATCAGGACACGCATGAACGTGCTGGTGATGGGCCAGCGCATCGTCGAACGGACGGAGAACACGAACGGGTGAGCATCATGAACTGGAGCGACAAGAAGGTTCTGGTCACGGGCGGCGCGTCCTTCATCGGCTCGCATCTGATCGACGCGCTCGTGAGGCTGGGGGCGAAGGTGCGGGTCGTCGACAACCTGACGAGCGGCCGGTACGACAACATCCAGGCGCACGTCGAGACCGGCACCGTGGAATTCACGCCGGCCAACCTGCTGGAGATGGGCGTTGCCGAGCAGGCGGTCCGCGGGATGCACATCGTCTTTCATCTTGCCGCCGACCACGGCGGCCGCGGGTACGTGGACCTGCACCAGGCCGCGTGCGCGACGAATCTCGTCGTCGATGGCCTCGTCTTCAAGGCGTGTCGTGATGAGCAGGTGGAGAAGGTCGTCTACGCGTCATCGGGCTGCGTCTACCCGAACTATCTTCAGACCGACACGACCAAGGAGCTGTATCTCTCTGAAGACCTTGCCGGCCCACCCTACGATGCCGACAACATGTACGGCTGGGCGAAGCTGATGGCCGAGATGACGCTGCGCTCGTATTACACGGACTGGGGCCTCAAGTCCGCGGCATGCCGCTACTTCACGGTGTACGGCGATCGCGGGCACGAGAATCACGCCGTCATCGCGATGATCGCGCGCGCCTTCGTCCGCCAGGACCCCTTCGTCGTCTGGGGTAACGGCGAACAGATTCGCAACTGGACGCACGTGAGCGACATTGTCTCCGGCACCGTGCTCGCGGCCGAGAAAATCGACGACGCCACCGCCGTCAACCTGGGGACGATGGAGCGGACGAAGGTGATCGATGCCGTGCGCGAGGTCCTCCGCTATACGAGACACGACGCGCGCATTGAGCTGCGTCCGGAGATGCCGACCGGGCCGCTCAACCGTGTGGCCGACAACGCACTCGCAAAAAGGCTGCTCGGATGGGAGCCGCAGGTGACGTTCATGGATGGCCTGCATCGGACGGTCGACTGGTATTTTTCGACCAAACATCGCCAGGAAGTCAGCGCCACGCTGGAGCATCGGCTGACTGAACGATAGCCGAAAGGTTCCAGGTTCCATGGTTCGGGGTGCCGGTGCCAGGCTCCGGCTTCCCACGCACGAACGTGGCGTGAACCCGAACCTGGCACGTGGAACCAGGACCTTGGGTGAAATGCACGTCGCCTTCTTCAATCGCTCGTTCCATCCTGACACGGCGGCGACGGGTCAGCTGCTGACGGAGCTGTGCGAGGGCCTGACGCGCCATCACGGGTGCCGCGTATCGGTGGTGGCGGGCATGCCCCTCGTCATGACGGATCGCCCGAAGGACGCGCGCGGCGGGGGGATCTTGCGGCGCGAACGGCACGACGCCGTCGAGGTTCTGCGCGCCCGGGGGACGCGGTTCTCGAAGCGACGATTCGCGGGACGTTTCAGCAACTACGTGACGTACTTCCTGTCGGCCTGCTACGCCGGCCTGAGGCTCGACCGTCCTGACGTGATCGTCGCCCTGACCGATCCGCCCATCATCGGGCTCGCTGCCTATCTGGCGTCGCGCCGCTTCCGCGTCCCGTTCGTGATGTCGTACCGCGACATCTTTCCCGAGGTCGCGACGCTGCTCGAGGACTTCCACAGCGACACGGTCAATCGCACGCTGTATCTGGTGAACCGGTTTCTGGTGAAGAAGGCCGATCGCGTGATCGCGATCGGCGAAACGATGCGGCGGCGCCTCGTCGAGGGCAAGGGCGCCGATCCGAACAAGACGATCATCATTCCCGACTGGGCCGACTGCGAGGAAATCGTCCCCGCCCTGAAGGACAATCCGTTCTCGCGCCGGCACGGGCTGGCCGACAAGTTCGTCGTCATGCATTCCGGCAATCTGGGCTTGGCGCAGAACCTCGAGTCGGTCGTGCTCGCAGCGGAGTACCTGAAAGATCTCGAGGATCTGGTGCTCGTCTTCGTCGGGGAGGGTGTGAAGAAACCAGTGCTCGAGCGGATCGCGCGCGAGCGAAAGCTGCCGAACGTTCGGTTTCTCCCGTACCAGCCGAAGTCAGATCTCGTGCACTCGTTCGCCGCGGCCGACTGTTTCGTGGTCGCGCTTCGCGAAGGGCTGTCGGGGTACATCGTTCCGAGCAAGCTGTACGGCATCCTCGCCGCCGGACGGCCGTATGTTGCCGCGGTCGAGCGGGACTCGGAAGCGGTGGCCATCGCCGAGCGCGATGCCTGCGGCCTGGCGGCCGAACCGGCGAACCCCCGGAGTCTCGCCTGCGCTATCCGGATGCTCTACAACGATCGCGCGCTGACCCGCGGTCTGGGAGACAACGCGCGAAAGGTCGGCCTGCGGTTCGATCGTCGCGTCGGCGTCAGGGCATACGACCAGCTCTTTCGCGAGCTGACCACGGGCCAAGCCCCGTCGGTCGCGGAAACGAATGCATCGGTGGCGCATTGAGCGGCCCGAGCTAAGAATCTCACCACAGAGAACACAGCGCGGCTGCCCCGCAACCAAACCACTGGGCGCCCGCGCGAGCGGCGGGCCGTCGGGCCCGCCGATCTCGTAGAACAAACGCTTTCTTGTCAGGAAAACACGTTCTCCGGCGTTTGTTCTACAGAGAACACAGGGAGAAGCTTGCCGAACGATTCTGACCGGCCTGGCGTGGCACATGGCCGAGCGCGCGGTGGGCCGTCCACGTCGAGAAGGAGTCCGTCTCTGTGAACTGTGTGATCTCTGTGGTGGACTGTGATCTCCGTGGTGGGTTGTGATCCTTGACCTGTTCGTTGAGCGCACGGGTGTGCGACGCGCGACGCGACGCCCGATCTATCTCGCGTCCAAGCGCACCTTCGACGCGGCGCTGTCCGGTGTCGGCCTGCTCCTGTCTTCGCCGGTCTGGCTGCTCATTTCTGCGGCCATCAAGCTGGAAGACGGCGGGCCGGTGTTCTTTCCGCAGAACCGCGTCGGGTTGAACGGGCGGGTGTTTCGCGCGCTCAAGTTCCGCTCGATGAAGGTCGGCGCCGCCAAGAGGGTCGCGGTCAAGGCGTCGGAGCGCGATCCACGCGTCACGCGCGTGGGACGCGTGTTGCGCGCGACGGCGATGGACGAGCTGCCGCAGCTCTGGAACATCTTCCGCGGCGACATGAGCTTCGTCGGGCCGCGGCCGCTGCTGCCCGGTGAGATCGAGCCTTCGAGCAATGGCCGCCTGATTCGTCTCGCCGACATCGACGGATACGACGAGCGGCATCGCGTCCGGCCCGGCCTGACCGGCCTGACGCAGATCTTCGCGGACCGCGACATCCCGCGCGCGAAGAAATTCCGCTTCGACGGCCTGTACCTTCGCAAGGCGGGCTTCTGGTTCGATCTCAAGCTCATTCTGCTGTCGTTCTGGATCACGGTCCGAGGGAAGTGGGAGCACCGCGGGGCCAAGTTCTAAGGAGCGTATAATTCATCCGAACATGCACGACGTCGCCATCGTCGGCGGCGGCCCCGGTGGGCTCTTCGCAGGCCTGCGGCTCGCTCGACAGGGGTTTCACGTCGCCCTCTTCGAGGAGCACGACTCGATTGGCGAACCGGTGCACTGCACGGGTGTTCTCGCCGACGAAGCGTTCCGCGAATTCGACATTCCCCGCAGCTCGATCCTCAACGAGCTGACCACCGCGCGCTTCTTTTCCCCCGAAGGTCAGTCGATCGACTACACGCCCGCGCGCGTCGAGGCGCTCGTCATCGATCGCCGCCAGTTCGACGCGACCCTGAGCGCTGAAGCCGCGGCGTCAGGCGTGGCGATGTTCCGCAGATCGCGCGTCACCGCCGTCCAGGTGGACGGTGATGGCGTCGTGATTGATGTGGCGGGTCGTCGATGGGCGCGCGCCCGTGCGTGCGTCCTGGCCTGCGGCGCCAACTACCGGTTGCAGAGACAGCTCGGATTCGGTCTGCCGCGCCTCATGCTCCAGACCGCGCAGATGGAGCTGGCGGCCCGGACGCTGGGCGACGTGGAGCTGCATTTCGGCTCCGTCATCGCGCCCCAGGGGTTCGCGTGGGCGGTTCCGGTCCGGCGCGGCACCGAAGGCTACGTGCGCGTCGGTGTCATGTGCGAACGGGATGCCGCGGTGCACTTCGACCGAATCCTCGAGCGCATCGCCCCCCGCTGGGGCGTCGATCGCGATGGCCTCAAGGCGCCCCGCCAGAAGGTCCTACCGCTCGCGCCGATCTCGAAGACCTACACCGACCGCGTCGTCGCGATTGGCGACGCCGCGGGCCTCGTCAAACCCACGACCGGGGGCGGCATTTACTACAGCCTGGTCAGCGGCTCCATTGCAGCGGACGTCCTCAGTGACGCGCTTCGGTGCGACCGTTTGGACCGGGGCGCGCTGCGCGTGTACGAGCAGCGCTGGCGGCGCCGGCTCAACCCTGAGCTTCACGCGCAGCTCTCGCTGCGCAGGATCGCCGAGCGCCTCACCGACGCCGAGATCGAAGGGCTCTTCGAGCTCGCCCGCACCGACGGCATCATGCCGATCGTGCGCCGCACGGCCGCCTTCAATCGCCACCGCAACCTCATCGTCGCGCTCTTCCGCCACCCGCCCGCCAGAAAGATCCTCTTTCGGCGCCTCCTCAGCTGAGCCAGCCGAGCTGCGGCTCGAACGGTAAGTCCCTCTCAAGCCGGACGCGACGTTCGGTGCGGCCCGCTCGTTCGTTGATTCATCCTGAATGTTTCGATTCGGCGGAACGCCTGCGCGCGTAGACGGGATCGTGCACTGCGACGGCTGCGACAACGGCGCAAAGGATCGCGTTTGCAGGCATCCGGAGGCCCGTCTCCCAGACGCTCTGCAGCGCGACGGCGGCCAGTCCGGTCAGAGCGCCGACGCGGATCCAGGACAGGCCGTCAGGATCCGTCCTCAGGCGGCGCCACGCGAGCCGGACGAGCGCCAAGAACGCCAGCAACACCGGCGCGGCGACGAGCACGCCGCCTTCAGAAGCCAGCTGCAGGTAATGGTTGTGGGCCTGGTTGAAGATGAAGTTGGAGCGGGACGATTGCTGATAGAGCAGCATCGCGGTCTGATAGGTACCGGCGCCGGTGCCGGTCAGAGGGAAGTCACGCATCACGGTGAGCGTCTCGCGCCAGATCACCATCCGGCCGAGAGGCTCGCTGCCGGCGATCGTTTCGCTGATCCGCTCGCTGATCGCGTTCGGGTCCGCCCAGATGGCGAGCACGACGAGCGGCACGGCCAGGTAGGGGACGAGCCACGCCCCGCCCACGTGCCGCAGACGACGGCGCGTGCGGAGCGCGGCGGCCAGGAGCGCGACGCTCAAGGCGAGAAGGCCCGAACGCGACCGCGAGAGCACGACCGCGAGGGTCATCAACGCGACCGCCGCGACGAGCCACACGTCCAGACCGCTGATCGATCGAAACAGGCGCGCGATCGGATGTCTGAAGCGCGACGTGTCGCGACGCGTTTCGACGCGGGCGAGGATGTATCCGGCGGTGAGCGGGATCACCATGATGGCCCAGGTGGCGAAATGGTTCCGATTCACGAACGGGCCGAACGGCTCGGCGGTCGGGTGCTGCGGCTCCCACCACCAATAGATCAATCGCGGTGACGTGGCGCGCTGCACGACCGCAACGATCGACGCGACGAGCCCGATCCACGCCAGTCCCCGAATGACTCCCTTCACGCCGCTCTCGGCGAACATCCGGCGGCACACCCAGAAGAGCAGGAGCGCGGCGGAGGTCAGGGCGAGCGCGTATACCGTATCGGCCGGTTCGATCGATAGCGGGCGCCCCGGAAAGGCGCCGTCCGGGCCCTCCGCGTAGTCGAGCAGGAACGTGGAGTAGAAACCGGGAGCCCGGGGTGAGAGTCGTGACAGCGCGGCGTAGGGCAGCGGCACGATCTGCAGCCCGATGCACGCGACGCTGGCCAGCAGCAACCGATCGAGCACGCGCGTTTCGCGGGCGCGCGCGATGCTCACGCGCCCGGCCATCGCGTAGACGCCGCAGGCGATGATGAGGGGGATCGAGGCCCAGAGATACACGCCGCCGAACGCCGCCAGTGAACACGCGACGAGCGCGTTCACTGATAGGGCTTTCAGGACGTGTCGGGAGCTACGCGGTCGCCGTGGCGCGGCCGTAGTAGCTCTTGTACTGATAGCCGTAGAAACGGGAATAGTAGTACTTGTTGCGCTCCAGGTCGACACGGTTCAGCACCGCTCCCAGCACGCGTGGCCCGCTGCTCATCAGGGTTTCGATCGCCCGCTCGGCGATGCGGCGCCGCGTCATCTCCGCGCCGAGCACGAACGCCACGCCCGACACGACCGGCCCGAGAATCACTGCATCGGTGACCGCGAGGACCGGCGGGGTATCGATGATGATCCAGTCGAACGGCCCGCTCGTAAGGTTCGCGATCAGGCTCCGCATCCGATCGGAGGCCAGCAGTTCCGATGGATTGGGCGGGGTGCGGCCCGCCGCCATGAACCACAAGTTGGGGTCGTGCGTCTTCTGGATCGCCTCGCGGGCCCTGGCGCGGCCGACGAGGAGGTGTGACAGGCCGACGTCGTTGCTGGCGCCGAGCGCCTTGTGCGCGCCCGGCCGCCGCATGTCGGCGTCGATGAGCAGGACGCGCGCGCCACCGAACGCGAGGGCGATCGAAAGGTTGCACGCGGTCGTCGTCTTGCCCTCGAGCGGCTGCGCGCTCGTCACCGCGATGATGCGCTTGGTGTTGCCGCCGCTCGTGAACACGAGCGACGTGCGCAGCGCGCGGAACGCTTCCCCGAAGTCGTGGGGTACCGGACCCGAGAGCACCGGGACGCGGTCGCCCCGGACCGCCGGCACCAGCCCCAGGAACGGCAGCTTCAGTTTCCGCGTGATGTCCTCGGGCGTCTTGATGGTGTCATCGAGATAGTCGATGCCCAGCGCGGCCGCAATCCCGAGCCCGAGGCCGAGCAGAATCGAGATGAACAGGTTGCGCCGCGGATCGGGCGAGAAGGGCGTCTTCGGGATCTCGGCGCGATCCACGACCCGCACGTTGTTCGACCGGCTGTTGCTGATGACGCGCAATTCCTTCTCGCGCTGCAGCAACGCTTCGTACACCTGGCGGTTGCTTTGCGCGTCGCGCTCGAGCACCGTGTAGTTCACGCTCTTTTTCGCCAGCTCCATCGCGTCGCCCTTCTGCGACTCCAGTGACGCGGCCAGCATCTGCTCTTCAATCAGGGCGCTCCGGTACTCGTTGCGCACAGATTCGATGACCTTCGCCGTCTCGCTTTGCAGTCGCTGTCGGGCGTCGGCGAGCGAGGCGTTCAGCTTTACGATTTCCGGATGTTTCTCCCCGTACTTCTCCGACAGCCGGACTTTCTCGCGCTGCAGCTCCGCGAGTTGCGCCTTCTGCTGCTGCACGAGCGGGTTCTGCAGGACCGCCGGGAACGTGTCGGCCGGCGCCTCCGCGGCATTCAGGCTCTTCAACTGGTTGTAGAGCGTCTCGCGCTGGACGCGCACGGTCTTGGCGTGCGTCACGGCATCATTGAGCTGGTTCAGGCGCGACACGACGATGTTCTGGCGCTCCTCGAGCGAGAGCGCATTCTGGCTCTCACGATAATCCGCGAGGGCACGCTCCGAGGCTTCCACCTTCTGCTTGGCCTTCGACAGCTCGTCCGACAGCCAGGAGAGCGTCTTCTCCGTCGCGATCTGCTTGGAGTCGAGATTCTGCTGGATGTATTCCTCGGCCAGCGTGTTCGCTGCCGCCGCCGCGAATGTCGGACTTGCCGACTCGAACGAGAGATCCACGAGACGGCTGTAGCGAATCGGTGTGACGGTCACCCGCTCGAGAAACGCATCGACCAGCGTGCTTTCCTCGCGCGTCTCGTCGGCGGCCGGCGCGGTCGCCGGTTTGCTCGTGAAGAGCGGCCTGATCCGGCCGATGACCCCCTTCTTGACGGACCCGACAACCGCCCCGAGGCCCGTCGGCGTCGCGCCCGAACCATTGAATTCGGGGACCTTCTGCAGCTGCAGCCGTCGGACCACCTTGCGCGCCAGCTCCCGGCCCCGCAGGATGCGGTACTGCGTCTGGTAGTACGGCTCGGACGCCTGATAACTGCTGCCGCTGCCGCCGCCGGCTTCCACGTCCTTCAGGCCACCGGCCGACCCGCGCTCGTCTTCGATGAGCAGCCGCGCCTGCGATCGATACAGGGGAATCGTCGTGTAGGTCTGCACCAGCATCGCAATCACGACGAGCAGAAATACGGTGCCCACGATGCTCCGGTACCTGAACAGCACGCTCAGGCGATCGAGAAAATGAACGTCTTGATCCGTCTGGTAGATCGGCAGTGCCAAAAGCGGCGTATTCGCTGGCGTATGGGTACCTGAAGAGGGTGGCTGGGTATCGAGCATGTGATGTGATCCGATCGATTCGAGCCCTAAAACTCGCCGCTGACTTGCTGGGCGCACGAGCACGGCTGAACCGCCGTGATGCCCAATCCCGCCGCCGCGGCAACCGCTGCCGCCGCCGCGTTGCCCCACAGACCGCCGAAGAGACCGCCCCGGCGCGGCGGCAGCCGGATGAAAGTGACGACGGTTCCGCCGGTTTCGACGGTGAAGGTCTCGCCCACGGCGAGCACGCGCCCGCCGTTGTCGACCAGCTCGGTCACGTACGTGCCGCCTTCCATCCCCTGGAACATGAACTCACCCTGCTGATTCGTCGTGGTGGTCGCCTCGATACGGCCGGTCGCCACGTTGCGCAAACGGATTCGCGCATCGACCAGCGGTTTGGTGTCCGCATTCCATGCCGTCCCGAGAATCGTCGTCGAACCTAGCGGTGCCGTCGAGGTCCGCTGCGGCATCGTGGACGTGTGGCTGCCGGGCATGCGCGGTATCGGTGGCGTCGTGCTGGGACGCTGTCCGGCATTCGCCACGATCGGGGAGAACGCAAGCTGCACGGCAAGTGCGACAGCCATCGAACGTTTGCGATCCATGCTGGGTGCTCCGTTGGTGATCGACAGCACGTCAGAACCGGCGTCGGGCTTGCGCCGGTCGTCCAAGCGTTAAAAGTCGGAAGGCGTGCATCCTACCGCGACCCGGCGCCTCACCACAAGGGATGAGTGGCCGCCCAGCCGAGGCCTCCGTCG
>JACPPN010000295.1 GCA_016190995.1 Acidobacteriota bacterium | reverse complement strand
GTTTAATGCGATCCATTGATATGAGTGAACGAACTAGACCGGGGCTCTGCCCCGGACCCCCGCCTCCGCTAAAGCTTCGGCGGGGCGCCGTAGCCTCGGCGAAGGCGCCGGCTCGCAGGCGCGCTCTTGCGCGCCACTTGATCTCATCGATCTAAAGCCTCAAATCTGACTTCCGCGATCTGCAATCTGAAATAATACTCGGCATGGAGCTCGAGCTCCTCGTCCGCCACGCTCGCGGGGTCGAGCCCGCTCAGCTTCTGCTGAAGAACGCGCGGGTCGTCAACGTTCTGAGCGGCGAGGTCGTGCCGTCGGACGTGGCCATCGTGCACTCCCGAATCATCGGCCTGGGCACGTACGACGCGGCCGAGACGATGGACCTTCAGGGATCCTTTCTGGCACCCGGCTTCATCGACGCCCACGTGCACATCGAGAGCGCGCTCGTCACCCCCTCCGAGTACGCCCGGGCCGTCGTCCCGCGCGGCACCACGACCGTGGTGACCGACCCCCACGAGATCGCGAACGTGCTGGGACTGGAAGGTATCCGGTTCATGTTCGACAGTGCGAAGTACGGGCCGGTCAGCATGTACGTCATGGCCTCCTCGTGCGTGCCGGCGACGGCGATGGAGACCAGTGGCGCGACGCTGCGCGGATACGACCTGCTGTCGCTGAAGTCGGACCCGTGGGTGCTCGGTCTCGCGGAGGTGATGAATTTTCCCGCGGTCATCGACGCGGACGAGGAGGTGCTCGACAAGATCCGGATTTTTCAGGACCGCATCGTGGATGGTCATGCGCCCGGCGTGACGGGCAGAGATCTCCAGGCGTACGTGGCGGCGGGCATTGCCTCCGATCACGAGTCCACCAGCGTGGACGAGGCGCTCGAGAAGCTTCGCCTCGGCATGACCATCTTCATTCGCGAAGGGACCGTCGCGCGCAATCTGGACGCGTTACTCCCGCTCGTGACGCCCGCCAATCAGCACCGGGTGTGCTTCTGCACCGACGACTGCCAGCCGTGCGATCTGCTCGACCACGGCCACATCGATCACCTCGTCCGCACCGCGATTGGCCGGGGCCTCGATCCCCTCGTGGCCATCCGGATGGCCACGTGGAACGCGGCCGCTCATTTCCGCCTGAACGATCGTGGCGCGATCACGCCAGGCCGGCGCGCGGACCTCATCGTCTTCGACGATCTCCGGGCGCCGCGCCCGCGGCTGGTGTTTCGCGGCGGCGCTCTCGTCGCGCGCGACGGAGCGCTGGTGGGCGAACGGCGGCCGGTATCGACGCGCCGGCTCCGCCGGACGATGAACATCGCATGGGACGACGTCGACTTCCGCATGAGGGCGGAACGGCCGCGCGCGCGCGTCATCGGTGCCATCCCCAACAGTCTGGTCACGGCGCATCTCGTCGACGAGATCGCGCGCGACGATGGCCTCGCGCGTCCAGACCCGTCACGGGATCTGCTGAAGATGGCCGTCATCGAGCGGCACATGGCGTCCGGCGCCGTGGGCAAGGGGTTCGTACGCGGGATCGGGTTGAAGCGCGGCGCCCTCGCCTCATCGGTGGCGCATGATCACCACAATCTGGTCGTGATCGGCGCGGATGACGAGTCGATGATGACCTCGGCGCGGAGGGTGGCGGAGCTGCATGGCGGGATGGTCGTCGCCGCGGGCGCGCACGTCGTCGCTGAAGTGCCGCTCCCGCTCGCCGGTCTCATGAGCCCCCAGCCGGTCGAGGTGGTGCGAGCGCAGGTGGACGGAGCGATCAGCGCCGCGCACGCGCTCGGATCGGAACTGCACGATCCGTTCATGGCCATGAGCTTTCTCGCCCTCGAAGTGATTCCCAGCTTGAAGCTCACCGACAAGGGTCTGGTCGACGTGGAGAGGTTCGAGATCGTTCCGCTCTGGGTGGAATAGATTGGTTCAGTCGTAGTGTCCGGCTTTAGCCGGACCTTGTCCAGCTTTAGCCGGACCGCAGCGCGACGAGCAGCGTCACGGCAAGCTCCATCAGGACGGCGAGCGTAATCAGGGAGAAGAACCAGTCGCGCTGGCGGACGTACTCGGCGAAGGAAACCACGACGCGCATGACTGGTGTCGCCATGAGGACGATCAGGCCCGCGCGAAGAAGGGTCGAGCCGGCGCCCGAGGGTCCCGTCGTCATCCACAGCAGCAGCCCGATCGCGAGCAGCGTTGTGCTGATCCCGACCCCCGCCAACAGAATCCGGCCGAGCAGTCGCTCGAGCTGCATCGCCCGCGTGGTCATTGGGCCCTCGACAGCATCAGGACCGACACGGTCAGCAGTACCGCCGCCATCAGGATCTTCAGCCACTTTGCGCGCGCTCTCGCACCGAACTGGAGGGCGAGGCGCGACCCGACCAGTACGCCCAGGACGGCGGCCGCCGCGAGTTCCGGCACCATATTGCCGCGCGCGTAATAGATCGGCACCGCTGCGACCGCCGTGACGCCGATCATGAACGCGCTCGTCGCCGCCGCCGCGCGAAGCGGCACGCCGCACCAGGCGTTGAGCGCCGGCACTTTCAGAGTGCCCCCCCCGATGCCGAGCAGGCTCGACACGTTGCCGGCAAGGAACGAGACGATGAGGGCGACCGGCAGACGGCGAACGCGATAGACGACGTCGCCGCCGCTCTCGTGCTCGAAGAACCGTCCGCCAAGACGTCCGGGATTGGTGGAAAGGTCCAGGATCACGTTCCGCTTCTCCAGGCGCGACAGCATGATGAGCGCCACGGCGGCCGTCACGACGCCGAACAGACGGCGCAGGGCGCGGCCGGATAGCAGGTACGCGGTAATGCCGCCGGCAACACCGCCGGCCGCCGTCGCGACTTCGAGCAGCATGCCCAGGCGCAGGTTGATCAATTGGCGCCCCGCCGTGCCCGCGGAGACCGCGCTCGATGTCGCGATGACGGTCGTGAGGCTGATGCCGACGGCAGTCTGAAACGGGAGTCCGAGAACCAGGACGAGGAAGGGCATCAGGAACACGCCGCCACCGATTCCGAGCAGGGCGCCGAGGCTTCCGGCAACCATTCCCATCACGCCAACGACGATGATCTGGACCATGCTGACGAGCTTCCGAGCCGGTTGAAACCGATGGTATCATTCGCGCCGGGCACTCCGGACGCGACCGCGCCATTCTAATGAATAGCGCTGCTGTCTTCTACATGCTACCCGCGCCTGTTTGCTGACATGTGGTTTCAGCGCTTCTTCGTCGAAGGCCTCGCCCACAGCTCGTACGTTCTGGGCTCCGAGACCGCCGGTCAGGCTATCGTCATCGATCCGCGCCGTGATATTGACGTCTACGTCGAAGCTGCGCGTCAGCGCGGCGCGCGCGTGACGCACGTGATCGAGACCCACATCCACGCAGATTTCGTCTCAGGCGCGCGCGAGCTCGTGGATGCCTGTGGAGCAACCTGCATCTGCGGTCCCGGCGCGAATCTCGGATTCGCTCACCGGCCGGCTGTTGATGGCGAGCGGCTCGACATCGGCGAGATTGCCCTGACCGTGCTCCACACGCCGGGCCACACACCGGAACACATCTGCATCCTGGCGGATGCGCCCGGTGAGCCGCCACGCGTTTTCACCGGAGACACGTTGTTCGTCGGCGCGGTCGGGCGTCCGGATCTGCTCGGGGAAGGGTGGACCACGCGTTTGGCGACGGACCTGTGTCGGTCGCTCTTCGACAAGCTGCTGCGGCTCGACGGAGGTGTCGAGGTCCATCCGGCGCACGGCGCGGGATCGTTGTGCGGGCGAGGCATCGGGAGTCAACCCAGCTCCACGATCGGGTTCGAGCGCGAGACGAACCCATTGCTGAAGCATTCGACCGAGCGCGCGTTCGTCGATGCCGTCCTCGGAGATCTGCCTGAAACTCCGCCGTACTTCCCGCGCATGAAGCGGATCAATCACGACGGCCCGCCCCTCCTGGGGCTGTCGGGGCCGGTTGAACCTCCGCCGGCGCTCGATCCGGAGCGTGCAGCCGACGAAGTTCGCCGCGGCGCGATGGTGATCGATGCGCGTGACGGTCAGGCGTACGCGGACGGCCATCCCCTGGGCGCCATCAACATCGGTTACGGCTCGCGGCTCGGATATTGGGCGGGCTGGGTTCTGCCCGAGAGTGCGCGCATCGTTCTCCTGGTCGGAGACGAGGAAACGCTGGCGGAGGCACGGCGTCAGTTGCTGCGCGTCGGATTCGATGATCTCATCGGGCACATCGCAGGCGGTCTCGAGCGCTGGCGCGCCGCCGGCCTTCCGATCTCCTCGCTGCCGCAGCTCACCGTCGACGAGCTCCAGCGACGGCTCACTGACCTACCGGCGATGCGGCTGCTCGATGTGAGAACCGCGATCGAGTGGCGCGACGGTCACCTGGATCGTGCCACGCACATGCCGGTGGGTGAAGTGCCCGTCAGGCTGTGCGAGCTCGATCCTGAGACGCCGATCGCCACAATCTGCGAAAGCGGCTATCGTTCGAGCCTCGCGGCGAGCCTGCTGGCGCACGCCGGCTTTCGTCGTGTCGCGAGCGTTCCTGGCGGCATGGTGGCGATTCGTCGAGCCTCCCAGCCGCACGCTTGATAGAGCATCATGTCGGTTCCGGGTTCCAGGTTCAGGTTCTAGATTCTGTCAAGGACCCCGAGAACGCCTCAGACTTCGAACCGATGATGGGCTCGGCGCGAGAGTGGCGGTACAATTGGGTCGTGGATTTGCGCGCCATCGAAGAGTTTGTGCGACGTGACTGGCAAGAAGCGGCGGCATCGAAACGGGCGTACTGGGCGGAGCGGTTCAAGCACGATTGCCAGGCTACCTGGGAAGCGGCTCAATTGCTCCTGACCCACACGCGCCGCGTGCGTTCAGAGTTTCCGACCGACCGGGACCGCGAGCTCGACTTCGCCTCGCATCTCGCGTTGCGGGCGCGCCTCGACCGCGCCGCCCATGCGTTCACCCGTCGTTGAACTGCTGGCCGATCTGGCTGCCGCACTGGATGGCGCGGGCGTGCCGTGGTTTCTGTTCGGCGCGCAGGCCGCCATCCTTCACGGCGCTGCCCGGCTGACCGCCGACGTCGATGTGACGGTCCGTCTGCCCGAGACGGTATCCAACGAAACGCTGGCGCAGGAGCTGGAGCGACATCGGTTCCGGCGCCGGATCGTCGATCCGGTTTTCGTTCAGCGCACGCGTGTGATTCCGTTTATCCACAACCACACGGGACTGCCTCTGGACGTGGTCCTCGCGGGACCGGGGATCGAAGAGCGATTCTTCGAGCGGGTGCAGTTGCGCCAGGTCGAGGATGTCTTTGTGCGCCTGGCCTCGCCCGAAGACATCGTGATCATGAAGATGCTGGCCGGGCGACCTAAAGATCTCGACGACATCGTTTCGATTGTGGCCGGGTATGGTGATGCGTTCGACAGCGGGTACGTCGAAGCGATGCTTGAGATGCTCGAGCAGGCACTCTCGCAAAGCGATCTGATTCCGACGTTCCGTCAGGCGACGGCGCGAGCCCGGCGTGGGTTGTAGCGGCGGCGCATCAGCGAGCACCGTGTCACTCCCGGACCCCATGGAACGGCGCGGTCCAGCGCGGATTCTTCCACCTCGTCATCTGCGCTGTGCGAACGTATGAGAGGAAATCCATGGGGTCTAGATCCGCCTCAAGAGTTCGCGGCCCCGCTACCAGATGACGCGGATCTTGCCGGACTCTCTGATGTTCCCGTCACGCGTGACGAGCGGCAGCCCCAACGAGAGCGCCGCGGCGCAGATCAGCCCGTCGAACGGATCACGGTTGATCCGCACCTGGTCGGCCGCGAACACGTGTTCCGGTGTCATGTCCAGAGGCTGATAGGCGGGATTGCTGAAGAGATCGTCGAAAAAGGCGCGCACCGGCCGGTGAAGGTTGATCCGGACGGCACGTGCGAGCAGGCTGCATTCCCAGATGACGGCGACCGGTACGTACAGGAGCGCCTCGCGGCGCTCGCAGGCGTCGAAGTGGGCTGCCGCCCGCGGACCAAGGCGTCCACCGCCGGCGGCATGAAAGAGCAAGGGGTGGGTATCGGTGACCGCCGCGGTAGGGTCAGCCATGCTTGTGTCCCTTTCTCGGGCCACCCTGCCTCCCGTGCCCCGAGGGGGAGCGCTCCCTGACGGCGAGCGGGCGCCGGGTCGACCGGTCGAACAGGGTCCGGACCGCCGTGTCGGCCGTTTCAAGCAGGGGATCCGACGGGGCGATATCGATCGTGCCAGCGACCGACCGAATCCCTGCGTCGGCCATCCGGCCAGACGTTCGAGCGTCGGTGATCAGACGATCCAGCGTCTCGCTGAGGCTGCGCGCGCCCGCCGCCGCCGTCCGGCCACGCAGCCACAGGATATTGCTTTCATCTAATGTCACTGAAATCGGCTCTTTTGGCATGAAAACATGATATCATATCAATATCGTATATCAAGGTTGCTCGGCGCGGCTGCGCACATCGTGGTCCTGAACGCCGACCCGCCCCAGACCCGCACATTTGCTGGCTCCGAGCTCAACACAGAGCGCCGCGACACCCGCCGCGGCCGTCACAATCGAACGCCGTCCTGTCGCTACCAAACCCGACACAGCTTCTCGCGCGTCATTGGATCGTCCGGCTTGCAGCCGAACGCCTTCTGGAACTCCGGCATGTTCGAGACGACGCCGTTGACCCGCCACTTGTACGGCGAATGCGGATCGATCGTGGCGAGCATCCGCCAGCGCTGCTCCGTCCGCTCGCCGCACCACACCTGACCGAATCCGAGGAAGAAGCGCTGCTCCGGCGTGAAGGTGTCGATCGGCTTCTTCTCCTTCCCGGCCAGGCGATCCATGAGGGCCATGAACGAGAGCCTCAAGCCGCCGTTGTCCGCTACGTTCTCGCCGAGGGTCAGCTTCCCGTTCACCTTCACATCGTCCACGACCGTGAACTGCGCGTATTTCTCGACGATGCAGGCGGCACGCTCTTCGAAGGCCCGTGCGTCTTTGGGCGTCCACCAGTCGGCGAGATTTCCGGTCGCGTCGAACTTGCGGCCCTGATCATCGAAGCCGTGCGTCAGCTCATGGCCGATGACCGCCCCGACCGCGCCGTAGTTCACCGCGTCGTCCAGGCTCTTGTCGAAGTACGGCGGCTGCAGGATGCCCGCAGGGAAGTTGATGTCGTTGGTGAGCGGATAGTAGTACGCGTTCACCGTCGGGGGCGACATGAACCACTCGCCGCGATCGACCGGCTTGCCAATCTTGTTCAGCTCGCGCCGGAACGCGAACTCGTTGCTCCGGAGCGAATTCCCGATAGCGTCGCCGCGGACGATCCGGAGCGCGCCGTAATCGCGCCATCTGTCCGGATATCCGATCTTGTTGGCGACGGCGTGGAGCTTGACGAGCGCCTGCTTCTTGGTCGCCTCGGTCATCCAGTCGAGCGCCTGGATGTCGCGCTCGAGCGCCTTTTCGATGTCGCGCACCATCTGGAGCGTCCGCTCCTTCCCTTCGGCGCCGAACGTTCGCTGGACGTACACCTTGCCCAACGCCTCACCGAGGTCGTCGTCGGTGAACGTCGTGCACCGCTTCCAGCGCGCCTGGAGCTCCTGCGCGCCGGTGAGGGTCTTTCCAAAGAAGCGGAAGTTCTCGTTGACGAAGGCCGAGGCAAGCAGATCGGCCTGGCTGTGGAGCACGTGCCACCTCAGATAGGCCTTCCATTTCTCCAGCCCAGTCGATCCGACCAGGGCGTCGAACCCTGTCATGAGGTCGGGAGATGCCACGATGGCCGTCTGGAACGGCGGCGCCTTGACGTCGGCGAGGTACACCTTCCACGGAAACGAGGGCGTCAGGGCCTGCAGCTCGGCGATCATCAGCTTGTGGTAGATGTTCTCGGGATCCCGGCGCAGCACGCGATCCATCGAGACCTTCGCCATCGCGGTCTCGAGCTCCATGACCGCGCTCGCGCCGGCGGCCGCTTTGGCTGGCGGTTCGCCCAGCAGCTCAAACATCTTCTGCACGTGCTCGACAAACTGCGCCCGCAACGTCACCGACCGCTCGTCCGCGTTGAGGTAGTAGTCGCGGTCGGGAAGACTCAAGCCGCCCTGATCGACGCTCGCGATGACGCTGGCGGCATCCTTGAAATCCTGATCGGATCCGAAGCGAAAGCCCGCCGTAATCGCCAGCGTGTGGAGGCGGGCCATCGCCTGGACGAGGTCCTCTTTCATCTTCAGCGCGTCGATGCGCTGAAATTCCTGCTCGAACGGCCTCGCGCCCTTCGCTTCGATGCCCGCCTCGTCCATGCAGGACGCGTAGTAATCCGCGATCTTTTTCGTATCCTGGTCCGGTGGATCGGGATTGCGCGCGGCCTCCTCGAGGATCTGGTGAAGGATCGTCTGATTGCGCTCATCGAGCTGCCCTCCCCGGCTCCAGCTCGAGCGATCCGGCGGGATTGGGTTGCTCTTGATCCAGCCGCCGCACGAGTACTGGAAAAAGTCGGTGCACGGGCTCACGGTCGGATCCATGGCCTTCGGATCGAACCCGGGGACCGGAGGCGGCACCTCGACGGTCTGGGCGGCAACCGGCATCACGAGCGCGTGAATCGTCGCGAACAGGAAGGCGAGCGGCAGGACGACGAAGACGAACATTCTCAGCAGGCGCATGCGTACCTCACTGACACGGGCACGACACTCAACGCATTGTACTTGGTTCGACCGTACGGCATTGACTCGCTGAGCTCAATGACTCAACAAGGCTCATCGATCTAGGAGCGTGTCCGAGAAAGGGCAACACGCTCCTAGTC